>NZ_JAIWYK010000013.1:0-10043 GCF_022030075.1 Anoxybacillus sp. LAT27
CAAATGAACATGCGAAAAGTATTTTTGAGATTACGCCAGAACATTTGAAACAAAAAGGAATGAAAGGGATTATTACCGATTTAGACAATACGTTAATTGAATGGGATCGTCCGCTTGCGACGCCGGAAGTTGTCAGTTGGTTTGAACAAATGAAACAAAGCGGCATTCAAGTGACAATCGTGTCAAACAACAATAAAAAAAGAGTGGAAGCGTTCGCGAAGCCGCTCGGCATCCCGTTCATTTTCGAGGCGCGCAAGCCGTTAACGAGAGCGTTCCAACAAGCGTTGCGCGACATGAAGCTAAGAAAGGAAGAAGTCGTCGTCATCGGCGACCAGCTTCTTACCGATGTGTTTGGCGGTAATCGCCTCGGATTGCATACGATTTTAGTCGTCCCTGTTGCGCAAACAGACGGCTTTTTTACGCGTGTGAATCGAAATATTGAACGAAAAATTTTAAATGTCATGCGAAAAAAAGGTATGATTCATTGGGAGTGATGATAATGAGTGAACAAGTCATTTGTATTGGATGTGGAGTAACGATTCAAACAGAAGACGAAACGAAAGTCGGATATGCGCCTCTTTCAGCGCTTGAACGCGACCCGATTATTTGTCAACGTTGTTTTCGGTTAAAACATTACAACGAAGTGCAAGACGTATCATTAACAGATGACGACTTTTTAAACATTTTGCACGGCATCGGACAAGCAGATGGACTTGTCGTGAAAATCGTTGATATTTTCGATTTCAATGGAAGCTGGTTGCCAGGGTTGCATCGGTTTGTCGGAAAAAAAGATGTGTTACTTGTCGGCAATAAAGTGGATTTGTTGCCAAAGTCCGTCAAACATGAAAAGGTCACGCGTTGGATGAAACAAACTGCACGAGAACTTGGCTTACAGCCGCGTGACGTTTTTTTAGTTAGTGCACATAAAGGATATGGCATGAAGGAAGTCATGACGGCGATTGACGAGTATCGCAACGGAAAAGACGTATATGTTGTCGGTTGTACGAACGTTGGAAAATCAACGTTTATTAACCGTATTATTAAAGAAGCGACGGGTAAAGGAAATGTCATTACGACATCATATTTTCCAGGGACAACGCTTGATATGATTGAAATTCCACTCGATGATGGCTCAGCGCTTCATGATACACCGGGAATTATAAACCATCATCAAATGGCGCATTTCGTTGACAAGAAAGATTTAAAAGTCATTACACCGAAAAAAGAAATTAAGCCGAAAGTATATCAATTGAACGAACAACAGACGTTGTTTTTTGGTGGGCTTGCTCGATTAGATTATGTAAGTGGTGGGAGACGTCCATTTGTATGTTATATGTCGAATGAATTATTTATTCATCGAACGAAACGTGAACATGCCGATGAATTGTATGAAAGACATCTTGGTGAATTGTTGCAGCCGCCGCGCAAAAGCTATTGCGAGCAATTGCCACCGCTTGTCGCCCATCATTTTACGTTAAAAGAACCAAAAACAGATATCGTTTTTTCAGGGCTTGGCTGGGTGACGTGTCACGAGCCGGGGGCACAAGTCATCGCATATGCGCCAAAAGGCGTTGGGGTAATGTTGCGGAAGTCGCTCATTTAACACAAAGGGGGAGAGGATTTTGAAACTATTTGGGCTGATCGGCTGTCCTGTTCATCATTCGTTGTCGCCGCTTATGCATAACGATGCGTTTCAATCGTTACATATTGATGCGCATTATCATGCGTTTCACGTCGAACCGCATATGTTAAAAGAGGCGGTAGAAGGCTTAAAAGCGTTACAATGCGCTGGGTTTAATGTGACGATCCCGCATAAGACAGCGGTGATGGAATATATGGATGAGCTTGATGAAACGGCTAAGCAAATGGGGGCAGTAAACACAGTCGTTAATGAAAACGGAAAATGGGTTGGCTATAATACAGATGGTGAAGGATTTGTCCGAGCGTTATGCGAGCAAATGAACATTGAATTATCTGGCGCACGCATATTGATTATCGGTGCAGGTGGAGCGGCGCGCGGCATTTATTTTACTCTTTTAAAACATGAAGCAGCTGCTATTGATGTATGTAATCGCACGACGGAAAAGGCAGAGGCGTTTATTCAAAAAGAACGGTCAGCTGTGTATTCGCTTGAACAAGCAGAAGAACGGTTAGGAGCGTACGACATCATCATTAATACAACGTCTGTCGGTATGTACCCGCATGTCGATACGATGCCGATCTCCCTTCAAACGTTAAAAACCGGGACGATCGTCAGCGACATTATTTACAATCCACTCATGACGAAATTTTTGCAAGAAGCAAAAGAAAAAGGAGCGCGCGTGCAAAACGGTGTAGGCATGTTCGTCTATCAAGGTGCACTAGCGTTCGAAAAGTGGACAGGGATCTTTCCAAATACGAAACGAATGGAACAACTTGTGATACAACAGTTAGGAGGAAAAACATGTTAACAGGAAAACAAAAACGATTTTTACGTTCTTTAGCTCATCATTTAACACCGATTTTCCAAGTGGGAAAAGGTGGCGTCAATGACAATATGATTAAGCAAATTGCCGATGCGCTTGAAGCGAGAGAGCTGATTAAAGTGAGTGTATTAAAAAATTGCGAAGAAGAAAAAGAAGTAGTGGCAGAGCAGTTAGCGGAAGGTGCAGGGGCGGAAGTTGTCCAACTGATTGGGCATACGATCGTATTATATAAAGAATCGCGTGAACATAAACAAATTGTGTTGCCGAAATAGGAGCGTTGTGGTGAAAAAAGTAGGCATTTTAGGTGGGACGTTTGATCCGCCTCATTACGGGCATTTATTAATTGCGGATGATGTACGAACGGAGTTACAGCTCGATGAAATATGGTTTATGCCAAATTACATTCCACCTCATAAAGATAAACAGGTGACGGATCATGTGCATCGCGTTCATATGTTGCGGGCGGCGATTGCGAATCAACCGCACTTTCGCGTTGAAACGATTGAGCTTGAACGAAAAGAGCGATCATATACGTACGATACGATCGTTTTGTTGAAGCAAAGATATCCGGATACGATGTTTTACTTTATTATCGGTGGAGATATGGTTGAATATTTACCGAATTGGTATCGAATTGACGAACTTGTTCAGCTTGTGCAATTTGTCGGGGTGAAACGGCCTGGCTATTCTCTTCGTACACCGTATCCGATCATCGAAGTGGACGTGCCGACGTTTGCGGTTTCTTCTTCGCTCATTCGTGAGCGGATTCAAAGTGGGAAAAGTGTCACGTATTTGTTGCCGGAAGCGGTTCAATTATATATAAAGGAGAATCGGTTGTATGAAACGTGAAGAAGCGTTAGCGATCGTGCGCACACAATTAAAAGAACAGCGGTATATTCATACGTTAGGCGTGATGGAAACAGCCATTGAACTGGCGAAATTGTACGGAGCTGATGTGCAAAAAGCGGAATTGGCGGCAATTTTTCACGACTATGCAAAATTCCGCACAAAAGAAGAAATGAAGCGCATCATTATCGAACAACATATGCCCCAAGATTTGTTAGCATATAGCCCAGAGTTATGGCATGCGCCTGTTGGGGCATATTTAGTCCAAACGGAAGTCGGCATTCAAGATGAAGACATTTTACAAGCGATACGTTATCATACATCAGGAAGACCAAATATGACATTGCTTGAGAAAATTGTATACATCGCTGATTACATTGAGCCAAATCGTTCGTTTCCGGGTGTTGACGAAGTGCGTGCGTTGGCGCGAGAACATCTAGATCGTGCGCTGTTTCGAGCGCTTCAAAATACGATCCAATTTTTAATGGACAAACGCGAACCGATTTACCCAGATACGTTCCATACGTATAATGATATAGCTAAAAAATTGAAGGAGGTTTCTTCATGACAGAACGAGATATTTTACGTATTGCAGTACAAGCAGCGGATGACAAAAAAGCCGAAAACATCGTAGCGTTAAATATGAAAGGCATTTCGCTTGTCGCTGACTACTTTATGATTTGTCACGGTCATTCCGATAAACAAGTACAAGCGATCGCGCGTGAAATTAAAGAAAAAGCAGAAGAGCATGGTGTTGTAGTCAAACGTGTTGAAGGATTTGACGAGGCGCGTTGGATTTTAGTTGATTTAGGAGATGTTGTCGTTCACGTGTTTCATAAAGAAGACCGCGAATATTACAATCTTGAACGCTTATGGGGCGACGCACCGCATGAACACATTGAGAGTGATCTTGGGGCATGACGTACGAACGATTTGCGAGTTGGTATGATCAATTAATGAGCGATGCTCCATACGATGCGTGGTGTGCCCTCGTTGAACGAACGGTTGCTTCGTATCACAATGGAAAACGACTGCTTGATCTCGGATGCGGTACAGGGGAACTTGCGATTCGGTTAGCGGAAAAAGGGTTTGACGTCACCGGTGTCGATTTGTCGGAACAAATGTTGACTATTGCGCAGATGAAAGCAGAGGAGCGGGGGGTAAACCTCTCGTTTTTTCAGCAAGATATGCGCGAATTTGGCCCGTTCGAGCCGTTTGATACAATCGTCATTTTTTGTGATTCACTCAATTATTTATTACAGGAAGAAGACGTCGTCGCTACGTTTATGCGCGTATATGAACAATTGCGACCTGGCGGATTGTTTTTATTTGATGTACATTCTTTATTTAAAATGGAACACGTCTTTTTACATCATCGCACGTTTGCGAGCAATGATGACCAAGTGAGCTACATATGGAACTGTTACGAAGGACCGTGGCCACATAGCGTCGAACATGAGCTCACGTTTTTTGTTCAATTACAAGAAGGTGTGTATGAACGAGTCGATGAAATGCACGTACAGAGAACATACGATGTCGATCAATATGTCATGTGGTTAAAACAAGCAGGATTTCGCCTGTTGCATGTATGGGCAGATTTCACAGAACAGCAACCGACAAAAGAAAGCGAGCGCATTTTCTTCATCGCGCAAAAATAAAGATCCCAAAAGTGCCTCACTTTTGGGATTTTTCTTTAACAAATAAGCAGGATTTTTTTTGTTAATCGCGAATATTGTCAATTTGTTGGCGCACTCTTTCTGTTTCTTCATAAAACTTTTCGTGTGTTTTTTGAAAAACGTGGACGAACAAGTCCCCGACTTCTTTTTCTAACACTTCAATGCCTGCTCCTGTAATGCCGCCTTTCACACACACTTTTTCCTGCAATGTCGGTAGCGTGTACAATTGCTGTTCAAGCAATGCCCCTAGCCCAATAATCATATCTGTCGCTAACGTTGTTGCTTGTTCTTTCGTAATGGATGTTTGTTGAACGGCTGCATCGATAAACTTTTGAATTAAGTAGCTGAAAAAAGCAGGACCGCAGCTCGTTAAATCAGAAGCGATGCGGGTGATAGGCTCGTCTATGTATATTGGGCGAGAAATGGAGCGGAATAGTTGTTCAATCGTTGTCCGATCTGCTTCTGTGCAACGTTCACTTACCGTAATTAACGTACTTCCAGCGAGTGCGCGATTTGTAATGCTCGGAATGACGCGAGCGACGCTACATGGCACGAGTGATTCAAGTTGTTGCACAGAAATGGGGCTCGTAATCGATACGATGCAATGATGATCGGTCAAATGCGGACGAAGTTGCTTTAGAACATCGGGCATATGCAACGGTTTCGTGCAAATAAAAACAATCGTTGCGTGTTTTGCTACTTCTTCATTCGTCGCCACGACGTGGACGTCCGGGTAACGTTTTTGTATATTGTATGCTTTTTCAAGCGTCCGATTCGTAATGAATAGTTGTTCTGGCTTTACCGCATTTCCGTTAATAAACGATTCAATTAAAATCGTTCCCATATTTCCTGTTCCAATAAAACCTATATTCAACGGTACTCCCCCCTTATCCGTCACCACTATACGTCATATGTATGCACGAATAATGCTTTTTATGAAAGGATGAAAGCATGAAGTGGATAAAAACATATGAACGTTGGATATATGTAGGCTTAATTGTCATTGGAGCGATCATTTGGATCGTGCAACAACAAGAGGACGCCCCCGTACAACAGCTTCCTTTAGAGCATGTAGAACAAGAGGAACAGCAAGAACAACAAGTAGAGGAACAAGCTCCCGTTATTGTCGATGTGAAAGGAGCCGTCAAACGAGCGGGAGTATATGAAGTGGCACCGACAAGCCGCATTCACGACGTCATTCAACTGGCAGGAGGATTAACAGACGAAGCGGATGAAACGAAAGTAAATTTGGCGATGAAAGTGCATGATGAAATGGTCATTTACGTGCCGAAAAAAGGCGAAGACATCATCGTGGAAACAGCCAGTCAAACGAGCCGTTCAAGTGGGAAAATCAACATTAACACAGCAACGATTGAACAACTACAAACGTTACAAGGAATTGGTCCTGCGAAAGCATCCGCCATCATTGCATATCGCGAGGAACATGGACCGTTTCAAAAAGTGGAAGATTTGTTGAATGTGAGTGGAATCGGTTCGAAATCACTTGAAAAAATAAAAGAACAAATTGTCGTTCGCTAAAATTGACGATAAACTAAAGGCATAATGGACAAGGGGGAGAAGTAGATGGAGCGAATTACATGGGATCAATATTTTATGGCCCAAAGCCATCTGTTAGCGTTACGTAGCACGTGCACAAGGCTAGCCGTCGGGGCAACCATTGTGCGCGATAAGCGCATCATTGCTGGGGGATATAACGGTTCGATCGCAGGTGGGGCGCATTGTATTGATGAAGGATGTTATGTCATCGACAACCATTGCGTGCGCACGATTCATGCAGAAATGAACGCTATCTTACAATGTGCCAAGTTTGGTGTGCCAACAGAAGGGGCGGAAATATACGTCACTCATTTTCCGTGTTTACAATGTTGTAAGGCGATCATTCAAAGCGGGATAAAAGCTGTTTATTATGCGAACGACTATAAAAATCACCCATTCGCTTTGCAGTTGTTCGAACAAGCTGGCGTAACGGTCAAGCACGTCCCGTTTGATGTAAACTCGATCCCAACCTTTTTACATGCAAAGGGGAGATGACGTATCGTTTATGTGGCGATGGCGGCCGTTTTGGCCGTCTTGTCTATGCTAACAAAATCGGTTGTTTGTTTTACATTGTCATGTGTGTATAGTTTCTTTTTACTTTGGCGAAAGCGAGCGTTATTTTTCGCTTGCATGTGCTGTTATTTATTTTTCTCGTTGTGGAGCAGATGGGTAGCTGTGCATCATGTGACAACGCTTTCTGGGAATGAAACGACATTTTTTGTCCGATTCATTGCTCCGATTTATATTGACGGCGATCGAGTGAAAACGACTGTCCAATGGCAAAAAGAACGATTACAGCTCGTTTATCGTCTTCGAACAGAAGAGGAAAAACGAAAATGGGAAGAGATTCAAATAGGGACAGCATGTTTACTAAAAGGGGAGCTTGAACGCCCTTCTTTGCCGACAAATCCATATGCTTTTAATTATCGTCGCTATTTGTTTTACGAGCGCATTCATTGGATCGTTCGTCCGAATTCTCTTGAAAGTTGTACACGCACAAATGTAACATGGATAGAACGATTACAAATCATTCGTCAACAAGGTGTTCGCTACATTCAACATCACTTTCCAAATGACGTAAGTGCGTTTATGCAAGCGCTCATTTATGGTGAACGAAGCGATATAGAGCCAACGGTACTCGCTAGTTATCAAAAGTTAGGGCTTATTCATCTGCTTGCGATTTCGGGCTTGCATATGACATTGCTCGTCGGTGGTTGTTTTTATTTGTTTATTCGCTTCGGTATTTCAAGAGAACGAGCGACGGTCATATTGCTTGGGTGTATCCCGCTGTATGCTGTTTTAGCCGGTGCCGCTCCGTCAGTAATGCGCGCGGCCATTATGACAAGTTGTTTTCTCCTTTTTTCTTCTCGTTTCCGCACAATTGATGCGTTAAGTATCGCTTGCCTCCTTTTATTAGGGAAAAATCCGTATACTGTATTTCAGCTCGGTTTTCAACTATCTTTTCTCGTTTGTTTTGCGTTAATTATTTGCTCTTCGTTCATTCAAAACGAACGCTCTATTGTTCGCCAATTGTTCATGACATCTTTCATTGCACAAATAAGTACATTACCACTTTTGCTTTATCACTTTTACGAAGTGTCTCTTTTATCCATTCCGTTAAATATCATCTTTGTTCCACTTTATTCGTTTATCATTTTGCCGCTTTGCTTTGTAGCCCTTCTCAGCCACTTGTTCATGCCATTTGTTAGTTCTCTGATCATATATGTATTGACGGTTGTGCTTGAACATACGAACGCACTTGTTCTCTCATTATCCGATATGTTCGTGCTTACGCTCGGTCGTCCGTCACTATGGCTGCTTGTTGCTTATATCGTCTCCGTTTTTCTCTTTTTTCTTTCTTTCGAATCGAAAAAGCGCGCGGTTATGTTTCGTTTTTCGTTTCTTTTTGTTATGATCGCACATGTCATTTGGCCATTTTTTCGTCCGACCGGTGAAGTCGTCATGTTAGACGTTGGACAAGGGGATAGTATATATATTGAACTGCCTTATCGAAAAGCTGTTTATATGATTGATACGGGTGGAACGATGTCATTTACTGATGAACATTGGAAAAAACGAAAGCAATCGTTTCGTGTTGGGGAAGATGTAATCGTTCCGTTTTTAAAAGCAAAAGGAGTTCGTACGCTTGATGCACTTATCGCAACACATGGTGATTTCGATCATATTGGTGATATAAACGATATATTCGATGCTGTTCGTGTACGAAAACTTATCGTCGGTATGCAACGAAATGATTTAATCGAATCGGTGATGGAGCAAGCAATAAATAAAGGGACACGTGTGCAAATAGTGAAAAGTGGCGATCGTTGGACGGTTGGGAAAGCGCAATTTTACATTCTCTCTCCATTTGGAAACGAAGAGACGACAAACGATGGTTCGATTGTGTTGTATGCATTGATGGGAGGAGCATATTGGCTATTTACAGGTGACTTAGAAGAAAAAGGGGAACAACAAATTATGAGAACGTACCCGTCATTGCCAGTCGACATATTAAAAGTAGGGCATCATGGAAGTAAAACGTCGACGTCTGAATCGTTTTTACGACATATACGTCCGAAGTTGGCGCTTATTTCAGTTGGGCGCGGCAACCGATATGGTCATCCGCACCGGGAAGTCATCGAACGTTTACGTCACGATCACGTGCGCATATTTCGCACCGATGAACATGGTGCGGTCGTCATTCGTTTTCATGATTAATCACGCAGGAAACCCCTGCTTTCAAGCATGGGGAGGAATGCGTTTTTTTTGTTTATTTTTCACTAAAAAAATATAAAATAAAATTAGTGAAAGGTGGTGAGGACATGAAATTGACTTTAACAGCAAAAATTAAAATTTTACCGACATCTGAACAAGAACAACTTCTTCAAAAAACGATGCAAGCATATCGTGATGCGTGCAATGCGGTGTCGGAAGTGATATACAAAGAAAACACCCTTGTGCAAGCCAAACTTCACAAGATGACGTACCGCAAACTTCGCTCTACATTTGGCTTAAAATCTCAAATGGCACAGTCTGTGTTAAAAACGGTGATTGCAAAATATAAAACCAACCAAACGAATGGACATAAGCGTTGTCAGATTGCGTTTAAAAAACCGCAAATAGACCTCGTTTTTAATCGAGATTACAGCCTAACCAAAGGGTTGTTTTCCATCAATACGTTAGAAGGACGAATCAAAGTTCCTTTTCAAACGAAAGGACTTGAAACGTATTTCGACGGAACATGGACGTTTGGAACAGCAAAGTTAGTGAATAAACATCAAAAGTGGTTTCTCCATATTCCTGTATCCAAAGAAATGGAAGAAGCAAACCTTCATCACATTTGCCAAGTGGTTGGCGTAGATATGGGCGTAAATTTTCTTGCGACTGTTTATGATTCAAACGGACAGACGCTATTTTTCAAAGGTAGACACATCAAACACAAACGAGCAAAGTATAAACAACTCCGCAGACAACTACAAAAAAAGCAAACTCCGTCTGC
>NZ_JAIWYK010000014.1:0-8558 GCF_022030075.1 Anoxybacillus sp. LAT27
TTAGAAGGACGAATCAAAGTTCCTTTTCAAACGAAAGGACTTGAAACGTATTTCGACGGAACATGGACGTTTGGAACAGCAAAGTTAGTGAATAAACATCAAAAGTGGTTTCTCCATATTCCTGTATCCAAAGAAATGGAAGAAGCGAACCTTCATCACATTTGCCAAGTGGTTGGCGTAGATATGGGCGTAAATTTTCTTGCGACTGTTTATGATTCAAACGGACAGACGCTATTTTTCAAAGGTAGACACATCAAACACAAACGAGCAAAGTATAAACAACTCCGCAGACAACTACAAAAAAAGCAAACTCCGTCTGCCCGTAGAAGATTAAAGAAAATCGGTCAACGAGAAAACCGTTGGATGCAAGATGTCAACCATTGCATCAGTAAGGCACTCGTTGAGCGTTATGGCAAGAACACGCTGTTTGTGTTAGAGGATTTAACAGGCGTTCGCCAAAGAACAGAAAAAGTGTCCGTTAACCATCGGTATGAAATGGTATCTTGGGCGTTTTATGATTTAAGACAAAAAATCGAGTACAAAGCACGCAAACACCAAGCCAAAGTGATTGTGGTAGACCCAACATACACGTCCCAAACGTGCCCAAAATGCGGACATACAGAGAAAGCAAACCGAAATAAGAAAACGCACACGTTTTGTTGCCAAACATGCCAATACACATCAAACGATGACCGAGTTGGTGCGATGAATCTTCAACGAAAAGGAATCGAGTACATCGTTGAAGAAACAACAAAAGCATGACTTTTGTTGTTGGGTAGTTGTCAACCTGCCCTGATGCAACCCCAAGTGAAGGAAGGAGGATAACATCCGCTTGCACTTCTGGGGAGTTGCAAGCCCACGACTTTAGTCGTTGGGTAGTTGACACTAAATGAAAAAGTATGGAGGATGCGTATGTTTTTATCATTATTATTATCGGTTATGACAGCGCTTTTGTTCAATGGGGATACTTGCACAAAAAAATTAGAGGAAGCAAACGTACAACTATGTGGCAAAGAAGATGGAGATTGGGTGCGTCATTTTACGCTTCACGTCGGTCAACAGACGTATGCGTTTCCGGAATGGGAGCATGTCAATGATCCGAAGGCGATTCCGCAATTGCATTCGGTAGATGTCACAAAAGATGGAAAAGAAGATATTGTCGTTTTTCTCGTGAAAGCGCGCGGCAACGGCACGTATAAAAACGAAGTGCACGTATTTGCCCATCACGAAAACGGGATAGAAGAAATGATCGTCGAAGATCCGCGCACCGTTGTTTTGAAGAGCGTGAAGATGAGGGAAACAGACGAAGGAACAGAGCTGATTATCGATCATGTGCACGCGCTCATTCCGTATAACCGTCAAGGCGAGAAAGGCGTCAAAGTGACGTTCGATCGCTTTTTAAAATACGCGCTCGATAAACAAAAACTGAAGGCCGTATTACTTCTCGAACGAAAAAAAGGGGAATACATCGGCAGTTTAATCGTCACATACGAATATAAAGACGGTCTTTTCCAAGGCACGCATATCGACTTTATCCGTCATTAGCCATTGCCTAGGCAATGGCTAAAAAATTTTTCAAAAAAAATATTTGACAATGTGGGGGGACATCAGTATAATAAAAAATGTGTTCGATAGGACAACAACATACGATTCCGTAGCTCAGCTGGGAGAGCGCCACCTTGACAGGGTGGAGGTCGCTGGTTCGAGCCCAGTCGGAATCATCGGAAAACCCGAGTTCTGTAAAAGAGCTCGGGTTTTTTGTTTGTGGAATGGCGAGATGACTAAGGACATTTTAAAATTATTATTATGAAAAATAGAAAAATTTGATACAATGAAAAATAACCATCGTATAGGGGTGAAGAACATGTATATGTACTTGTTTGAGAACGATCAACCAGTTGCTTGCTTCTAAGACGGGGCAAGCGCACGTTCCGTCTTGTAGAAAAAAGAAAAAAGACGGAGGGAAGCTAGATGAGAAAAACGTTTTTCGGTTCGTTGTATTTGTCGCTTGCGGCGAGCATTTGGGGTGGCATGTATGTCGTAAGTAAATATGTGCTCGATTATGTTCCGCCATTTACGCTCGTATGGCTTCGCTATGCGGTTGCTTTTTTTGTATTATGGGCAATTTTACAGGTGCAACGTGTTCCGGTGCCAAAAGAAAAAGAAGATTGGAAGCATATCATATCGATTGGGATCGTCGGGTATGTCGTTTCTATTTCATTACAGTTTGTCGGGACGAAATGGTCGGATGCGCATACGGCTTCGCTCATTACGTCAGCCACGCCTGCCTTCATTGTCATTTTTGCTCGTTGGATGTTAAATGAAGCGCTAACGTTACGAAAACTAAGTGCGCTTTTGCTTGCGACGGCAGGGGTTGTTGTCGTTGTTGGATTTGGTAAAGGGGAGACGACCTCGTTTTTTGGAAACGTGCTACTCGTTGGAGCGGCAGTAACGTGGGCGCTTTTATCGGTGCTTGTCAAAATCGCATCGGATCGTCTGTCGGTATTAGTCATGACGACTTATGCGATTTTTGTCGCATGGATTGGTACAACACCGATGATGGTATGGGAATGGTGGCAAGTGGCGTCTGTAACTTTTTCGTTTCCTGTTGTGCTTGGGGTCATTTATCTCGGCGTTGTGTCAACCGCAGGGGCGTTTTTTCTTTGGAATAAAGGGATGGAAATGATGGATGCTAGTATCGGTTCGCTCTTTTTCTTTTTCCAGCCGCTTGTCGGTTCTTTGTTCGGTTGGCTGTTTTTACATGAGCAATTACATGTTTCATTTTGGATTGGTGGGGCGCTTATTATTGTCGGAGTTATTGTTGCTGTGTTTGAGAAAAAGTAAAGAAAGACAGCGTGAATGAGAGGAGTTTCCTCTCTTTTTGCGTATTATGAGGTGAGTGGCAAGATAGGTCCTGTGTACTAAATGGTTTTGGGGCAAATTTCTAATTTTTTTAGGAAAAAAGGGATTTGAAAAGCTGAGATATTTTTTCGATACTTAAAGTAAGAGACTTATCACATAAAATGATGCGAGGTGAGGAAAATGAAGCCGTTTTTTCGTGTTTTATTTGCAGTCGTATTTTCTCTCGCTTTTATCCAATTAAACAGTATTGATGTACAAGCTGAAGGAGAAGAAACACAAATAGAACAAGAAGTTGAACAATCATTCGAAGGGGAATCAGCACCTTCGGAAGAGAAGGGAGATTGGACAGAAGTACAGGTAGCAGATGTAATGGACGAATCGGAAAAGCCAACGATAGTCCCTGGTGAATTCCTTTACTTTTTCAAAACATTTGTTGAAC
Source organism: Anoxybacillus sp. LAT27 (assembly GCF_022030075.1). Classification (NCBI taxonomy): domain Bacteria; kingdom Bacillati; phylum Bacillota; class Bacilli; order Caryophanales; family Anoxybacillaceae; genus Anoxybacillus; species Anoxybacillus sp. LAT27. Next base: position 3,302 of record NZ_JAIWYK010000014.1, read on the forward strand.
GGATTCAGTTAGCACTTACATTTGATGAAGTGGAGAAAGCGAAACTATTAACAGATTTGGCGAAGGAAAGAATATTAGAAGCTAAAGTTTTGTTGGAAAATGGGAATGAACAACTTGCGAAAGAAACGTTAGAAAAAGCGTTTGAGCAGCAGGAGCTTGCGATCGAAGTAGGAAAATCAACAGAAGATCAAGCGGTTGAAAATGAAGAAATGGAAGAGAAAGTAGATGGAATGGATGAAAAAGTAACAAAAAATATTCTCGTTCTTCAACAACTCGTTGAAAAAATAAAAAACGAAAAAGCGAAAGAAGCGCTTACAGCAAATATTGCGAGAATGACAATGAAACTCGAAGAAAAACTTGCGAAGAAACAGCAAAAATACGAAGAGAAGAAAAATGAAATAGCTAAGCAATTGAAAGAAGGAAAAATTACACCAGATGAAGCAGAGATAAAGTTGAAAGAGTTAGAAGAAAAATATGAGAAAAAACAACGAGCGACACAAACAGCATTTGTCAAACAATCAGGAGAAATGATCGCTCGTGTTGAAAAGAAAGTTGGAACGGTTGAATCTTTGAGTACGGAAGTGGTCGATTCGGAGTCGAACAAACAAAATGAAGAAAATGTAGTCGAACAAGTAGCGCAAGAAAAGGGACGAAAACAGATTGAGAAAGAGATAAGAGAAAAAGCACAAGAACGTAAGGAAGAGATAAGAGAAAAGGCGCAAGAGCGTAAAGAAGAGATAAAAGAAAAGGTGAAAGAACGTAAGGAAGAGATAAAAGAAAAAGTAGAAGAACGAAAAAAGAAATGGAAAGAGCGTAAAGAAGAGATAAAGGAAAGAGAGCGAAAAAACATAGCGAAAAAAGAGCAACAGGAAGATGAAAGTGAACAGTATAACGAAACGAATGACGAAAACCACGAAGAAGATGATGAATAAACAAAATGGTTGAATAGTTACGAAAGTCAGCGTCTAGCTGGCTTTTTTTCTTTTTGGTGACATAAAAAATTTTACCACTTCTTCGTTGAACGTGATGTACAAAAACGGATCGGCTTATGAGATTTCTCTTAGGAATACAAGCGACGCTTGTTATAAAAAACGTAACTTTTGGTGAATGATTAATAAATTGGGAATTATCTCATAATTGTTTGACAATTTTCTAGGTGTATATGTTATTATAGTATTGTGTTTTTATAAAAAAAGAAAAAGGGGTGTTATCATTGAAGAAACTACGCAGTCGAGTTTTATTCGCCTTGTTGTTAGCGATTACAATGATTGTTGCAGCATGTGGTAACAATGACACAGGCGGTAGCGAGGGAGAAAAAGAGAAAGTTACAAGCATTAGCATTTTAACAGGGGGAACAGGTGGTACATACTACCCGCTCGGTGGAGCGATGGCGAGCATTATTCAAGATGAGACAGGTATTAATGCGAATGCTCAATCTTCAGGTGCTTCAGCAGAAAATATGAATACATTAAAACAAGGTGAAGCAGAAATTGCGTTTACACAAACGGATATTGCCTCTTACGCATTAAATGGAGAATTAATGTTTGAAGGAAATAAAGTAGAAAACGTGCAAGCTATCGGTACACTTTATCCAGAAACGGTTCAAATCGTCACAACAAAAGATAGTGGCATTGAATCGGTTGAAGACTTAAAAGGTAAAACTGTATCGATTGGTGCACCTGGCTCAGGTGTAAGTGCGAATGCACAACAAATTTTAGAAATTCACGGTATTTCGTTAGATGATATTAAAGTACAAAACTTGTCTTTCGATGAGTCTGTAGACGGTATTCAAGCTGGAAACATTGACGCTGCATTTGTGACAGCGGGTACGCCAACTGGGGCAGTAGAAGCATTAGCGGCTCAGAAAGAAGTAAAAATTGTTCCGATTGCTGCTGATAAAGTAAAAGAATTAATCGCAAAATATCCGTTCTATGCGGAAGATACGATTCCGGCTGGGACGTACGGCATCGATTCTGATGTGACAACGGTCGCGGTAAAAGCGATGCTTGTCGTCCGTAAAGATTTAGACGAAGAAACAGTATACAATATTACAAAAGCGATTTTTGAAAACACAGATAAAATTACACATGCGAAAGGAAAATTAATTAAAGCAGAGACAGCACTTGATGGAATTGGCGATATGCCATTGCACCCAGGAGCAGAAAAATACTTTACTGAAAAAGGTGTAAAATAACGATCAGATGGATGCATGATAGACCGACGTTGCTCGGTCTATCGTTTCGTTTGTTTAAAGGTGGGGTCTCACGTGCTTTCATGGAAACGTTTCTTTTTTTTGCCCCTTTTCACCGTGATCGCTTTCGTGTTCTTTTTTCCATATAAACTGGTCATTGCTTTTTACTTGGAAGATTCTGATAAACTCATCGCCTTTCTTCCAATACATGAATCGCCATCCTTTCAAATCGTTTATACGCATTCCATCCACTTAACTGACGTTGTTGAAACGTACAACATAACTAATGAAGAATTTGTGTTAACAGAATTAACGTATGAAAATTTCGGGATTGGGATGCCTGCAGACGCCGAAGGAGATGAAGTATTTGAAAAAAGAGATGGCAAATATGTGATTACGAACATGAACCGTCATTTTCCAGCGATCCATCTTCGTATCGGACAAGTGCGAGCGAACCATCGCCTCGTCTATGAAGGAAAGCAAATCATGCTCGGTGAAAAAATTGGACAAGGGGTATGGGTGCGCATTGTTCCGATTCGAATGAGCGTATGGCAACAAATGAAAGGAGTGAACATCGATGGATAAAGAGAAGTTTGAAACGTTGTCGGCGGAAGAGCAACAACAAATATTAGAAAAATACGATCCTGAATCGAACACACGTAAATTGACGGGTGTTTTTCAAAAGGTTACGTTTGTCGGATTGCTCGCTTTCTCGTTATTCCAATTGTACACGGCGATTTTTGGTGTGTTTACAGCCCAAATTCAACGTTCCATTCATTTAGGTTTTGCTTTAGCTTTAATCTTTCTTTTGTTTCCTGCTCGCCGCGGAAAAAGGGAGCGTGGAAAACTGCAAATTGCTTGGTATGACATTGTGCTGGCGTTGTTAAGTATCTACGTCGGCGCATATTGGCCGATGCATATCGATGAGATCGTTATGCGTGCCGGTTTGTTGACGGACTGGGATTTCTATGTGGGAGTAATGGCAATCGTACTCGTATTAGAAGCGACGCGACGGGCTGTTGGATTGCCAATTATGATTATCGCCATTTTATTTTTGTCGTACGGCTATTTTGGCGAAATGATGCCAAACTTTTTGCGTCATAGTGGTTTAAGTTTGCAGCGTTTAGTTCAAACGATGTTTTTTACGACAGAAGGTATTTTAGGTACACCATTAGGGGTATCATCGACGTTTATCTTCTTGTTTTTACTGTTTGGTTCGTTTCTCGTCAAAACAGGTGTCGGGCAATATTTTAATGATTTAGCCGTCGCCATTGCAGGTCGAAGCACAGGCGGTCCGGCGAAAGTAGCGATTTTTTCAAGTGCTCTCCAAGGAACGATTAGCGGAAGTTCAGTGGCGAACGTCGTCACCTCTGGATCATTTACGATTCCGATGATGAAAAAACTTGGATACAAAAAAGAGTTTGCTGGAGCGGTAGAAGCGGCGGCGTCCACGGGTGGACAATTGATGCCACCTATTATGGGAGCAGCAGCGTTTCTTATGGTTGAATTTATCGGTGGGGGATTGACGTATTGGGATATTGCGAAAGCAGCGACGATTCCTGCGCTTTTGTACTTTGCGGGCATTTGGATTATGACACATTTTGAAGCGAAACGGATCGGATTAAGTGGATTGTCTAAAGAAGAAATGCCTGACCGAAAAGAAGTGCTTAAGAAAATTTATTTATTAGTGCCTATCGTTTCAGTCATTGCGTTATTGATGGCAGGTGTAACTGTCACACATGCTGCGTTATACTCAATTGTCATTGCTATTGTAGTCGGGTTTTTGAATCGGGCGTCAAAAATGAAGCCTGTAGATCTCATTTATGCGCTTGTAGACGGGGCGCGCACAGCTTTAGGTGTAGCAGCAGCGACAGCTTCAGCGGGAATTATTGTTGGGATCGTCACAAAAACAGGTTTAGGGTTAAAGCTAGCGAACGGCTTGCTTGATATTGCGGGAGGACAATTGTTGCCGACGTTATTTTTAACGATGATTGCGGCCATTGTGTTAGGAATGGGTTCACCGACGACTGCCAACTATGTCATTACGTCAACTATTGCGGCACCGGCAATTATTTTACTCGGTGTTCCTGATTTATCAGCACATCTATTCGTCTTCTACTTCGGTATTATTGCGGACATTACTCCTCCAGTTGCGCTTGCAGCGTTTGCGGCAGCGGGAGTATCGGGGGGAGAGCCGATTCGAACGGGGATTCAGTCTGCTAAATTGGCGATTGCAGCCTTTATCATTCCGTATATGTTCGTTTTATCTCCACAATTGTTGATGATTAATACAACAACAACAGAGTTGCTTTGGGTCATTTTTACGGCCGTGACAGGGATGATTGCGATTGGAGCAGGAATGATTGGATATTGGCTCCGTAGTTTACATTGGGTGGAACGAATTCTCTCTGTTACAGCTGGGGTTATGCTCATTAATCCGACATTTTGGTCAGATGTCATCGGGCTCGGTAGTTTTGCGATTTTACTTGTTTTACAATTCATTTGGAAACGCGATGCCCATCAACATACGAAAGGAAAATAAAAGGAATCCTTTGCGACAAGCAAAGGATTCTTTTTTGGATCGACGGGAGTGGTGTTGCTTTAGGTGCCATCAGTATCATGCGTTCTATCTTTTCTTTTGGTAGCAACATGCTAGAAAGATCCCACGCCAATTGAGGGCTTTCCCAAACTAAAATCCGCGGTGTGGGAGATGGTCTACACCAAGCTCAGCGAGTTTTTCTTTTGCTTCCTCGATCAATTCTTGCGCTTTTGCTTTTGTATTTTCATCTAAGTTAGTGAGTAATTCGTTGAGTTTGTCCCCTTTTTTAGGGAAGGAAATGCCGAGTGCTTCAAGCTGTTGTCTTGCTTGTTCACGAGTAATCTCTCCAGCTTTTTGTTTTTCGAAAATGGCTTGCGCTTTTGCTTTTGTATCTTCGTCTAAGTTAGTGAGTAATTCGTTGAGTTTGTCCTCTTTTTTAGGGAAAGAAATGCCGAGTGCTTCAAGCTGTTGTTTTGCTTGTTCACGAGTAATCTCTCCAGCTTTTTGTTTTTCGAAAATGGCTTGTG
>NZ_JAIWYK010000015.1:0-7952 GCF_022030075.1 Anoxybacillus sp. LAT27
GTGTTCCTCAGACCGGAAGTTTGCCGCTCGCTTCCTTCAGATTCCGCGTCGCCACGGACACCCTTGCGTTAAGCTAACTGCTACTTCTGCCTTCGCAGTTCGGGACTTTCACCCTAGAGATTGCACTCATGCCGAGCACACTAAAAAACCGCAGAATGGTTCTGCGGTTTATTTTTGATCGTCCATCTTTAGTACAGCCATAAATGCTTCTTGCGGCACTTCAACAGAGCCGACTTGCTTCATGCGCTTTTTCCCTTCTTTTTGCTTTTCAAGCAACTTACGCTTACGAGAAATGTCCCCACCGTAACATTTCGCTAATACGTTTTTACGCAACGCCTTAATCGTTGAACGTGCAATAATTTTATTGCCGATCGCTGCCTGAACAGGAACTTCAAACTGTTGGCGTGGAATTAAGTCTTTTAATTTTTCAACAATCACTTTTCCACGGTCATACGCTGAATCGCGATGAACGATAAACGACAAGGCGTCAACTTTTTCACCATTTAATAAAATATCCATCTTCACTAGCTTAGACGGCTTATAACCGATTAATTCATAGTCAAACGATGCGTATCCTTTTGTGCTCGATTTTAAAATATCGAAGAAATCGTATACGATTTCAGCAAGTGGTAATTCGTACGTCAACGTAACGCGACGCTCGTCTAAATATTGCATATCACCGAAAATGCCGCGTTTCTTTTGACATAGTTCCATAACAGGACCGACGTAATCGTTTGGCACCATAATTGTCGCACGTACATACGGTTCTTCCACACGTTCAATTTTTTGTGGATCTGGCATGTTGGATGGATTATCGACGGCGAGTTCTGTTCCATCTGTCAAATATACTTTATATACAACGCTTGGCGCTGTTGCAATAATGTCAATGTTAAATTCACGTTCTAAACGCTCTTGAATAATTTCCATATGCAAAAGTCCTAAGAAACCGCAACGGAAACCGAAGCCAAGCGCTTGTGACGTTTCCGGCTCAAACTGCAACGCCGCATCGTTTAATTGTAGCTTTTCTAACGCCTCACGCAAATCGTTGTAACGCGCTGTATCAATTGGATATAATCCACAAAACACCATCGGATTTAAACGGCGATACCCCGGAAGCGGTTCGTTTGCTGGGTTGTCGGCATGCGTAATCGTATCCCCGACGCGCGTATCGCTTACGTTTTTAATCGATGCGGTTAAATATCCAACATCACCGACGGTCAATTCATCAACGACTTTCGCTTTCGGTGTGAATACCCCGACTTCAACGACTTCAAACTCTTTTCCTGTCGCCATCATTTTAATTTTTTGACCAGCTTTTACTGTTCCTTCGACCACGCGAATGTATGCGACAACCCCTCGATATGGATCGTAAAGCGAGTCGAAAATAAGTGCTTTAAGCGGTGCATCTGGATCTCCGGATGGAGCAGGAATTTTTTGAACGATTTGCTCTAAAATTTCGTCGATCCCGATGCCGACTTTGGCTGATGCCAACACAGCTTCGGATGCGTCAAGACCGATGACATCTTCAATTTCTTGACGAACACGTTCAGGATCGGCACTTGGTAAATCAATTTTATTAATAACAGGTAAAATTTCCAAGTTGTTATCGATCGCCAAATATACGTTCGCAAGCGTTTGCGCCTCAATGCCTTGCGCTGCGTCAACGACTAAAATTGCCCCTTCACACGCCGCTAAGCTACGTGACACTTCGTACGTAAAGTCGACGTGCCCAGGCGTATCAATGAGATGTAAAATGTAGTCTTGTCCATCTTTCGCTTTGTAATGAAGCTGGACGGCATTTAATTTAATCGTAATGCCGCGCTCGCGCTCTAACTCCATCGAATCGAGCGCTTGCTCTTTCATCTCGCGCTCAGATAGCGCACCTGTCTTCTCGAGAATGCGGTCAGCAAGTGTCGATTTGCCGTGATCGATATGCGCAATAATGGAAAAGTTGCGAATACGATCTCGTCTCTTTAGTCTTTCTTCACGATTCATCTATGTTCCACTCCTATAATTTCCGAAATACGCTAGCTTTGATTATAGCAACAACGTTCGCAATATTCAACGCAAAAAAAGAAAAGGCGGAGTGCTATCCTGCCTTTTGCATCAATGAGAACATTTGTTCAACGAGCGAATGAACGAATGTCGCAAGTTTTTGTCCCGCTTTTGAAAACATGTTAAATGCCTCAATTTGTTGCAGTTTTTCTTTTTTCTCTTCGATGGATTGACCGAGCACGATCGTTTCATCTTTTGATACATGTACAACTTGCTCGAGAGAAGGATCGTTATACCCTTTCATTTTTCGCATTCCTTCGTTCGCTTGCTGCATGCCGAGCAATACCCCGACTAAAAAAATGACGGCGATGAGTAAACTTTGCATCATAAATTTCACCATCTTACCCACCTACTTTTTCTCCGCTGGTTGTGTCGCATTCACCTTCTCCGCTTGCCAATAATATTCACTAAATACATCCGCTACAGCTGCTGCTGTTCGATACAATTCTTGAAATGTATTATCCACACCGCCAAACTCAATTAAAATGGCGTTTTCCGATAAATCTTGATTGAACTTTCCGTTTGTGCCGACCCCTTTTTTCTCAAACGTGCCACGGCTCAAGCCCGGATATTTTTTTTCTAGCATTTCATGCAATTTTGTTACCAACTGTAAATTTTTTTCATACTTCGCATTTTCTCCACCGATAATAAACGACACTCGCGCATAATCCACTCCGTTAATCGTCACCGTCGTATCGTTGCGGCGTCGAGAATCGCGGTGAATATCAATCAAATATTGCACGTCACGATTGTTTGCCATCGCTTCAACGACCGTTTTACGCGACATATCATACGCTTGATAATATTCCATGTTATTTTTCAACAACTTCCCTATAAAGTCGGTCGTATCAACAACCGTTCCAATGCCGCGCTTTTCTAGCTCTTCTCCTAATTTTTTGCCAACTTTTGTCACATTCACAGTCGGATGATGCGCAAAGTTTGGATTTGTGACCCCTTTTAATGCTGGTAAATACGATTCTTGTGTATGCGTATGATAAATGTAAACGACTTTCTTTCCTCCTGTCGTTTGCGACGGCGCAGGAGCAGGTGGTGCTTCCTCCTCGTGAAGTTGTTCTTGGGCAGCTTCACGCTCCGCAAGCAACACCTCTAAAGGAGGAGGAGATTCGTATGGAATGTTTGTAAAGTCCGTTCCTTCCCCAGCTAAAATAATTTCGCTATCATATAACGAAAAACCGGGAAGCTCTCGTCCGAGCAAGCTGCGTGGATCGTTCAAATTAACGCTTGTCGTCATTTGAAAAAAATATTGGGAATACGGGAATTGTTGTTTATCTTTCGGCAACGTTTGACGAAAGTACACATTTTCAAAAGAAAGCAAATGCACGAGCGATTCCGTTGAAAATTGATTCGCCACTTCATGAACAGACGAAGAAGAGAGGCGATATGTCGATGTCGCTGTCATCGTGGCGACAACTGTCAACGTTCCCATAAATGTAAACAAAATAAATACGAGCCACTTTTTTATACTCGTTCCGTGAACGGTCACCATCATGTTCATCACTTCACCCTTTCAAAGCTTGTCTACTCTATCAATATGACAACGCTTTGAAAGATAGAACGAAAAAACTAATGCGTATATGCCCCAACGTTTTCTTGATCAATCCGATGATGCAAAGCAGCGTTCAGCCCGCTCGCCAATATGTTCGCCATTTCCTCGATAAATACGTCGACTTCTTTTGGTGTAACCATTAAATTATGACCGATCGGGGCAAGCACTTCATAAATTAACCGCCGCTTTTCTTCGTCATCCAATAGACCGACCATCCCTAAAAAAGCTGAACGATCTGCCTCGCTCGGTAAATCTTCTTCCGTTAACTTTTTTTTCTTTCCGAATACGAGACTTGCTGGCGCAAGCGCACGAGCTGCTCGATTGCCTTCCTTCATCTCACGACCGAGATGCTTTAGCAACAAATCAATCGTATCGCTTGCAATCGATACAGCATCAACAACGGTCGGTACACCAATCGCAATCACGGGAATACCTAGCGTTTGTTTACTTAACTCTTTTCTTTTATTCCCAACACCCGCTCCTGGATGAATGCCTGTATCGGAAATTTGAATGGTAGCATTTACTCGTTCAATCGAACGCGCGGCTAACGCATCAATCGCAATAATAAAATCTGGTTGAGTTTTTTCGACAATCCCTGCAATCACGTCGCTCGTTTCAATTCCGGTCATCCCCATTACTCCTGGAGCGAGCGCGCTCACCGAGCGAAATCCGTCTTGAACACTTTCCGGTTGCAACTGAAATAAATGCCGCGTCACTAATAAGTTCGATACAGCTAGTGGACCGAGCGCATCGGGAGTTACTTCCGCATTCCCTAATCCGACAACAAGACAACTTGCTTCTCGTGGGATGCCAAGCTGCTGTAAAAAAGCATAAAAATGTTTAGCAAAAAGCTTTTCTACTTTTTGCTGTAAGTCGGTATCCTGTGTACGAATGCCTTGGGCTTCAATTGTTAAATACTTTCCTGCTTTTTTTCCTAACGTTTTTGCCCCTTCTTCCGTCACTTCTACAAATGAAAAATGAACACCATCTTCTTCCCAGTCACGAATCAATACCCCCTCAAGCGAAGTTTCCTGCTTGTTTTGTAGTCGTTCTTCAATCGCTATTTCATGCGCTTCAATCGCTAAATCCGTTCGTACACTATACGGTCGTAAATCAATCATACCGCTTCCTCCATGTATTTTTTATCATTTGTTTTATCCATTTTCCTCCTTTTTCATACAATCGTACTTTTCCGTCTTTGCCCTATTGCATAATTAAGAGCAGTTTGGTAGAATATCACTTGTTCTTATTGTTCATCGAACTGTCGCGTATTGAACGTATATATTTGCGATCGGTTAATGGAGGTGAAAAAAAATGGCAAACATTAAATCTGCAATTAAACGTGCAAAAACAAGCGAAAAGCGCCGCGCTCATAACGCATCTATGAAATCAGCAATGCGCACAGCAATCAAAAAATTTGAGGCGCTTGTTGAGTTAAAAGACGTGGAAAAAGCAAAAGAAGCTTTCGTATTTGCGACAAAAAAAATCGACAAAGCGGCTAGCAAAGGCTTAATCCACAAAAACGCTGCAAATCGCTATAAATCACGTTTAGCGAAAAAATTAAACAGCATTACAGCATAATGAAAAAACAGCTTGTCATACTCGGCAAGCTGTTTTTCTGTTTGGGAGGGGAACATATGCATTGGGTGAAAGAACAGTTAAAAACCATTTCGTTATTTTCTCAACTATCTGATGAAGAATTAGATGCGATTGTACATATTGCAACCGTCCGCACATGCAAACCGAAAACGCTCGCCTTTATGCAAGGAGATCCGCTCGATCGTGTTTTTTTCATCGTCCGTGGTACAGTAAAAATTTACAAAACAGATGTTAGCGGAAAAGAACAAATTGTATCTATTTTGCACGAAGGAGAGATGTTTCCGCACACCGGCTTTTTTCGACGTGGTACATACCCAGCGCACGCTGAAATGATGAATGAAACGACGCTTATTGTCATTCCTATTGAACAATTTGAACAAACACTCATTTGTTATCCACAACTATGCATAAAGCTGTTTCGCATCATGGGAGAAAAAATTATTGAATTACAAACACGGTTAGAAGAACTTGTTTTTCACAATACAGCTGAACAATTAGCCCGACTTTTCATCCGATTAGCGAAAACAAGCGGCGTGTATGTCAACGGCCGTTATCGTTTAAAAGCGACGCTTACAACTCGCGAATTGGCTAATATGATCGGCACCGCACGCGAAACAGTCAGTCGTGTACTCAGTCAAATGAAACAGCAAGGCGTCGTAACAACAGATGACAACGGCTACTATATCATTGATGTCGAGGCGCTACAACAAAAGCGGTAGATTGTTTCTCTACCGCTGTAACTTTAAGAAAAACAACTGCAATAACAACTGTTTGTCCATTGCACTACTTTTGAGCGCATAATCTGTTTCCGCTAAATCATATAAAATGTGCATTAACTGCTGTTCCGAAAATCCGCCCGCATAACTTGCCGCCATTTTTACACGAAACGGATGAACACCTAACATCGAGGCCATTTGTTGTTGACCGTATCCTGTTTTCATCAATTCTTTCACTTCATAAATGAGCCGAAATTGGCTAGCCAACAATGCGACAAGCTTAATCGGCTCTTCATTTTGACGTAATAAATCTTGAAGTGTTTGTAACGCATCTGTGATGTTCCGCTTGGCAATCTGTTCGACGAGAACGAAGACGTTTTGTTCAAGTGTACGCGATACAAGCAACCGAACATCGTCAGCTGTAATGGAACGCCCTTCAGCAAAAAGCATCAACTTCTCAATTTCGTTTGCTAATGTCGCTAAATCGGTGCCTGACAATGCAAGCAACACGTCAATCGCGTTATCATCAATTTGACATTGTCCTTTCACCCATTGTTTTAACTCTTTTTCGTTTAACGGTTTAGCAACGATGACATGCGCTTTTTTTAATAACGCTTTCGTCACTTTTTTTCGTTCATCAAGTTTTTCATACGAACCGACAAACATGACACTTGAAAACGGAGCAGGTTTGTCAATATAGGCTTCTAGCCGTTTCACATCGTGCTCTACTTTTTCTTTTCCTTTTTCCGTTGTTAAAAAATACGGCTGCTTGACGATGACGATTTTCCTCTCCCCAAAAAACGGAAGCGTTTCCGCATCTTCAAGCGCCACCTCGATAGGCGTTTCTTCGCAATCATATGTACTAACATTCCATTCACGTTCTTCGTCTGACAATGCCCGACGAATGATTTGTTCATACGCTTGTTTCATTAAAAAATGCTCCGTGCCATATATGACATATAGTTGTTCCATGTTCTCTTCCCCATTCTTCATCCATCTTCTCTAAAGAACATACAACGTTTCGGAGCATTTTACAAGGGAGTTAGCAGATGAGAATCGCCAACTCCCATTTATTTAAACGTTGGAAAACAAGCCCTAGGAACTCGTTTATCCAACGGGTATCCTTATCTTTTCCGATCTGACGCGAACTATTTGTGACAACTGTTGTCAACGATGTAGATTTTCTTTCTTTTTTCCCTTATACTAATGGGTGAGAAAATAGGAGGGATGGTCATGAACGAATTTGAAAAAAACGTTCAATGTACGCGCAACGACGCCGTTGACTCGGCTGTTGGCTTCATCGTGTCATTCGGCTTTTTCGCCACGATGTTCGTTATCGCCACACTTGTAAAATTTTTCGGTGCATAATGGACACCTAAAAGAGATTGCGTGTTGCAGTCTCTTTTTTCTTGTATATTATGGCAAGAACGTCTGAATGGTGCTTATCCGCTCGTCAACTACCCAACGACTAAAGTCGTGGGCTTGCAACTCCCCAGAAGTGCAAGCGGATGTTATCCTCCTTCCTTCACTTGGGGTTGCATCAGGGCAGGTTGACAACTACCCAACAACAAAAGTCATGCTTTTATTGTTTCTTCAACGATGTACTCGATTCCTTTTCGTTGAAGATTCATCGCACCAACTCGGTCATCGTTTGATGTATATTGGCATGTTTGGCAACAGAACGTGTGCGTTTTCTTATTTCGATTCGCCTTTGCTGTATGTCCGCATTTTGGACATGTTTGGGATGTGTATGTTGGGTCTACCACAATCACTTTGGCTTGGTGTTTGCGTGCTTTGTACTCGATTTTTTGTCTTAAATCATAAAACGCCCAAGATACCATTTCATACCGATGGTTAACGGACACTTTTTCTGTTCTTTGGCGAACACCTGTTAAATCCTCTAACACAAACAGCGTGTTCTTACCATAACGCTCAACGAGTGCCTTACTGATGCAATGGTTGACATCTTGCATCCAACGGTTTTCTCGTTGACCGATTTTCTTTAATCTTCTACG
>NZ_JAIWYK010000002.1:0-25825 GCF_022030075.1 Anoxybacillus sp. LAT27
CTTCACGTAAGAAACGCAGCGCTTCTTCCTTTCGTTTTTGAAGGTGTCGAACAAAAGCGAGTGCTTTTTTCGGAAGAGGCGTCATCGCTTCCAATCGGTGTTGTGCTCTCGCCAGGATACGGTCCCCACCGTCTCGCTTCTTCTTCGGAAAGTGCACCGTGATGGGCTTCGACGGCTTGCTTGGCGGCTAAAAGAAACGTGGTCATGCGCATCGCCCACGTATGCCCTTGTTCGATGAAGCCCTTCAATTCACGCAAATGATGGGCGTGACAAAGGGCATGGGTGGCTCTCGTGTATTTCGGATACGTACCGAACGCATCGTGTATCATTGTTCCTTGATATCGGGGAAGAATCCCGATGTCATCGGTCGCTTTCTTTCCACGAGAAGCGTGAGGAGCCAAGTATGTATATCCCGATGTACACGCGACATGTACCCATGCGAGTTTCCCATTGATGCGCAAACTCGTTTCATCGACATGCAGGATGTTGGATCCAAGTAAGGCGTCTTCGATGATGTCCATATTTGATTCTAGCGCTTCGCATCCTCGTTTCACCATATTGGCAAGAGTTCCCGTACTAATCGAGTGTTGATATAACGCTTCGATTGTATCACTTAAACGCTTGTACGGGATCAATTGGATATGATGCAAATAAACAACGAGCGCCGTGAGCCGTGGACCGTATTGCACATGATTCGTGACATGTGGTGGAAACTCCGCTTGTTGAACACATCGACAATGTGGACAGGATTTCACTTCACGTTCATGTTGTGTCACCTCAATCGTCACGGGAGGAAGATCAAACACTTGACGGATATCGACTTTGAACGGTTTGACTTCACGCAAAGAAGCCCCACATCCTTGACACGTGTGCACACGATGGACGATGCGATGATGTGGATGTTCCACCTGACGGAGCGTCGTTCCTTGGTGTCCTTCTTGTCCGCCTGGCTTGTTGCCAGATGGCTGACGAGAAGAACGGGTGTTGGCAAAACGGTCAGAAGATGGGGGCAAATGGCTATTGGAGCTGTTTTTTTTCGTGCGTGCTTCCAACTCTTGAACGCGATACTTCAGTTGTTCATTTTCTTTGCGTAGTTGTTTGATTTCGTGACGCAAATGTTCATTTTCTTGAACGAGTTGATGAATGAGCTGTTTTTGTTGTTGGACTTTGCCAATTAAACTCTCTACTGTAAACACAGCTTGTTGTATCGTCAACATGCGATTCACCTCCTTGTCTATCAATATTCACATCATGGACAAGAAATACAAAAAATATTCAGCTCACTTTATGATGTGGCTGAATAGTTACCAACTTGCATAGTTCGTAAAATAATCATAAAAAAAAAAATGTATATGTCAATCCCTTTTTTAGAATAAATTGTATATAAAGAAACAAAAAAACCACCCTACGATAAAGGGTGGCTCACATGAGAAGAAACACGAATCGTTTGCTTTTTTGTTAATTCTTCATCAACGGTTAACAGCTCTTTTTTCTCCCAGCTGACGAAGTAATCTTCCCATAAGACGTGGCAACGATCGGCAGTCACTTCTAACACAATTCCTCTCGTTCCATCCGTATAGACGACGCAATCTCCGATGTGAAACATAGCGATCACCCTAAACGGAAGACGATGCCGTAGCCGCCGCGTGGATACTCCCACTGAATGTTTTCATACGGACAGCCAATGCGACAACTGCCGCACTCATGACAGCCTTCATAGCCAACATGCATGCGAATATCTTCCCATTTATAAACAGCTGCTGGACAAAAAATGGTACAAATTTTATCGGGGCATTTCGTTAAACAAATGTTGTCATCAAGCACGTGAAGATGCGATTTCGTATCCGCATTAAAGCGAACTAAATATTGCTTCTCTTCAATCGTTTGCGCCTTCATCATTTCATCACCTTCCATGCTTTCATCATATCGCGTGCCAGCTTAAACTTCTGTTTCGCCGAGCCGAGGTCACGCCAAATTTTTTTCTGTTTTTCCCATTTCGATGCGCCGTCGACGGTAAACATTTGGCTTGCGGCGCGGTTCATCATTGGGATATATTGCTCAAAATATTGTGGGAATCGCTCAAAATGATGCGTCGCATCTTTATATTTTTTCAAATCTTGCCCGATAAAGCTTTCCATCAGTTTCATCCGGTACTGGTCAAGCATGCTTTCGGAAAAGTCGTTTTGCTCTTTTGCCATGATAATGGTTTCTGCTGCTAGTCGGCCAGATGTCATCGCCATATTGGAACCTTCGCGATGAATCGCATTGACCAGTTGCGCTGCATCGCCAACGACAAGCACTCCGTGACCTGCGACTTTCGGAATGGAATGGTAGCCGCCTTCGGGGATTAAGTGAGCTAAATATTCAACAGGTTCACTCCCTTGAATGTATGGACGAATCATCGGATGATTTTTCACATACTCAAGTAGCTCATACGGCTTGATTTTATGTTTAATTAATCCGGATAAAAGCGTACCGACACCAATGCTAAGCGTATCTTTATTTGTATATAAAAATCCCGTTCCTAAAATCCCCTTTGTCGCATCGCCAAAAATCTCGATCGTACAGCCTTGGTTTGGCTCGAGATTAAAGCGATCTTCAATGATGTTTTTATCTAACTTTAAAATTTCCATCGTTGCCAAAGCGACTTCATCTGGCCGCCATTCGCGGTGGAAGCCAAGCTGTTTCGCTAAGAGCGAGTTGACGCCGTCCGCTAATACGACGACATCGGCATAAATGTCGCCATCTGGTCGGTCCGTCCGAACGCCAACCACGCGCCCGTTTTCGACGATGCATTCGACCGCTACGGTCTCACAAACGAGAAGCGCTCCTTGTTCGACTGCTTTTTCGGCAAACCATTGGTCAAATTTGGCACGCAATACGGTAAAGTTGTTGTACGGCTCACGTCCCCACTCTAATCCTTTGTAACTAAACGTCACCGCAGATTCTTTATCCATCATCATAAACCGCTGCTCGACGATTGGGCGTTCGAGCGGTGCTTCTTTATAAAACTCTGGAATAATATCTTCCATCATTTTGCGGTACAACACACCGCCCATGACGTTTTTCGCCCCTGGATATTCACCGCGCTCTAAAAGCAGCACGTTGACCCCTGCTTTTGCTAGTTCATACGCACAGGCTGTTCCAGCTGGACCTGCGCCAACGACGATACAGTCAAATTTTTCAGGCATGGCGAATCTCCTCCTTCACATCGGCAGCTGCTTTTACCTTCGGAATTTCTTCTTTGAACCGTTCGATTAATAGCGGAATGATTTCGAACGCATCGCCGACAATGCCGTAATGGCATGATTGGAAAATCGGTGCGTTCGGGTCTTTATTGATGGCGATAATGAGGTCGGAATTTTGCATGCCGACGACGTGCTGGATCGCGCCAGAAATGCCGATCGCAAAATAAATTTTTGGCGTCACCGTCACACCCGTTTGTCCGACTTGGTGATGATGGTCAATCCATCCTGCTTCGACGACATCACGGCTCGCCCCAACCGCACCGCCAAGCACTTCGGCTAGTTGATGAATGAGTTGGAACCCTTCTTTACTGCCCATGCCTTTTCCGCCAGCAACAACAATATCTGCTTCATCAATGCGCACTTTTTTTGTCGTTTCTCTGACAATCTCTAATACTTTCGTTCGCATTTCTTCTTCGTGTAATTCAATATGCTCCTCGACCACGCGGCCTGTTCGCGACGGATCTGGCGGTAGCGCTTTCATCACTTTTGGACGAACGGTCGCCATTTGCGGACGATATTTTTTACATAAAATCGTCGCCATAATGTTTCCGCCAAACGCAGGACGGCTCGCTAATAATAACCCGGTGTCTTCTTCAATATCGAGTATCGTCGTATCGGCTGTTAATCCTGTCGGTAAATCGGTGGCGTTGGCGCTTGCTAAATCTTTTCCAGATGGTGTTGCTCCATATAAAATAACTTCAGGTTTATGTTTATGACAGCAATCTAATAAGGCGCGCATATATGGTTCTGTTCGATAATGCTCAAAAATCGGATCGTCATACACATATACAACATCGGCACCGTATTGAAAAAGCGTTGGTGCAACTGTTTTTACACCGCTACCAATTAAAACACCGGCAAGTTCAGTTTTCCGTTTATCCGCAAGCACCCGTCCTGCTCCTAATAATTCTAATGATACAGGAGCAATTTGTCCGTCTTTCACTTCAACATATATCCATATCCCCCGATAATCATCGAAATTCATTGCTACTCCCCCTATGAAAAAAGCTCTTTTTTCTCAAGTAAAATAGATAAAAGTTCGTCCACTTGTTGTTCTTTTGTTCCTGTCAGTATTTTTCCGCCTTCTGGCTTGGGCGGCGCCCATACTTTGGATACAATCGTTGGAGATCCTTTTAGTCCTAGCTGTTTGCGGTCTACATTTTCTAAGTCGTCTGCTGTCCAAATGGTTGGTTGATATCGTGCGGCTTTAATCATGTTTGGCAATGGTGCAAAGGAGATGTCATTGATGTCTTTTTCTACGGTAAATAAGCAAGGTAACTGCGATTTCACTACTTCATAACCATCTTCTAATTTGCGATGAACGATCGCATACCCTTTTTCTTTGTTAATTTCAACGACTTTTTTCACGCCAGTAAGAGGAGGGATGTTTAAACGTCGTGCAATGCCAGGTCCTACTTGCCCTGTATCCCCGTCAATCGTCATTTTTCCGCAAATGATAAGGTCAATCGGGCGCTGTTTAGCGATTTTTTCAAGCGCTTTTGTAAGTGCGTAACTTGTCGCAAGCGTGTCAGCTCCGGCAAATGCTCGGTCTGAAATCATATACCCTTCATCTGCTCCAAGCTCTATACATTTTTTAATCGCTTTTACTGCTGGTGGAGGACCCATCGTTAAAACCGATACAGTACCACCGTATTTCTTTTTCAACCGTACAGCTTCTTCAACCGCATGCGCATCATACGGGTTTAAAATCGCTGGAGCACTTGCACGGTCCATCGTATTCGTTTTCGGATTCATTTTAATAATTTTTGTATCTGGCACTTGCTTAATACAGGCTACAATATGTAGCATATGTTCACCTCCAAATCTATTCGATGTATACATATTTTAGCATAATGAACAAATCACTCGTCATAACAATCAGAAAATTTACCGTTTTGTTCACAATTTTAATGCATAGTCGCGCGAATAACGACACCACGGCGAATCATTTCTTCAATATAGCGATCACCCGGTACAATTTGTTCGGGCGGATACGCCCCACGCTTTTGAATCGTTCCGTCACCAATCATTTGTGCAACGACAGAAACGGTATATGCGGTAGAACGTGCCATCGCTGTCACATTTTTTTGGCGATCTTTATGTGTTACCATTTCATATTCGTACGTTCTTTCTTTTCCATCCTTTTCTCCCGCTACAATGACACGTAATAACACAACATCGTCCTTTTCTTTTAACTCTAAAAGAGGAGTTAGCACTTTTAACAAAACATCACGCGGCCGTACGGCTACCCCGTTGACTTCTACTTCATAGTCTCGACGCGTCAATTGTAAATCGACAAGAAGCTGAAATTTTTCCGCATGCCCCGGATAGCGAATAGTTTTATATTCCAAACATTTTACATTCGGATAAGAACGCGGCAATGTTGATGTTCCTCCGGATGTATGAAACGCTTCAAGCGGCCCGAAACGTTCAAAATAAATCGTTTCAATTTCAGATAAAGATGGGACTTGTTGTTTTTGCCCATCGCGAATAATAAACGAAGGATCAGTGTAATGATCGAGTAAGCCTTCAAGAGAAAAGACGTGATTGTATTCAAGTGGTGGCTCTGGACGAAGCGGAATGCCACCGACATATAATTTAATGGTATGAACGCGATCCAGTTGACTTGCTCCATATCCTGTTAAAATATTAATCATTCCTGGAGCAACACCTAAATCTGGAATTAATGTAACACCTGCTCGTTTTGCTTGTTCGTGTAAAGCAAGGACACGATCTGTCATATGTCCGATATGTCCACCTAAATCTACAGCGTGTACACCCGTTTCAATGGCCGCTTTCGCTACGTTTTCATTAAACGTGTAAAAGAGAGCATTAATGGCTACATCATGCCCATGCATCGCAGCCCGCAGTTCTTGATCATTTGTTGCATTTACTCGCTTCACTTTGATCTTTTCTGATGACAACGAACGTTGAACCGCTTTTGTTTTTTCTTCATCGACATCAGCGAGCGTCACCGATGATACCGTTTGTTGTTCAATTAAATCACGCACAGCTTCTTTTCCCATTAAACCCGCTCCAAGAACAATGACATTCATCGGCTAACCTCCTCACACATCAATTTGGGCGCGTTGTAATTTACCACTATAATCGACATAAATGCTTTTCCACTCCGTAAATACATCGAGTGCTGCGACACCGGAATCACGATGTCCGTTGCCTGTTCCTTTCGTTCCACCAAAAGGCAAATGAATTTCTGCCCCTGTCGTTCCTGCGTTCACGTATACAATTCCTGTATCGAAATCACGCATCGCTGTAAACGCTCGGTGAATATCGCGTGTAAAAATCGCACTCGAAAGTCCATAATCAACGCTGTTATTTACTTCAATCGCTTCCTCTAAACTGTGAACAGATATGATCGATGCGACTGGACCAAAAATTTCTTCTCTTGCAATGGTCATTGCTGGTGTGACGTTTGTAAACAATGTTGGGGCATAATAAAATCCGCCTTTGTATTGCTCATCTTGCAACATATACCCTCCTGCAAGCAGCGTGGCTCCTTCGTTTTTACCCATTTGAACGTAATAATCAATTTTTTGCAATGCCTCTTGATTAATGACTGGTCCGACTTTTACTCCTTCCTCTAGGCCGTTTCCAACCGTTAATGTGCTTATCGCTGCGAGTAACCGTTCTTCCAATTGTCGTTTCACACGTTCATGAACAATAATTCGACTGCATGCGGTACAACGTTGTCCAGACGTACCGAAAGCACTCCATATGATCGCTTCTACAGCAAGTGAAATGTCGGCATCGTCCATGACGATAATGGCGTTTTTCCCTCCCATTTCAAGCGATACTTTTTTCAACTGACGTCCGCACGTTTCAGCAATTCGTCTTCCGACTTCATTAGATCCTGTAAACGAAATAACTTTTATATCTGGATGTTTAACAAGCGCTTCACCAACAACAGAGCCACGCCCATGTACAACATTAAATACACCGTTTGGCAATCCGGCTTGCTCGAATATTTGCGCAAGTTGCTGTGCCATAATCGGTGTTTCAAGCGCAGGTTTCCAAACGACCGCATTGCCAGAAACGATCGCAGGGAATGATTTCCACGTAGCAATCGCAATCGGAAAGTTCCATGGAGTAATTAAGCCGACGACACCAATTGGCGCCCGAACGCTCATCGCAAATTTATTCGGTAACTCTGACGGAGTCGTATCTCCAAATAAGCGTCTTCCTTCTCCTGCCATGTAAAATGCCATATCGATTCCTTCTTGCACTTCACCACGCGCTTCTTCAATGACCTTTCCCATTTCCATCGTCAATAGGCGTGCGATTTGTTCTTTTCTCTCTTGCAACAACATGCCAACTTTATAAAGTACTTCAGCGCGTTTCGGCGCAGGGACGAGCGCCCATGCTTTTTGCGCTCGTTTTGCCGCCGATACCGCCTGTTCTACATCTTGTTCATTCGATACGGTCACTTCTCCGATACTTTGACCGTTCGCTGGGTTAATAATCGGAACAAATTGCTCGCTTACGGACGGCATCCATCGTCCATCGATATAGTTTAATACTTTCATTGTTTTCCTCCTCTCGCTTGTTCAATTGTTAAAAACGGAGATAATACGTGTGGATCCGTCATCACTTCAATGACAGTCGGCTTGTTATTTTGAAGTGCAGCGGTGAACGCATGTGAAAACTGTTTTTCTGCTTCTACACGCACACCGTCGGCCCCAAGGCTATGCGCTACGTTTGCGAATGATATATCGCTTAAGTCGGTCCCGATGACGCGGTTTGGATAACGAAGCTCTTGGTACATGCGAATCGTTCCGTACATTTGATTGTTAAACACAATACTAATGATTGGAATTTTGTAACGAACTGCCGTTTCGAGTTCTTGCATCGTCATCATAAACCCACCGTCTCCACTTAATGAAACGACCGAACGATGCGGATGAGCCAATTTTGCCCCAATAGCCGCAGGTAATCCATACCCCATCGCTCCTGACGTTGGCCCAATATATGTATGTTGCTGAAATCGAAAAAATGAATGGAGCCAACTTGCAAAATTTCCAGCATCGTTTGTAATGATCGACTCTGGAGGAAGAAGGTGTTGAAGGGTGTCGATGACAATCTCATTGATGTTCCGTTTCACAGGCGGTAGGGATGATGCTTGCTCGTACGCTTCCCGCCGTTTTTTTGTCCACGCCGTCCATGTTGGTTGAAGTTCAATAGCAAGTAGTCTCTTTAACGCCTCTTTCGCATCAGCAACAACACCGATATGGGGGGAGTATGTCACGCCGATCACATCATAATCAATATCGATATGAATGAGCTGTTGCGTTGATAATAGCTTATAATCTTGCGTCGTCACTTCTGACAAACGGGTGCCGATCGCTAACACCACATCTGCTTGTTCAACCGTTTCAATAACAGCTCGTTGTGTGCCTAAACCGAGATGACCAACGTAGAGTGGATGATCGTTTGGAAATACATCATGTCGACGAAAAGATGCCATGACAGGAAGCGACCATTTTTCAGCGAACAAACGGAGAACATCGGTAGCTTTTGAACGTATAACCCCTCCGCCAGCAATAATGACTGGACGGTTCGCTGACTGTAACAATTGCTCGATACGCTGGATGTCTTCTTGGCTTGGTGCTGGTTTTGGAACAATTGTTTTCGAAAAGATTACGTGATCCATCTGTTCATGAAGAATATCTTCCGGAAGCGAAACAACAACTGGACCAGGTCTTCCCGTTTGTGCAATTCGAAACGCCCTCGTTAGCAATTCTGGTAACCTTTTTGCGTCATCAATTTCTATCGCCCATTTCGCGAGCGGACGAAAAAACGCCTCAACATCTACCTCTTGAAATCCTTCACGTCCCCGAAATGTTCGCGCAACTTGTCCTAACAATACAACCATCGGTGTTGAATCTTGCTTGGCTGTATGAATACCGATAGCAGCGTTTGTAGCTCCTACTGCTCTTGTTGCCATCACAACACCAACTTTTCCGCTTGCCTTCGCATACCCTTCTGCCATGAAGGCAGCTCCACCTTCGTGGCGAGCGGAAATGAGCTGGATCGTCTTCTCAGAAAAAAGGGCATCAAGGATAGGTAAATAACTTTCCCCTGGTACACAAAAAACGTGACAAATGTCCTCACTTTTTAAACATTGAACGATCGCCTCTGCTGCATTCACTACAAGCCCTCCTTTCTTTTTGTATCATGTATACACAAATGAAATCGTTTTATGACCTTATAAAATAATAAAGAGGAGCGTATTGCCCCCCTACATCCGATGTACATGTTCTGTTTGTTCCATCGTTTTTTTCTTTATTCGCCCGATAAAAAATGCACCAATGACCCACCATCCAATAAATATGAGCCACTCATACGGCCAAACGAGCTGTGATGGCATGCCTGGCATGTATAACAAAATAAATCCAATCGACAACACAAGAGCAATCCAACCAACAGCTGATGATTGACCGACTTGAAACGGTCTTGGCATATTCGGTTCTTTTTTACGTAATGCAATAAATGACCAGGCAACAAGGAAATAGGCGATGATGATAGAAAAACCTCCCGCATCTACAAGCCAAACGAGCATTGGTCTGCCAAGTAGAGGAGCAAATGTGGCGAGCGTTCCAATGAATAAAACAGCGTTTGATGGTGTTTTGTATATTGGGTGAATATGGGCAAACCATTGTGGAAGAAATCTTTCTTGTGCCATCGCATAAAGCACGCGACTACCACCGATAATAAATGCGTTCCAACTTGTTAAAATACCAGCTAATCCCCCGATAATAAGCACTTTCGAAAAAAATGAACTGCCTAACGCAGCAGCCATCGCATCTGCTGTTGGGAGCGATGAGTTTGTTAACGCATCGTCTGGTAAAATGTAAGATACCGCAAACACAACGGCGACATAAAACAAAACAGCTAGAGCGACAGATAAAATAAGAATTTTTCCAATAGAACGTTGCGGGATTTTCATTTCCTCTGCTGTTTGAGGAATGACGTCAAAACCAACGAACATAAACGGCGTCATGACTAGTACAGCGAGCAAACCAGCTGAACCATCTTTAAATAATGGCTGTAAATTTGCTACTTCTCCGTTTACAAGCGAACCACCTAAAAGTGCCATGCCGACAAGAAAAATGACAAACGTTAATACAACTTGTAGAAAGGCGGCACTTTTTACGCCACGATAGTTAATCCACGTAATGATGATGGAACCGAGCATACCAATCATTACCCAGGAAGCGTTTACATCCCACCCGGCAATCGTCCAAAGATAACCAAATTTAAATGTTGGAAATAAATACTCAATGACGGTTGGAAGCGCAATGGCTTCAAATGCTACAACCGATAAATAACCAAGGGCTATTGCCCAAGCAGCGATAAACGAAGCTTTAGGACCGAGGGCACGTAAAACGAAATAATGTTCTCCTCCTACTTTCGGCATGGCTGATGATAACTCCGCATACGTTAAACCGACAAAAATCACGAGAATTCCCCCGATTAAAAAGGCGATGATCGCCCCCAGTGCACCCGCACTCGTGATCCACGTACCTGAGAGCACCACCCATCCCCAACCGATCATCGCACCAAATGCTAATAACAACACATCGAGTTTCGTTAGTACTTTATGAAACTGTTGATCCATTCCATATCCCCCTCTCACATATTTGGATGTGGTCGAATAGAAATCGTTTGATACGCTGTAAAAAACTCCATGGCCGCTTGCCCTTGTTCGCGCGTACCTGAACTTGATTGCTTCATCCCGCCAAAAGGTGCTTGTGGTTCTGCCCCACCTGTTTCACCGTTTACTTGCACCATGCCTGCTTCGATATGTTCAATAAAGTAAAGTGCTTTCGATAAGTTGTTTGTAAACAATGACGCACTTAAGCCATAAATGCTGTCGTTTGCCATTTCAATCGCTTCATCAATAGATGCAGCTTCTACAATCGACAACACAGGTCCAAAAATTTCTTCTCTTGCAATAATAGATTGATGGGAAACAGAATCAAATACAGTTGGCTCAATATACCAGCCTACATCATCGCTCGCTCCCCCTCCAATAAGCAGTCGTCCTTCTTGTTTTCCAATATGGATATAGCGCTGAACGGTTTCAAATTGTCCTTTCGATACAACCGGCCCCATCGTCACTTGTTCATCCATTCCATTGCCGACACGAATGCGCTTCACATGTTCAGTGACACGTTCTCGAAATACGTCCATGACTTCTTTTTCAACGAATACACGACTCGTTGCTGTACAACGTTGCCCGGTTTGTTTCATCGCTCCTTCCACGACAAGTCGAGCAGCAAAATCGACATCTGCATCGCTTAAAACGATCGCTGGATTTTTCCCACCGAGCTCAAGTTGATATTTCGCTCCACGTGCTGCTGCTTTTTTCGCAATTTCACTGCCAATTACATTCGAGCCGGTAAACGTAATCGCATCCACCTCATTATGCTCAACAATAGCATCACCAATGGAACTGCCTCGACCAACAATCAAGTTTAAAACACCTGGAGGTAGCCCCGCTTCTGCAAACAATTCAACGATGCGCGCACCCGTAGCACTTGCTTCTAGTGCAGGCTTAAATACAACTGTATTTCCATAAACGAGGGCAGGGGCAATTTTCCATATTGGAATAGCAAGTGGAAAATTCCACGGAGCAATGACTGCCACGACACCAACAGGAACGCGCTTTGTAAAAAATAAGTTTTTGGCATCAAACGACGGTAGTACTTCACCAATTTTTCGCAATCCTTCGCCCGCATAGTAACGTAAAATGGCTGCGCTACGATGTACCTCCCCTTTCGTTTCAGCAAAACGTTTCCCCATTTCCTTCGTAGCCAATTCTGCCAACTCATCCGCATATTTCTCAAATAAATAAGCTACTTTTTGTAAATACGCACCACGTTCTGAGGCGGCCGTTTGTGCCCATTTTTTCTTTGCTTTCACCGCCGCAAACACCGCCTCATCTACATCATGAACAGATGAACCAGCAACGACCACGACAAGTTCTTTTTGATCGGCTGGGTTGTAACGTTCAATCGTTTCATGTTTCCCTTGGATCCACTCGCCACCAATATAATTTTTTACTTCACGCATCATTCCACCACCTTTTGTTGTACTTCTGCTAGTAAGTCACGCAAAACTGAAAATCCGCGCTCTAGTTGTTCATCGGTCATCACAAGTGGCGGTAAAAAGCGAACAACGTTACTATACAATCCAGCACTTAAAAAAATTGCCCCGCGCTTCCACGCTTGAGAAACAATATATGCAGTTTGTTCTTTCGCCGGCGTTTTTTGATTGCGATCTGTCACAAGCTCAATCGCGCACATCGCTCCGAGCCCACGTACGTCACCGATAATGTCAAACTGTTGCTTCATTTCCGTTAAAAGCGCCATCATTTTTTCACCTAAACGACGCGCACGCACAACTAATTGTTCTTCTTCGATCACATCTAAAACAGCCAACGCAGCTGCACATGCAAGCGGACTTCCTGAGAACGTACCGCCAAGCTGACCGACTTCTGGTGCATCCATCATTTCGCGTCGACCGACGACTGCACTAATTGGCACCCCCGCTCCCATCGACTTTGATAACGTCATCAAATCAGGCGCTACACCAAAGTGCTCCATCGCAAACAAGCGTCCTGTTCGGGCAAAACCTGTTTGAATTTCATCAGCAATCATGACGATGCCGTATTCATCACAAATGCGACGAATCGCTTGCATAAATTTCGCCGACGGAACGACAAATCCCCCTTCTCCTTGTACTGGTTCAATTATGATTGCTGCTACGTGATCAGGGGCTACTTCCGCAACGAAAAACTGTTTCAATGATTCAATGAGTTGGTTATCTACTTCATCTATAGTTTGCTCGTTTGCACGGTAATAGTATGGATACGGAAATTTATACACTTCAGGAGCAAACGGACCAAATCCTTTTTTATATGGCATGACTTTGCTTGTCAGCGACATCGTCAATAACGTTCGACCGTGATACCCCCCTGTAAACGACACAATCGCAGGACGACCGGTGTACTTTCTTGCAATTTTCACCGCATTTTCAACTGCTTCTGCGCCACTATTTAAAAAGATCGTTTTTTTCGGAAAATCACCCGGTGTTAACTCATTTAATTTTTCTGCTAATAACACATACGATTCATAAGGTGTCACATGAAAACAAGGATGAATAAATGTTGCTGCTTGTTGCTGAATGGCAGCGACGACTTTCGGATGACAGTGTCCAACGTTTTGTACACCAATTCCTCCGGCAAAGTCGATATATTCGCGATCATTTATATCTCGAATGATCGCTCCTTTTGCTTCTTTAATAAAAATTTCTGTCACGTTGTACGGCGCTCTTGCAACCGCTTCTTTTCTTCGTTCCATCCAATTCGACATCATCTCTCCTCCTTCGACAAATAAAAAGCCAGTTTAATCATCGTGATGGCACAATGACTAAACTGGCTGGTGCTTATGCGTTGCTCGCCGATCAGACGAGTAAAATAAGCTCCACAGTTTTTGCTTATTTGCTTTTATTTTAAGACAATCTTTTTTATTTTGTCAAACTATTTTTAAAATAAAAAATATTTACAAAAATAATGTGTTGTTTTATACTAAAAGTAGCTACCCCACTAAACAACGAATCGTTTGGCTTCGGGTAGCAACGTAACGACTTCTTAAAGAACTGTTCCGATTCGACCGACTTTCTTTTCGAAAGGCACGCTCGGATCGTTTATGCCAGTTCCTTTCCTGTACGTTTGAGGGAGGGACTGGCTTTTTTATTACAAAAATATGGAGGTGAACAGATGGCGGGAGCTTTAGATGGCATTCAAGTGATTGATTTAACACGCGTTCTTGCCGGTCCATATGCCACGATGATTTTAGGTGATCTCGGGGCGGATGTTATTAAAATCGAAGCACCTGGTGGATCGGATGATACACGATTTTGGGGACCACCGTTTCAAAACGGCATGAGCGCTTACTATGCGGCAGTCAATCGAAATAAGCGAAGCATAACTGTCAACTTAAAAGAAGAAAGTGGAAAAGAAACAATTCGTCAACTCATTAAAACAGCCGATGTCATTATACACAATTTTAAAACCGGAACGATGGAACGGCTCGGGCTTGGATATGATGATCTTTCTGCCATCAATCCGAAACTCATTTACTGCTCCATTACCGGATTTGGTGAAACGGGACCGTATCGCCATTTAGCTGGCTACGATTATATTATTCAAGCGATGAGTGGTTGGATGAGTATTAACGGTACAGAACAATCTGGGCCATTAAAAGTCGGTGTCGCTGTCACAGATATTTTTACAGGTTTATATGCCGCCATTGCCGTGCAAGCAGCGCTCATCGCTCGAGAAAAAACAGGAAGCGGTCAAAAAATTGATTTAAGTTTATTTGACTGTGCCATTAGCGCCCTTGTGAACGTCGCTTCAAATTATTTAATATCTGGCGAAGTGCCAAAACCGTTGGGAAACGATCATCCGAACATCGTTCCATATTCAACGTATGAAGCAAGCGATGGTTTGTTTGTTGTTGCTGTCGGAAACGACCGACAATTTCAAGCACTATGTGAACTATTAGAAGATCAAACGATCGGTGAGGATGAACGGTTTCAAACAAATGCCGGTCGAGTCACCTATCGTCATGAACTCAATCAACGACTAAACGATGAATTAAAAAAGAAATCGCGTGCAGAATGGCAACGATTATTTGAACAAAAAGGCATTCCTTGTGGTCCTGTGCATACGCTCGATCAAGTATTTCAGCATCCACAAACGCTCGCACGAAATATGATTATTCGCATGGATCACCCAGACGTCGGTGAGTTAAAACTTGTCGGAACACCGCTAAAGTTTTCACATACACCGGTCACATATCGATTGGCACCACCGCTCGCAGGAGAACACAACTACTTATTTGAAGGAGGAAATAAACATGATGAACTTTGATTTTACGCAAGAACAAGACATGTTGCGACAAACGGTAAGAAAATTTGTTGATAAAGAAATTTTACCTCATATTAAAGAATGGGATGAACGAGGCTATTTTGATCCAAACATTTTGAAGCGCTTAGCGAAATTAAATTTAATGGGTGTATGTATTCCAGAACAATACGGCGGAATGGGAATGGATTATAATTCATTAGCTATTGTTTGTGAAGAATTAGAACGTGGGGATACAGCATTTCGCACCGCTGTTTCTGTCCATATCGGCCTAAATAGCTTAACACTGCTTCAGTGGGGAACAGAGGAACAAAAGCAAAAATATCTCGTGCCACAAGCAAAGGGAGAAAAAATTGGCGCATTCGGATTAACCGAGCCAAACGCTGGTTCAGATGTTGCAGCGATTTCGACAACAGCTGTACGTGATGGAGATGACTACATTTTAAACGGACAAAAAACGTGGATTTCTCTTTGTGACATCGCTGACCACTTCATTGTTTTTGCTTACACAGATAAATCGAAAAAACATCGTGGCATTTCTGCTTTTATTGTTGAACGGACGATGCCTGGTTTTTCATCACGTGCCATTAAAGGAAAGCTTGGCATTCGCGCAGGCAATACAGGCGAACTATTTTTTGATAACGTGCGCGTCCCGAAAGAAAATTTACTTGGAGAAGAAGGAGAAGGATTTAAAATTGCGATGTCCGCACTCGATAACGGACGGTTTACTGTTGCTGCTGGAGCATGCGGTTTAATTATGGCTTGCTTAGAAGCAAGCGTGAAATATTGTCACGAACGAAAAACGTTCGGAAAAGAAATCGGTCGTCATCAACTTGTACAACAAATGATCGCAAATATGGAGGCAGGCTTACAAATGAGCCGCTTGCTCGTATATAAAGCCGGCTTTTTAAAAAATAAAGGAAGACGAAATACACGTGAAACATCGCTAGCGAAATGGATGGCATGCGACTTTGCCAACAAAGCGGCTGATGATGCCGTACAAATTCACGGGGCATACGGTTATTCAAATGAATATCCAGTCGAGCGATATTTACGTAACTCTAAAGCCCCAGTTATTTACGAAGGAACGCGTGAAATTCATACAATTATGCAAGCGGAGTACGTCCTTGGCTATCGTCAAGACAAACCGCTCCGAAAAATGCTCCCATCTTGGGAAGAAAAATAGAAGGTGGCTCGTGTCACCTTCTATTTTTCTGCATGCATTTTTTCTTCGAGTTTACAATATTGTTTATACAAATCTTTTAATGCTGCACATAAAGCTTGATTTGCCTTTCCTAAATATCCTTCATGTAATTGAGCAAGCGGTTCGTCAATTCCATCTTTTAATGAATGCCCTTTTAACAACCGTGCCACATAATCACGACCGTGCTCTGTTGCTAACGTACAAGAAGCATCAACGATGACGCCGTACTTTTTATCTACTTCTGCCGTAATCGTCAACGTATCAAATACGCTTTTTGCCGCCATTCCTGAAGGCAATCGCGCATGACCGGCAATAAATTGCGTATTCATCTCCCTCACTCCCATTATCGCTTCACTTCTTTCATTATAACGGAAGCTTGTTTTGGATTTACGAACAACCTTTCGACAATTTTTTTAAATTTTCATAATTCCGCCGGTACTTGCCGATGTGACAAGTTTTGAATAGCGAGCTAAATAACCTGTCTTCACTTTTGGTTCGAAACCTTTCCAGTTTGCTTTTCGTTTTTCCCATTCCTCTTCTGGAACGTGAACATCAATCGTTCGTTTCACAACGTCAATAACAATATGGTCCCCATTTTGCACAAAAGCGATCGGCCCCCCTTCAGCTGCCTCTGGCGATACGTGTCCGATCGATAAGCCGCGAGAAGCACCGGAGAAACGACCGTCTGTAATGAGCGCTACTTTCGTACCCAATCCCATTCCAACAATTTGCGATGTCGGGGCTAACATTTCTGGCATACCTGGTCCACCTTTTGGTCCTTCGTAACGAATGATGACGACATGGCCAGGTTGTACTTTTCCTGCTGCAATGCCTTCAAGCGCTTCTTCTTGAGAATCAAATACGATCGCGGGTCCTTCATGGCGTGTAATGCCACCTTGAATGCCACCTGTTTTAATAATGGCACCATCTGGCGCTAAATTACCGAACAGTACAGCCAGTCCACCTGTTTCTGAGTACGGATTGTCAATTGGACGAATGACTTCATAGTTTTTTACTTCGCATCCTGCAATGTTTTCACCAAGTGTTTTGCCTGACACTGTCAATGCATCTAAATGAAGGGTGCCTTCTTTTTTCGACAGTTCGTGCAATACTGCAGATACGCCACCCGCTTCGTGCAAATCTTCAATATGCATATCTGATGCTGGTGCCAATTTTGCTAGATGCGGCACGCGAGATGCGACCTCGTTAATGCGCTCAAGCGGATAGTTAATGCCTGCTTCATTCGCAATCGCTAACGTATGTAGTACTGTATTTGTTGAACCACCAAGCGCCATATCAAGTGCGAATGCATTGTCAATTGCTTTTTCGGTGACGATGTCGCGCGGTTTAATATCATGCTCGATTAAATACATTAACTGCTGAGCTGAACGTCGTACAAATTCTTTTCGTGCCGGATCAATCGCTAAAATCGTACCGTTACCCGGAAGAGCTAAGCCAAGCGCTTCGGCTAAACAGTTCATCGAATTTGCTGTAAACATTCCTGAACAAGAACCGCATGTCGGGCAACCGTACTGCTCAAGCTCTTGTAGTCCTTTTTCGTCGATTTTCCCTGCCTGATATGCACCAACGCCTTCAAATACAGAGGAAAGCGAGATTTTTTTTCCATCGCTTGTGACACCCGCCTTCATCGGTCCGCCGCTAACAAAAATGGTTGGGATGTTTAAACGCATTGCTGCCATCATCATACCAGGGGTAATTTTATCGCAGTTTGGAATACATACCATGCCATCGAACCAGTGTGCAGAAACGACTGTTTCGACAGAGTCTGCTATAATTTCGCGGCTCGGCAATGAATAGCGCATACCAATATGTCCCATTGCAATGCCATCGTCTACTCCGATTGTATTCATTTCAAATGGTACTCCGCCTGCTTCTCGAATCGCTTCTTTGACAATTTTTCCAAACTCTTGTAAATGAACATGTCCTGGGATAATATCAATATACGAGTTGACAACCGCAATAAACGGTTTATTGAAATCTTCTTCTTTTACTCCTGCTGCGCGCAATAAACTACGATGTGGTGCGCGATCGAATCCTTTTTTAATCATATCGCTACGCAAAACAAATCCCTCCATCTTTTCTGAACTTGTTAAACATTGTAACACTTTTTAAAATAAAATGACAATTCTAAAAATAAAAAAATCCTTTGATCTACTAACGATTAGATCAAAGGATTCAACATGTTTATTTACTGATCACAGTCTGTTTTATCTTTATGTTTTTTTCGCTTTTGTTCATGAAAAAGCTGAATGAGATCGCTAACATCCTCTAGTTTAAATTGTAATAACATTTGGTTTTTAAGTACCGTCCTTAACGTCCGCTCTACTGAACGGTTCACTTTCAGCAAATCGTGAAGCGATTGCGCTTTCGTCCCACTTGCGCTTGTCGTCAACGTCCCTAATACTGCTTGTAACTTTTCTGCTTCTGCATTCATAATATGAGCCAAACTCAGCTCTTCTAACGCAATTGATGCAAGCAATAACGACAGCACATCTTCCTCATCTAAGTCAATATCTGGCTTAATATTCGGGATGTTTGGGAAAGACAAGCAGATCATCTCCTTTTTTCATGATACCTCAATATATGCACAGAAAAAGGAGATGATTCATTCACCTATCTTTCTATTAAAAAATCGTTTACTGCTTTCGCTGCTTCTCGTCCTTCGTGAATCGCCCAAACAACGAGGCTTTGTCCTCGTCTTGCATCGCCTGCTACAAATACCCCTTCGACGTTCGTTTTATATTCTGTCGCTTTCACTTTTTTGTTTACTGTTTCTATTCCGAATTGCTGTAAAATTGGCTGATCAGGTCCTTCAAAGCCGATGGCAATCAACACAAGATCACACGGCCATACTTTTTCTGTGCCAGGAATTTCTTTGAATACAACATGCCCATGCTCATCTACAGTTTTCTCCATTTGAATCGTATGCAATTCTTTCACTTTTCCGTTTTTATCGCCGACGATCTTTTTCGTTTGAATACAATATTGACGTGGATCGGTGCCAAACTTCGCTTCCGCTTCTTCGTATGCATAGTCGATCGTAAAAACGAGCGGATATTGCGGCCACGGGTTATCGTCCGTACGCTCTTTAGGCAATGCAGGATGTTTGCCAAACTGCACGACGCTTTTACATTGTTGACGAAGTGCCGTTGCTACGCAGTCTGCCCCCGTATCGCCCCCGCCAATAACGATGACGTGTTTATGTTTTGCGTCAATAAACGTTTCATCTTTTTCACCATTCAACAACCATTTTGTTGTTACGGTCAAGTAATCCATTGCTAAATGAACACCATCTAGTTCGCGTCCTTCTAAAACAAGATCACGTTGTTTTTGTGCTCCGATACAAAGCACAATTGCATCATATTGTTTTTGTAGTTCGTGGACGGTAATATGCTTGCCTACTTCTGTATTTGTAAGAAACGTAATTCCTTCTTCTTCAAGTAAACGCGCACGTCGTTCAACGACATCTTTTCCAAGTTTCATATTTGGAATGCCATACGTTAACAAACCGCCTACGCGATCCGCACGCTCATACACAGTCACAAAATGACCCGCTTGATTTAATTCATCTGCACACGCTAAGCCGGCAGGTCCTGATCCGATGACAGCCACTTTTTTTCCTGTTCGCTTTTTTGGGATACGTGGTTGAACCCAGCCTTCTTGGAACGCTCGATCGATAATCGCTCGTTCAATGCCTTTAATCGCAACTGCTTGATCAGAAATAGCTACGGTGCACGATCCTTCACAAGGTGCTGGACAAACACGCCCTGTAAATTCTGGAAAGTTATTCGTTTTTACTAACCGTTCAAACGCTTCTTTCCAACGTCCACGGTACACAAGATCGTTCCATTCTGGAATAAGGTTATGAATCGGACAACCAGACGTTAAGCCGTTTAGCTCCATACCCATATGGCAAAACGGTGTACCGCAGTCCATACATCGCGCCCCTTGTCTAACTAACATATCTGTTGAAAATGGGTCTGTATATTCTTTCCAATCATACAAACGGGAAAGAGGATCACGCTTTTTCTCTTCTTCCCGTACGTATTCCATAAATCCTGTCGCTTTCCCCATGTTTCTCCCCCTTTCTTCGTCAAAAGCGATCGCTTATTTCACGATCGCTTCAATCGTTTTTCCTGCTGCAACATCTTTTTTGTTTACGACCGTATTAAACGCTTCAAATACCGCTTCGTCATGTGACATACCGCTTCGCTTCATCGCTTCAATTGTCCCAATCATAAGTTTGTAGTTTTTCGGAATCACTTTGACAACGTTTCTTACAACACGATCCCAGTTGGCAAGTATATACGCTGCTTTTGGGCTTTCCGTATATTCGTAATGTTTCATAATCATTTGTTGTACATCTTGAATTTCTCCTTTATCTACTAGTGATTCAAATAAAACAAGTTCACGGTTGGCACGTTTTTGCCACGTATTATCATCAGCAAGTACGTACGCAATCCCACCGGACATGCCCGCAGCAAAATTTTTTCCAACAGAGCCGAGGATAACAACACGTCCTCCTGTCATATACTCACAGCCGTGATCACCAACTCCTTCAACAACCGCATGAACGCCACTATTTCGGACGCAAAAACGCTCCCCAGCACGACCACGAATATACGCTTCTCCACTTGTCGCACCGTAAAATGCAACATTTCCAATAATGACTTGATCACTGCACGCAAACGAAGCTTCGTGTGGTGGACGAACGATCACTTTTCCACCTGATAAACCTTTGCCAACATAGTCGTTCGCATCACCGACTAATGTCATCGTCATTCCTTTTGGCACGAACGCTGCGAAGCTTTGCCCCGCTGAGCCTTGAAAATATAGTTGAATCGTATCTTCTGGAAGACCTTCTTCACCAAATCGTTTTGATACTTCGCTACCTACTATCGTGCCGACTGTTCGCTGTACGTTGTTAATGCGTACGTGCAATTGCACAGGCTTTTTCTCCTCTATTGCTTGCTGGACAGCTGGCAAAATCGTTTGGTAATCAAGCGTTTGTTCGAGACGGTGATCGTGCGGTTTAGAAAACGTGCGCGATCCTTCCACTTGATGCAACAAACGTGACAACTTAAGATGTTTCGCTTTCCAATGTCGTTTTGCCCGTTCACTTATTTTTAATACGTCCACGCGTCCGACCATTTCCTCGATCGTACGGAAACCAAGTTGCGCCATGATTTCACGTACCTCTTGGGCAATAAAATACATGAAATTAACGATATGTTCTGGCTTTCCAGTAAATTTTGCCCGCAATTTTGGATTTTGTGTTGCAACACCGACCGGACATGTGTCTAAATGACAAACGCGCATCATCACGCAACCTAAAACGATAAGTGGAGCGGTCGCAAAACCAAATTCCTCAGCGCCAAATAACGCCGCCATGACGACATCGCGACCAGTCATCAATTTTCCGTCTGTTTCTAATACAACGCGATCACGCAACCCATTTAACATAAGCGTTTGATGCGTTTCAGCTAAACCAAGTTCCCACGGAAGCCCCGCATGTTTAATGCTTGTTTTTGGTGAAGCACCTGTCCCTCCGTCATATCCGCTA
This sequence comes from Anoxybacillus sp. LAT27, assembly GCF_022030075.1. Lineage (NCBI taxonomy): Bacteria > Bacillati > Bacillota > Bacilli > Caryophanales > Anoxybacillaceae > Anoxybacillus > Anoxybacillus sp. LAT27. Next base: position 21,987 of record NZ_JAIWYK010000002.1, read on the forward strand.
ATGACGATCACATCTGCCCCGCCTTTAGCCACACCTGCAGCGATCGTGCCAACACCAGATTTTGCAACGAGTTTTACACTAATGCGCGCATTGCGATTTGCATTTTTCAAATCATAAATAAGCTGTGCTAAATCTTCAATGGAATAAATGTCATGATGCGGTGGTGGCGAAATAAGTTCCACACCTGGCGTAGACCCACGCACTTTTCCGATCCACGGATATACTTTATTCGCAGGCAGTTGACCACCTTCTCCAGGCTTTGCTCCTTGCGCCATTTTAATTTGTAGCTCATCGGCATGAACTAAATAATGGCTTTTCACTCCGAAACGGCCAGATGCGATTTGCTTAATTGCACTGCGACGGAAATCGCCATTTTCATCTCTTGTATAGCGACTAGGATCTTCACCACCTTCTCCACTATTGCTTTTTCCACCGATGCGATTCATCGCAATCGCAAGCGCTTCATGTGCTTCTTGGCTCAATGAACCGTACGACATCGCCCCCGTTTTAAAGCGACGAACAATCGCCTCTATCGGTTCAACTTCTTCAATCGGAATAGGTGTACGTGTGTCGTCAAACTCAAATAAATTACGTAAAAATGTAAACTGCTCTTCATTCGCCATCGCAGAATATTGTTTAAACAGCGCATAGTCATTTTTTCGACATGCCCATTGTAACGTATGAATCGTTTTCGGATTAAACGCATGATGTTCCCCGTTTTTCCGCCATTGCAATTCACTTCCAGAATCTAATGTTTCATCATAAGACGTGAAAAACGCTTGCATATGGCGCATTTTTGCTTCTTGGGCAATTTCATTCAAACCGATTCCGCCAATTTGCGACGCTGTTCCAGTGAAATATTGATCGATAACATCATCCCCGATACCGATCGCTTCAAAAATTTGCGCGCCACGATAACTTTGCACGGTTGAAATACCCATTTTTGACATCACTTTCACAACGCCATCTGTCGCCGCTTTTTTATATGTTTCGACTGCCTTTTCGTATGTCGAATGAAGCACTCCTTTTTCAATCGCTTCTCGAATGGTCGCAAATGCCAAATACGGATTGACCGCATCCGCTCCATATCCGATTAACGCTGCGAAATGATGCACCTCACGCGCTTCTCCACTTTCCACAATTAAACTGACTTTCGTACGTGTCCCTTTTCGAACAAGATGTTGATGTACCGCGCTAACCGCAAGAAGCGTCGGAATGGCTACACGTTGCTCGTTTATGCAACGGTCAGATAAAATAAGTAACGTTGCACCAGAAGCAATCGCTTCGTCCGCCGCTTGACATAATTCATCTAACGCTTCTTTTAAGTTATGTGTAAAAACCGTTGACAATGTCACACTAGCAAATTCACGATACGGACTCATTCGAATGGCGTTTAATTGTTTGTTCGTGATTATTGGTGACTCTAATCGAATGCGACGAGCACAAGATGCATCCGGATTCAACAAATCTCCTTCTTTTCCAAGCAACGTCACTGTTGATGTGACGATGTATTCACGAATCGCATCAATCGGTGGATTTGTTACTTGTGCAAATAGTTGCTTAAAATAATTGAATAAACTTTGCGGTCGATCTGATAAGACGGCTAAAGGTGTATCGTTTCCCATCGCCCCTGTTGGATCTTTTCCTTCCGTTGCCATCGGAATGATTGTTTTTTCCACGTCTTCATACGTATATCCAAACGCTTTTTGCCACGTCAAAAGGTTGTTAAACGGTTGTTCCTGCTCATCTTCGGCACATTCGTCAATAGAAATCATTCGTTCATTCACCCATTGACGATATGGTCGTTCATTGGCAATTTGTTTTTTTATTTCTTCATCAGAAACGATGCGTCCTTGTTCAAAATCAATAAAAAGCATTTTTCCAGGACTTAATCGTTCTTTGTATAAAATATTGTTCGGCTCTACATCGATCACACCTACTTCTGATGAAAAAATAATATAGTCGTCTTTTGTCACATAGTAACGTGCTGGACGAAGGCCGTTGCGATCTAAAATCCCTCCAATTTGTTTTCCATTCGTGAACACGATGGCCGTTGGTCCGTCCCACGGCTCCATAAGACAACTATAATATTCATAAAACGCTTTTTTATCATCATCCATCTCTTCATCCCAATACCATGGCTCTGGAATGAGCATCATTGCCGTTTCAGCGAGCGACCTTCCAGCTAGCACAAAAAACTCAAACGCATTATCAAGCATGGAAGAATCGCTTCCGTTCGTATCTAAAATCGGAAGTACTTTTTGTAAATCATCACCAAACATAGGCGATGAAAATTGTTTTTCTCGCGCCATCATCCAATGAATATTGCCTCGTAGCGTATTAATTTCCCCATTATGAATTAAATAACGATTCGGATGTGCCCTCTCCCAGCTCGGAAACGTGTTTGTGCTAAAACGCGAGTGAACGAGCGCAAACGCGGAGCGAAATCGTTCATCTTGTAAATCAATATAAAAAGCATCCAGTTGCTCAGGGGTGACTAGCCCTTTGTAAACGATCGTTCGACTGGATAAACTCGCAAAATAGTACTCATTGTTTTTTACTAACTTTTCTGCTCGTTTACGAATGACATATAACTTTCGCTCAAAATGTTGTTCATCTGTTATATCGTCGCTCGCTGCGATAAAAAGCTGACGAATAAACGGACGACTTTTTTTAGCCAATGTTCCGAGTTTTCCGACATTAACAGGTACATCTCGCCATCCGAGCAACGTTTGTCCTTCCTCGCAGATGATGTCATTGATTTTCTGTTCTAAAATGCCCCCCTTTTGTTCGTCATGCTCAAAAAAGAAGACCATCCCGACTCCGTAACGCCCTTTTGCAGGAAGTGAAAACGAACAAACGGATCGAAAATAATCATCAGGAATTTGCACCATGATTCCAGCACCGTCACCTGTTTGCGGGTCGCTCCCTTGACCTCCGCGATGCTCTAATTGACGCAACATATGAAGACCTTGCTTGACAATATGATGAGACGCTTCCCCTTTTAAGTGGGCGTATAACCCGATCCCACATGCATCATGTTCAAATTGTGGACAGTACAACCCTTGCGCCTTTGGTAGTCCTCTCATGTGAATCCCCCATTCCGTTATCTTGTATGTATAATTGTAGGTTTCAATAATTATATAAACAATATATAATTTAGATAATATTCATCTCATTTCGAGAACGATAGAAAGAGGTGGAAAAAATGGAATTAAGACAATTAGTTTATTTCACAGAAGTTGCCAAACGGGAGCATGTGTCAGAAGCTGCTGAAGCGTTGCATGTCGCTCAATCTGCTGTTAGTCGTCAAATTGCAAATTTAGAGGATGAACTCGGGGTCAAGCTATTCGAACGTGAAGGAAGAAACGTAAAATTAACACCGATCGGCCGCCACTTTTTACAACATATTGAATCGGCATTAAAAGCGATTGACTATGCGAAGCAACAAATTGAAGAATATTTAGATCCAGAGCGCGGAACAATTAAAATTGGTTTTCCAACAAGTCTCGCAAGCTATACGATGCCAATGGTCATTTCCACATTTAAACAAAAACATCCGCACATTTCTTTCCATTTGCGTCAAGGGTCATATAAGTTTTTGATTGATGCAGTGAAGAGGCGAGAAATTGATGTGGCTTTCTTAGGTCCTGTACCAACTGAAGAAAAGGGCATTCAAGGGGATATTTTATTTACCGAGTCGTTCGCCGCACTCATTCCGACAGATCACCCACTTAGTCAAAACCGAAGCATCACTTTAAGTGAATTACGACATGAGCCGTTTGTCATGTTTCCAGAAGGATTTATTTTACGAAAAATAGTAGAAGATGCTTGCAAGC
>NZ_JAIWYK010000016.1:0-9474 GCF_022030075.1 Anoxybacillus sp. LAT27
CTGCAAAACGTCGTGCGTAGTTTTTGCTTGGAGTCGAATGATGTGGGACAGGATCATGAAGACTCAACCCTAAAAACCATCGATAGGCCACGTTTGTTCGAATTTGTTCCACCGTTTCACGCATCGAACGAATGCCAAAGATATAACGGATCAAGTACATTTTGAACAACACAACCGGATCAATACTTGGTCGTCCATGATCGGGTGAGTATAGATCTTTGACGATGTCATAAATAAAAGAGAAGTCAATCGCTTTTTCTAGCTTACGCACAAGGTGATCCTCAGGAACAAGGTCATCAATCTTTACCGTTGTTTCCACATGTCTACGATCTTCTTGATGACGTTGAAGCATCCGATTTCCCCCTCCTATACCCTTATACCTATATATTAAAACAGCTTGTCGACTTTGTCGACAAGCTGAGGGGGCACAATAGCCCCCTAAAACATTGGATTTTCCTCAATATATGCATAAACTCGTTCGACAAGTTGATCCGCATTCTCTGCTGTGACAATATCCCCATTTACCATCGCAAACAACGTATTGGCACATTTCCCACAATACCCTAAACAGCCATATTCAATAATATCTAAGTTAGGATCTTTCTCTAATTGCTCTAGGGCACGTTGGGAACCATTTGCTAAATTGCTTATACAAAATTCAACAATCGGTTTTAACACTATATTCACCCCAATCTTATCATTATAACACTTTCATAAAAAATGATGTAATATTACTGTCAAAAAAACACCTTAATCATTCATGTTTCTCGAAAAAATGTTGTTATTTTGTCACAATTTCGTTATACTTTTAATGGTCGAATTTTATCAAAAGGGGAAATCTTCCATGAGAAACCTCGTGCTACTTGGCGGCGGATACGGAAATATGCGCATTTTACTCCGCATACTTCCAAATTTACCAGAACATATTTATATTACATTAATTGATCGCATTCCATACCATTGCTTAAAAACCGAATATTACGCTTTGGCTGCTGGGACGATTAGCGACCAGCATATTCGCGTCCCGTTCCCAGAACACCCTCGCCTCTCTTATGTGTTTGGTGAGGTCCAAAAAATTGATCTTCATCACGAAGTCGTTCACCTTCAAGATGGGACGTGTATTCCGTACGATGACTTAGTCATCGGATTAGGTTGTGAAGACAAATATCACGGTGTCCCCGGTGCAGACATTTTTACTTATAGCATTCAAACTATCGATAAAGCAAGAGAAACGTACCAAAAGCTAAGCAATCTCCCACCGCATAGCATTGTCGGCGTCGTTGGAGCTGGATTAAGCGGTGTGGAGTTGGCAAGCGAGCTAGTAGAGAGTCGTCCAGATTTACACGTGAAACTGTTTGATCGCGGCACACGTATTTTGTCTATGTTCCCTGAACGGCTAAGTCATTACGTAGAACAATGGTTTCATTCACATGGTGTTGAGCTTATTCGCCAATCCAATATTACAAAAGTCGAAGAACATACGTTGTATAACCACGATGAAGCTATCCACTGTGATGCGATTGTGTGGACTGCCGGCATTCAACCGAATCGCGTCGTCCGCGAACTGAATGTTGAAAAAGACAATCAAGGACGTGTTGTGTTAACACCTAGACATCACATACCGAATATAGAAAATGTATACGTCGTTGGGGACTGTGCAAGCTTACCACATGCCCCGAGCGCTCAACTTGCTGAAGGTCAGGCAGAACAAATCGCCCAAGTGTTGCAAAAGCGGTGGAAAGGCGAAGAACCACCAAGCGAATTTCCACCAATTAAATTAAAAGGCGTTTTAGGATCATTAGGCAAAAAGCATGGATTTGGTCTCGTTGCTGATCGTCCACTAACCGGTCGCGTCCCACGCCTTCTAAAATCAGGTGTTTTATGGATGTACAAATACCATAATGGATATTAATTTCCTACATTTTTCGTACAAATTCAGAAAAGACAAGAGCGTATGTTAGATATGATTTCCAAACGTTCCATTGAACATGAAGCACAAATTACTGATTTGTGTTTTGTAAAATGAATGAGGGCGAGTTATTTCGCCCTTTTTTCAATCGCTTCATAAATGTTTTTTAATTTCGGATTTCCTTCGTCAACAATCTCACCATCAATAACAACAACCGGATAAAATAAATCTTCATCGATGATCTTTTGCGCAAACTGACGCTTTTCATCATCTTCTGGTGGTGAAAAAATATCAACATACACAAACTGAAATGAATGGTTCGGATATTTTCGCGAAACAGCAGCTTGAAGCCATTCATACGTATCTTTTGATGACGGAGCACCGACACAAGAAGCACAAATCATATCCGCTCCATACACACATATTTCGATCATCATTCATCCTCTCCCCTGGAAAAAAGTTAAGTAACGTGAATAGATTTTTTTCATCATGATGATTATAATAAAATTAGTGAAAGGAGTCGATGAAAATGGCAGATCAAGATATTAAACAACAAGTGCAAGAAGTATTAGACAAACTTCGCCCATTTTTACTTCGCGACGGCGGAGATTGCGAATTAGTTGATGTAGAAGATGGAGTTGTTAAACTTCGCCTTCTCGGCGCATGCGGTAGCTGCCCAAGCTCCACAATTACGTTAAAAGCCGGAATCGAGCGCGCATTGCTTGAAGAAGTCCCTGGCGTTGTTGAAGTTGAACAAGTGTTCTAACAGCAAAAAGGGTGTCCAAAAAATGATTGGGCACCCTTTTCATTTCTCTAACGCCATTTTATATACACAGCTACCTGTCTCCTCTACTGACAACATCCGAACATCGCTATACGGAAACGCCACTTTCAACGCATGATATACTTTCTCTCCTTGCCCTCGTTCCGCAAAACATAGCACCGTCGGACCAGCACCGCTTAATGCAACACCAAAGGCGCCATTTCGTTTCGCCACCGTACGAACATGTTGCAATTCAGGCACGAGACTTTCCCGATATGGTTGATGAAATACATCGGCATCCATCATTTCACCAACAAGCGACCAGTTGTGTGTAAGCAATGCAGCTACAAGAACATTACTAATTGCGCTTGCTTCTACCGCCTGCGCACGCGTAAATGCGCTCGGGAGAACGGTACGAGATTTTTTCGTTTCCAGTTCATATGTTGGAATGACAGCTATTAAATCAATCGGTATATGTGGGATGTTCACAACATGTGTACGTTCATTTAAATGACTACCGATCACTAGCCCCCCATACAAAGAGGCGCCAACATTATCAGGATGCCCTTCGTATACGCTCGCTGCCCGCATTTTCTCTTCTTGCGACAAACAAAGACATCCTAACTCATTCGCCAACTCAATAGCAGCCACAATGGCTGCAGCACTGCTACCAAGCCCACGAGTAAACGGAATATTGCTTGAGACAAATACGTGACAAGGCGGCAACGTTACACCATACTCGCTTGCTAATTTACTTGCTACTTGATAAATTAAATTACTTTCATCAGTTGGAATGCTTTTTACTTCATCTGTTTTTGGGGTAAATTCCCATGATTCTGCACGCACGACTTCCAATGTTAAATGTAACGATACCGCTAATCCGATCGAGTCAAAGCCAGGGCCGAGGTTGGCTGTGCTTCCTGGAACGACAATTTTTAACATCTCCCCATCATTCATTGAAGAACAGCTCCTTGAATATGCGCAAACACCGCTTCCTCATCATTCGGCAAGACGATCGGTTGAACTTTCATCGCTTCCATCGCTACATTCGGATCTTTCAACCCATTTCCTGTAAGAACGGCAACAACACGGCTTCCTTTTGCAATTTCTCCACTTTCTACTTGCTTCATTACACCTGCAACAGATGCGCACGAAGCAGGTTCTGCAAATATTCCTTCTTCGCGTGCAAGTAGACGATACGCATTTAAAATTTGTTCGTCTGTTACTTCATCAATTTTTCCACCTGATTCATTCGCAGCTTGAACAGCATATTCCCAACTCGCTGGGTTACCAATTCGAATTGCTGTTGCAATCGTTTCAGGATTTTCGATCACTTTATTACGTACAATCGCCGCCGCCCCTTCCGCTTCAAATCCGCGCATTTCTGGTAATTTTGTGCCATGCTTCTCATGAAATTCCTTAAACCCTTTCCAATACGCTGTAATATTTCCTGCATTTCCAACTGGTATGGCAAGAATATCTGGCGCCTGCCCGAGTTGTTCGCAAATTTCAAACGCTGCGGTTTTTTGCCCTTCGATGCGATACGGATTGACCGAATTAACAAGCGTGACCGGAGCCAGCTCGCTCAAACGGCGCACCATTTTTAGCGCATGATCGAAATTTCCTTGAATCACAACAATTTCCGCTCCATACATAACCGCTTGTGCCAACTTCCCAAGCGCAATTTTTCCATCAGGAATGACGATGATGCAACGCATATTCGCCCTCGCAGCATACGCCGCAGCCGCAGCGGACGTGTTACCTGTCGAAGCACAAATGATCGTATCGCTTCCTTCTTCCTTTGCCTTAGCGACAGCCATCACCATTCCGCGATCTTTAAACGATCCTGTTGGGTTTGCCCCCTCTGTTTTAACATATAACTCGATGCCGAGTTTTTCAGACAAATGAATAAGCGGAATGAGTGGCGTATTTCCTTCATTTAACGATAACAGCGGCGTTTGATCGGTCACTGGCAAATAGTCACGATAATGATGTAACAACCCTTTCCACATTACAATGCACCTTCCCCTTCTACGCGATACGAGCTTTTCACTTCTTCGACAACTTCTAAATCACGCAATTGCTGCAATACATCACGATAATCTTTTAAGGACGCTTGATGTGTAACGAGTACAATTTCAGCTAAATCTTTTTGTTTTAAAGGAAGTTGTAAAATTTTCTCGAAACTTACTCCCCGTTCTGAAAAGAGCGATGTAATTTTCGCAAACGCTCCCACTTGATCTTTCACATGAATGCGTAAAAAATATTTCGAGTATATTTCGCTATCGTCTTTTAACTGCTTATCGTATTGCGGAGTAACTGCACTTCTTCCATTCACCCCAAGACGCATATTTTTCATGACGGCAACTAAATCGGACACAACAGACGTTGCTGTCGGCAAACTTCCTGCCCCCGGACCGTAAAACATCGTCTCTCCGACCGCTTCACCATAAACGTAAACTGCATTATATTCATCGTTTACAGACGCAAGTGGATGCGTTTCCGGTAGCAATGTCGGTTGTACACTCACTTCAACTTTCTCTCCATCTCGATGGGCAATACCGATTAATTTCATTGTATAACCGAGCCGTTTGCTATAGTTTAAATCTTCTTCCGTAATCCCAGTAATCCCTTTTACGTATACATCTTGTAAATCAATATTCATCGAAAAGCCAAGCCGAGCTAAAATTGCCATTTTCCGTGCCGCATCTAGTCCTTCTACGTCTGACGTCGGATCTGCTTCCGCATAACCAAGCGCTTGCGCCTCCGCTAATACTTCTTCATATGGTCGGTTGAATTTACTCATTTTTGTTAAAATGTAATTTGTCGTTCCGTTGACAATCCCCATCATTTTCGTAATGCGGTCAGAAGCTAATCCGTCCACAAGGCTGCGTAAAATTGGAATGCCTCCTGCTACACTTGCTTCATAAAATAAGTCACAACCGTACTCAGACGCAACGGAGAGCAACTCCGTACCGTATAATGCCATTAAATCTTTATTCGCTGTAACGACATGCTTTCCATTTTTTAATGCTTGTAATATATATTGGCGCGTTTCTTCAATGCCTCCCATGACTTCAATGACAACATCAATGTCCGGGTCGTTAATTACTTCTTCGACGTTCGTCGTTAATACTGCTTCTGGCAGGACGACATCTCTTTTTTTATCACGATCACGCACAGCGACTTTTTTTATTTCAACAGGACAGCCAATTTGATGCATCAATTTATCTTGATGATTTTTAATAATTTTGACCACTCCACTACCAACCGTTCCTAATCCTAACAATCCAACTGATACGCTTTTTACCATCTTCCCCACCTCTTGTTTTTCTGTAATGAACATTTGTTTTTATATAGTAGACATTATAGAGGATCTCTATTTCTTTTACAATCCTTATTTTCATTATCGTACCATATGAAAACGCTTTATGTTTAAAAATTTTCTAAAAAATAAAAAAAGAGCCCTTTGGCTCTACACAGGAGTATAAGGTTCTCTCCCTTCTAAGACAGCTATCACATTGCGACAACATAGTTGCATCATTGCATATCTCGTCTCCTTCGTTGCACTTCCAATATGTGGTAGCACAACAACGTTAGGCAATTGTAAAAGTGGATGATCCGCACGAATCGGTTCTTCTACAAATACATCTAATCCTGCACCAGCAATTTGTCCGTCAATTAATGCATCATACAGCGCTTTTTCATCAACAACCGCTCCACGACCAGCGTTAATAAAAATGGCTGACCGCTTCATTTTCATAAATGCTTCACGATTAAACAATTGATACGTTTCGTTCGTTAAAGGAGTTAAACAGACAACAAAATCTGCTTGCTCAAGCAACTCGTCAAACGAACAATACGTTGCACCAAGCGTTTGTTCCGCTTCAATATTTCGTGAACGATTATAGTATAACACGCGCATATGAAACCCTTTCGCTCGATGCGCAACAGCTTGCCCGATTTTCCCCATACCGACAATTCCAATCGTTTTGTGGTGAACATCTGTCCCGGCAAGTAACAGCGGGCTCCAACTTTTCCATTCTCCTCTTTTTATAAACTCTGTTGCTTCAACTAACCTCCTTGCTGTTGCTAACAATAAAGCGAATGTCAAATCCGCCGTCGTTTCTGTCAACACATCAGGCGTGTTACAAACAATAATCCCGCGTTTTGTCGCTGCGTTTACATCAATATTGTCGTAACCGACTGCTACGTTCGCAACAACGCGTAGATTAGGGCTGTTTTTTAATAGCTCCTCATCAATGCGATCAGATAGCATCGTAATCAGCGCTTCCGCCCGATTTGCTTCTTGAAGCAATATGTCGCGTGGAACAACAAGATGCTCATGTGGCCACATGTTTACATCATATTTGTCGTATAACGGAGCAACAATATCGTCCGGTAATTTTCTTGTAATAAACACATACGGTCTTCCCATCTTTTTAACCCCTTTCGCACATTGTCCTCCGTTTTATTGTAGCACATTTATAACCAGTCAAGACGAGGAATGGAAACAGTAGTCATATCATGAAAATGGCGAAGTTTTTGTTCATACATATCACTCTCTTCAAACACTTGTCTCAATTGCTGTTCATAGCCTTGTCTTATGTCTCCTGCTGCTCCGTAATAGTTTTCAATTGCTTGAAAATAATGAAGTGGGAATAGTAAGCGGGCATAAATCATCCGCCAAGCAAAACGACTAAGTGTTTGCACCCGTTCATACGTCCGTAAAAAATGCGTAATCGTTTCATCTACTTGTTTGATAAGCCATTGCGTTCGTATCCATTCTGCTATATCGCGACCTGCATGGTCACACACCCAATCCGTCGGTATTTTCCCCATCTCCCATGCTTCAGGCGCAAATTGTTCATGACAAATGGTTCGCATATCGCTACGCATTGGAACTTCGTCTAATTGCGTATCTACGACATACTGAATCGCATTTTCGGCTAAACCTAAGTAATACGGAAATGTCTCAATAAACAATTCGTCCATTTCACTTTTTTCAGACGATCTCACTTGCAATTGCCAAAACTGTTCTAATTGATCAATACGTTGTCCCCACAGCTCGCCCCATTGCCCGAATCGGTTTCTTGTGGAAACATCGTACGGATATGTGCGCCCGCGCTGATGAAATAATGCAAGCTGTTGTGCTAAATCGTCTGTTTCATTTCTCTTTTCCATTTTCCACACACTGACTTGCATCCCTTGTAACTTTCCAACAAATCGACCTGTCTTCGTCGGAAGCAACGTCGCAATCGTTTCGTCACCTTGCGTTCGCATATACATCGCCACGTAGTATAACTGCTGTATGTCGCTTTCTCTCTCATCCGTCGGTATCGCAACATATATGTCATTTCCACTTCGAACAAGAAAACGATCATTTTTTGTTTCCATATGATCGACACGAAAATAATAATCCATGCACATCCCTCCTTCTTTCATGTATATGTTTAAAAAATACGTATAAACTTCATATGAGAGAGGAAATAAACGCACGTTTCATAAAAAAAGCACATACATTGTAAAAAATAAAAAATGAAATAGGTGAAGTTGGATGGAGGAAAAGAAAATAGGAAAAATGGAGCAAATCGCACGACAATGGCTCGCAGATCGCGGAGTAACAATTGAACATATTGCGGAACTCGTTTATTATTTACAATCTAAATATCATCCTGACTTACAAATGGACGAATGTATTCATAACGTCAATCGAGTCATTGCAAAACGCGAAGTGCAAAATGCGCTATTTACCGGCATTCAGCTCGATATTTTAGCGGAAAAAGGATTGTTGGAAGAGCCTCTTCAATCGTTTATCGAAAAAGACGAAGGACTGTATGGAGTCGATGAAATTTTAGCTTTATCCATCGTTAACGTATATGGTTCCATTGGTTTTACAAATTACGGTTACATCGATAAACAAAAGCCAGGTATTTTACAACAATTGAATGATAAATCGTCTGGCAAATGTCATACGTTTTTAGATGATATTGTCGGAGCAATTGCCGCTGCCGCTTCGAGTCGCTTAGCGCATCGCGCAGCCCACGTTGAATAAATGATTGTTTCCCCTTCACCGCTAGTCGATATAAAGTTGCATATTTTATAACAAAAAACAAGGCTAACCCCGAGACGCATTTGCGTTCTAGGGTTAGCCTTTTCTATATACGTTCCATCCATTCTTGTAGCGAATCGACGACATACGTCGGTTGTCGGTCATACGTTTGTAACATTTCTTTCGTCGTCACGCCTGTATGAACGAGAAGTGTATCTATTCCGGCATTCATTCCCGCCATAATATCTGTATCGTAGTTATCCCCGATCATTAACGTTTCTTCTTTCGGCACACCGAGCACTTCAAGCGCTTGTTCCATAATAATTTTTTCTGGCTTCCCAATAAAAATGGGTTTCGTCTGTGTAGATACAGCGACAACAGATGTAAGTGAACCGTTTCCAGGTAGAAGTCCACGCTCTGTTGGAATCGCAATGTCTCCATTTGTCGAAATAAACATCGCTCCGTTGCGAACAGCCAAGCAGGCGATCGCTAATTTTTCATAATTAATGCTGCGATCAATGCCCATTACAACAACTTCTGCATCTTCATTCGCAAATGTAAACCCTTTTTCTTCAAGCGCTCGACGAATGCCATCTTCTCCAATCACATACACAGAAGCATTCGGCTTCTTTTCATAAATGTAATTGGCCGTTGCTTGACTTGTTGTAAATACTTGTTCTTTCGTTGCAGGGATGCCAAAATTCCGTAGCTTTTCAGCTACTTGTTCTGGCGTGCGTGAAGAATTATTCG
>NZ_JAIWYK010000017.1:0-7301 GCF_022030075.1 Anoxybacillus sp. LAT27
TCCCATCCCGAACACGGAAGTTAAGCTCTCCAGCGCCGATGGTAGTTGGCGGGACACCGCCTGCGAGAGTAGGACGTTGCCGGGCAAGATGAAATGGAGGATTAGCTCAGCTGGGAGAGCACTTGCCTTACAAGCAAGGGGTCGGCGGTTCGATCCCGTCATCCTCCACCATATATGAACATTGGTTTACTTTTATCATCGCGGGGTGGAGCAGCCAGGTAGCTCGTCGGGCTCATAACCCGAAGGTCGCAGGTTCAAATCCTGCCCCCGCAACCAAAGTTGGTCCCGTAGTGTAGTGGTTAACATGCCTGCCTGTCACGCAGGAGATCGCGGGTTCGAGTCCCGTCGGGACCGCCATGTACGGCTCGGTAGCTCAGTCGGTAGAGCAAAGGACTGAAAATCCTTGTGTCGGCGGTTCGATTCCGTCCCGAGCCACCATTTTGAATCATGTCGGCTTCGTATAAATATATATAATGTGCCGGCTTAGCTCAATTGGTAGAGCAACTGACTTGTAATCAGTAGGTTGCGGGTTCAAGTCCTGCAGCCGGCACCATCTGCGGAGGGGTAGCGAAGTGGCTAAACGCGGCGGACTGTAAATCCGCTCCCTTTGGGTTCGGCGGTTCGAATCCGTCCCCCTCCACCATTTTAGGGGCATAGTTTAATGGTAGAACAGAGGTCTCCAAAACCTCCGGTGTGGGTTCGATTCCTACTGCCCCTGCCAAAAACATGGCGGCTATGGCGAAGTGGTTAACGCACCAGATTGTGGCTCTGGCATTCGTGGGTTCGATTCCCACTAGTCGCCCCATATCCGTTTTAAAACATTGGGGTATAGCCAAGCGGTAAGGCAACGGACTTTGACTCCGTGATGCGTTGGTTCGAATCCAGCTACCCCAGCCATATATGCGGAAGTAGTTCAGTGGTAGAACACCACCTTGCCAAGGTGGGGGTCGCGGGTTCGAGTCCCGTCTTCCGCTCTTTGTTTCACGGCGGCATAGCCAAGTGGTAAGGCAGAGGTCTGCAAAACCTTTACCACCGGTTCGAATCCGGTTGCCGCCTCCATTTTTTTTATGCGCCGGGGTGGCGGAATTGGCAGACGCACAGGACTTAAAATCCTGCGGTAGGTGACTACCGTGCCGGTTCGAGTCCGGCCCTCGGCACTGAAAAGGCTTGACAAAATAAGATAGCATGATACAATTTAATTGTTTCATGCCGATGTGGCGGAACTGGCAGACGCGCACGACTCAAAATCGTGTGGGGTAGCCCCCCGTGTGGGTTCGACTCCCACCATCGGCACTAGAGGGATTCCTGTTAATCGCAGGAATCCTTTTTTTATTTTCTCTTATTCGTTTCCCTTCGATTATTTTAGATTATTTTCTGATGTGAAAAACGAAAATTTTCGTAAACAACCCCTTTAGTTAGACTGTTAATTATAATTTTTGTACGAACATAAAAGATTTTATTGACTTGTTCCGCTAACTTTTATTATGATTAAGTTACGAAACAAATGAAAGAAAGCGCTTTTTTAAATTTGTCATTAACGAAAAAATTCGTAGGAGGTTCGAAATATGCTTCAGTTTCCGAAAGATTTCATCTGGGGAGCTGCTACTTCATCGTATCAAATTGAAGGAACGGCGACTGGAGAAGATCAAATTTACTCGATTTGGGATCACTTTTCTCGTATTCCGGGTAAAGTGGCGAATGGTGATAATGGAGATGTTGCAATTGATCATTACAATCGCTATGTTGATGATGTCGCATTAATGAAAGCGCTTCATTTAAAGGCGTATCGATTTTCGACTAGTTGGGCGAGACTGTATACGGAGACGCCAGGTAAGTTTAATGAGAAAGGTCTAGATTTTTATAAGCGTCTTGTGCATGAATTGCTAGAGAACGGTATCGAACCAATGTTGACTATTTACCATTGGGATATGCCACAAGCTCTTCAAGAAAAAGGCGGTTGGGAAAATCGCGATATTGTGTATCGCTTCCAAGAATACGCTTCGTTTCTTTACGAAAACCTCGGTGATGTCGTAAAAAAATGGATTACGCATAATGAGCCGTGGGTCGTCACTTATTTAGGGTATGGTAACGGTGAGCACGCGCCGGGTATTCAAAACTTTACGTCATTTTTAAAAGCAGCACATCATGTTCTCCTCTCTCATGGGGAAGCAGTAAAAGCGTTTCGGGAAATCGGTCCGAAAGACGGGGAAATTGGAATTACATTGAATTTGACACCTGGATATGCCGTTGATCCGAAAGATGAAAAGGCGATTGATGCAGCGCAGAAATGGGACGGTTTTATGAATCGTTGGTTTTTAGACCCGGTATTTAAAGGGCAGTATCCAAAAGATATGTTAGAAGTGTACAAAGATTATTTACCAGATGTTTACCGAAATGAAGATTTACAAACGATTCAGCAACCGATCGACTTTTTCGGATTTAACTATTATTCAACAGCAACATTAAAAGAGTGGAAAAAAGGTGAACATGAACCGATCGTATTTGAGCATGTAAGCACAGGCAGACCAGTGACAGATATGAATTGGGAAGTCAATCCAAACGGTTTATTTGATTTGTTAGTGCGGTTGAAGAAAGATTACGGTGATATACCATTGTACATTACTGAAAACGGTGCTGCATACAAAGACCATGTCAACGAACAAGGAGAAGTAGAAGACGATGAACGGGTTACTTATATACGAGAGCATTTAATTGCTTGTCATCGTGCAATTGAACAAGGAGTTAATTTGAAAGGCTATTATGTATGGTCGTTATTCGATAATTTTGAGTGGGCATTTGGCTATGATAAGCGTTTCGGTATTGTATACGTGGACTATGAAACGCTAACACGAATCCCAAAGAAGAGCGCATTATGGTATAAGGAAACGATCATGAATAATGGAGTTAAATAAAGGAGGTGATGGGGAAGGGAAAAAAGTTTTCTTTGTTGTAGCGCAACGTATCGGGGATTAGCCGCTACCACAAAGAAAACTAAAAGAATTATAACGTGAAACAAACAAATGGGCAAATGAAAGGTGTAAACGGTATGAGCACATGTTGTAAAAAACGAGGGGGAAAGAATGATGAAGAAACGAGCGCTTATGTTGTTGTTAGCATTCGTCTTTATGTTCGCAACTGCCTGCGGCAATCAGTCTGAAAGTACGAACGAATCAAAAGACAAAGGTTCAAGTGAAAAAGTGAAGTTGAACATGTGGGTATTCGGAAGCACTGGCTATGAAAAGTTAGCTGAGGAATATATGAAGGATCATCCGAATGTCGAAATTAAAATTCAGTCAACACAGTTTGATGACCATCATAACGCACTATTTACAGCGTTATCAGCAGGAAGTGGTGCGCCGGACATCGCGATGATTGAAGTAAACAACATTGAACGTTATCGTGAGGCGCAAGATCGCTTTTATAACTTATACGATTTTGGAGCAAAAGACATTAAGGATAAGTATTTAGATTGGAAATGGCGTATCGGTGAAAGTGCAGATGGAAGCTTTTTATTCGGTCTCCCAACAGATATTGGTCCAACGGCTATGTTTTACCGCGCTGACGTATTTGAAGCAGCCGGACTTCCAACAGATCCAGCTGAAGTGGCTCAGTTAATTCCGGACTGGAATGCATATGCGGAAATCGCTGCAACAATTAAAGAAAAAACAGGAAAGCCAATTGCAGACAATATTGAACTTGTATACAACGCATTGCGCGACCAAGCGCCTGTGCAATATTTCAATGAAAAAGAAGAATTGCTAATTGAAAAAGAACCGTATATTAAACAAGCGTACGACTATACAGTTAGCTTAATTCAAAAAGGTTACCTTGGCAGCAACGGATTATGGACTCCTGAATGGGGTAATGCGATGGAAAAAGGAAGCTATGCAACATTACTTGCGCCTGCATGGATGCAAGGGGTAGTGAAAGGAAATGCGCCAAATTCAGCAGGCAAGTGGCTTATTACAAACATGCCAGGTGGAGCAGGAAACTGGGGTGGCTCTTATTTAACGATTCCAAAAGAATCAAAGCATCCGCAAGAAGCGTATGACTTCATTCAATGGCTTGTCGCACCAGAGCAACAGTTGAAGTCGTTTAAAGACATGGGATTATTCCCATCCACTCCTTCTGTGTATGATGCTCCAGAGTTTAAAGAGTACAAAGATGAGTACTTTGGTGGAGTAAACACAGCTCAAGTCTTTGCAGAAGCAGCACAAAAAGTAAAAACAGTGTACATGGGCAAAAACTACACACTCGTTCAAGCAGAAATCATCAAAGCGTTGACAAACGTACAAAAGAAAAAAGCTGATCCAGAAAAAGAATGGGAAGAAGCAATTAAACGTATTAAACGTCAACTTGAACGTCAATAAAACATATGAGGAAGGGATTTATTCCCTTCCCCTACTATGATTTTTGGAGGGAAATACAAATGGTATCCCATAATCATACAAACGCAACCGTCCGTCCAAAAGGATTAAGTGATAAGAAAAAAACAGCATTAGCTGGCTACTTATTCATTTCTCCGTTCTTTCTTTTATTTGCCATCTTCGGTGCTTTTCCAATGCTGTTTAGCTTTTACTTAGCTTTTCAAAAATGGAATGGATTCGGTGAAATGACATTTGTCGGAGTTAAAAACTTTTCACTTATTTTTACTGATCCATTATTTTGGAAATCGATTTATAACACGATTGTGATCGGTTTATTAGGAACAGGTCCACAGCTAATTGCGGCTTTAATTTTAGCCGTTGCTTTAAATTCAGCAATGGTCAAGTTTAAAAGTGTATTTCGTGTCGCTTACTTTGTGCCAAACGTAACATCGATTGTTGCGGTAGCGATTGTCTTCACCGTTTTATTTAGCGAACAAGAAGCAGGATTAGTAAATGCTACACTTGGCTTATTTGGCATTTCGCCAGTAAGCTGGCAGACATCTGAATGGGGAGCGAAAATTGCGATTGCGACGATGATTTTTTGGAGATGGGTTGGATATAACTCGATTATTTTCTTAGCGGGATTGCAAAGCATTCCGAAAGATCTTTATGAAGCAGCTGAAATTGATGGAGCGAAAAAATGGCAGCAGTTTTTTTACATCACTGTGCCGATGTTAAAGCCAATCATCGTATTCGTTGTATTTACGGCAACGATCGGATCGCTACAAATTTTTGCCGAGCCACTCATTTTCGGAAGTGGATTTAGAGAAGAAAGTATGACGATCGTGTTGTATTTATGGAGAGAAGCGTTCTCGAATAACGCGTTCGGAACAGCATCTGCGACAGCCGTCTCGCTATTTTTACTCATCATTGTATTTACGACAATTAACTTCTTTGCGTCCAATCGTTTAGATAAATCGGGCAAGTAAAAAATATGGAGGTGAATGAAGATGCAACGTAAAAAGGGATTTGTGAATAAAGTAACAATCCATGTATTGTTGATTATCGGTGCGTTATTGTCGGTTTTTCCGCTATACTGGATGTTTGTTATGGCGACTCAGCCGAATCATGTCATTAATAAATTACCGCCAGCTGTTGTACCGGGAGATAAGTTAGTCGAAAACTTTCAAAACGTATTAGAAAATGTCGACTTTTTCGGGGCAATGTGGAACTCTTTTATTGTTGCTAGCTTAACGACGCTTGGGGTGTTATTTTTCAGCTCTTTAGCAGGTTTTGCATTTGCTAAGTTGCAGTTTAAAGGTCGGGAAAAGCTGTTTGCTGTCATTTTAATTACGATGATGATTCCGCCACAATTAGGATTAATCCCACAATACTTCATTATTACGAAGTTGGGTTGGTTGAACGATTTAAAAGCAATTATTGTTCCAGGTTTAGTGAATGCGTTCGGTATTTTTTGGATGCGTCAATATATTAAAGACGCAATTCCTGATGAATTGATTGAAGCGGCAAAAATTGATGGATGCAGTATATTCCGTGTATATTGGAATATTGTCGTTCCTTCAATTTTACCAGCTTTTGCGACGCTTGGCATTTTAACATTTATGTTCGTATGGAACGATTTCTTGTGGCCATTAACTGTATTGAGAGATGAATCAAGCTACACGATTCAAATTGCTATTCGCGCTCTTCAAGACGCATACGTGAAAGACTATGGTATGATTTTATCTGGAACATTTTGGGCAACATTGCCTTTAGTTGTTGTATTTTTAATGTTTAATAAGTTGTTCATTTCAAGCTTGACGCAAGGATCCGTCAAACAATAGTGACATAACCGCCAACTAAAGCGCATTCATTTTTAATGGGAACATTTATGTTATAATAAAGGTAAGATTATAAAGTTAAGAAGGGATCGTATGAAAATTACCATTAAGGAAATTGCGAAATTAGCGGGTGTGTCACCAGGTACGGTATCGAAAGTATTAAATAACTATCATGATGTCGGTGAGGAAACGAAAAAAAAAGTGCTAGAAATTATGGAGCAGACTGGGTATGTCGCTGCTCGCATTCAAAAAGATACTGCTCATAAGTCGAGAGTAGTTGGCGTTATTTACGCCGGAGAAATCAACGCGGATTTCAACCACCCGTTTTTTATTGAGGTAATGAACTCTTTCAAAAAAACAATGGGAACGTTCGGTTATGACCTCCTCTTCTTTTCAAATGAACAATTTGAAGAAGGGGAGGAAGATTATTATGAGCGTGCTATGCGTTACAAAGTAGACGGAGTAATCATTATTAGTGGTGAAAAACTTCAACCATCTATTTATCGATTAGATATGAGCGACATTCCATGTATTGGGGTGGATATTCCGCTTGAAGGCAACCGTTCTGCGTATATTATGACAGATAACTATAAGATTTCAGCGAAAGTAGTAGAGCATTTTTACTTATGTGGCTATCGACATATCGGCTACATTGGTGGTTTGCCAGGCGCACAAGTGACAAAAATTCGTGAACAAGGATTTCGCAACACGATGAAGGAATTTGGATTAACAATTCACGAAGAATGGTTCGTTCAAGGGGACTTCTTTATGGAAAGTGGCTATGAGGCGATGAAAAAAATATTAGGTTCGTCACATCATCCTGAAGCGGTATTTGCAGCGTCAGATTTAATGGCATTTGGAGCAATGAAAGCGGTAAAGGAACACGGATTAAAAATACCTGAGGATATTGCGATCGTTGGGTGTGATGATATCGACGCATGCAATTATACCGATCCACCTTTAACTTCCGTTCGTCAAGATAAAGAAAAAATCGGACGACTTGCCGCATATATGTTAAAAGATATTATACACCGCCAATTCCAGCCGAAAGCGGTTATGGTTGAACCGGAGTTAATTATTCGCGAATCTTGTG
>NZ_JAIWYK010000018.1:0-8594 GCF_022030075.1 Anoxybacillus sp. LAT27
ACGCATGATCGTACGGATGGAATTAGACGAAGCCAAGCAGCGATTGTTAATCGGCTTTTTTGAAACATATGTGAAACTGTCGGATGAGGAAGAACAACAATTACGAAACGAGGTGAATGAAATGGAAACGAAAGAAAAAGAACAAGTGTTGGATTTAATCATTTCATATGAGAAAAAAGCGCTAGAGAAGGGTTTGAAAGAAGGCGTGGAACGAGGGTTACAACAAGAAAAGCGCCAGATTGCGAAAAAGATGCTCGCGAAGGGCTACGATGTACAGACGATCCATGAACTGACGGAGTTGTCTGTGGAAGAAATTGAGAGGTTGAAGTGATATCGTGTCTGTCAAAACCAAAAAAAACTAAATTTCGTGATGCCTGTCACGCTCCTGAAGTATATCGAAGTTCGTTAGTTAGGGAGAAAGATAAAAAATTGCCCACTTTTATCGGAAAATTATTTTTCATTCGCAAAAGAGCCTTTCTTTTCGGCTTTTTTGCTTTTGCCGTGAAAAAAAAGCGCCGCAAAATTCAATTTTCTTCATTTGCATTTCCCTTATTTCCCGGTTTTAATCAAATTGTACCTCTACATTCCACGAAAGGATGATCCTC
Organism: Anoxybacillus sp. LAT27; assembly: GCF_022030075.1. NCBI lineage: Bacteria > Bacillati > Bacillota > Bacilli > Caryophanales > Anoxybacillaceae > Anoxybacillus > Anoxybacillus sp. LAT27. The sequence goes on from NZ_JAIWYK010000018.1 coordinate 606, forward strand.
GTGCAATACCTCGATTTGAAAATGGATTTTATGTTTAAGCAGCTGTTTGGGCATCCGAGTCGCAAGTCGATTACGATGGCGTTTTTAAACGCGCTGTTGCATCGGAAAGAAGATGACCGAATCGTCGATGTGCAGTTTGAAAATACGGAGCTAACGAAAGAAACAGAAGACGGAAAAACCGGACGGCTAGACGTCATCGTTCGGACGAATCGTGGCGAGCGCATTCATGTTGAAATTCAAATCATCCCGCAATACGGCATGCCGGAACGGCTGTTGTATTACTGGGCGCGGTTGTTTTCGTCTTCTTTATCAAAAGGAGAACGATATGACACACTTCCCCCGACGATTATGATTGCCATCCTCAACTACCCACTTTTTCCGCACGAAACTGACCGCTTTCATACGATATTCCACATCCGTGAAGATGAAGAACACTTTCTTTGGAGCGATCACCTTGAATTTCATGTGCTTGATTTGTCACAATTTATGGTAAAATGGAAGAAATACCGCCGGGATGTGAAGCAGTCACCCGAATGGCCGTGGCTGACGATGTTGTCGGCGGTGGATGGACGGACAAAAAAGGTGGATGAGGAAATGGTTCGCGAATTGGAGGGAATCGCGATGACAGAACAAGAAATTTTAGAGGCGTTAGAAGAATGGCAAAGTTTGAGTGTGGATCCAGAAAACCGCTATGCATACGAAATGCGGTTGAAATGGCTACTTGACCAACTATCGAACATTCGCGGAAGTCGGGAAGAAGGACTGAAAGAAGGATTGGAAAAAGGCTTACAACAAGGCCTGCAACAAGAAAAACGCCAGATTGCGAAAAAGATGCTGGAGAAAGGCTACGATGTACAGACGATCCATGAACTGACGGAGTTGTCTGTGGAAGAAATTGAGAGGTTGAAATGATATGGTGCTGTTCCTCTTTTTTAAACATGACTTTATATAACTAAGGGAGCCATTCGGCTCCCTTTAATTATGCGGGATACAGTGCCACTGTCACGCCGTGAAAAAATGATCGGTGATGAAAAAGTAAAAACTGTCCAATGTTATCCGTCGTTTTCTACAACATGTTTCACTTCCCTTTAGTACAATGAAATGGGGAAATACGCTCAGACCTTTTCACGAATGCCTAATACAGCCTCATTAATAACTCTAAATCATAGCGTTGAGAGCATGCATTTTTTGTTCTAGAAGCTTATATGTTTCTTGTTCTCTAACTCGAGTGTTCACTTGCGCAATTTGCTGTAAATGTTTTTTCAATGCTTTTACAAAATCATGAGCGAATTTCATTTTGTCGTAAAAAAGAAAGAACTCTACATGATCATTTGTAACATTTACAGCTTCAATTTTGATTTCGCGTCCTTTCACGATGAAAAAGTAATCATAGGCAGAACCAAAGCCGGAGATACGGAATGGTTTATTCTCTTTATTAGCGATCATATCCATAACACCCGTAGCTATACTTAACAAAGCTGTGCCGTAAAGCGTTGCAATATTGATCGTCATTTGTTCAATACCATTATGGACAGTCATATACATTTCACAACTAAAAAAACTATTGAGGTTTTCACTTTTGAGCGTTTCTTTCCAGTCACCTTCCCAGTCTTTTAATAAAATTTTGATAGGCATGTATACCCTCCACAAATTTTTTACTTTTTCGTTACTACGCTATCTGTACAGTTTAAACAGCATTGCCATTATATTTTAAATCATTCCCTATTCTTTTAGAAATATATACCTTTTTTACTGTAATACGGTTCATCACCACAACATGTACTTGACAAGCAATACGGTTTCCTGTACAAAGATGTGCAAAAATCATTGATTTACTAATTTTTCCTCGCAATCGTAAATAGGGTATGTTCAGAAAAAATCAAGTACAACTTTTGATGAAGAGCCCGTAATACAGAGGATTCACGAATCAATGGAGTTGTCTGTGAAAGTTAAAATAAGAGAGTCTATTTACTAAAAAAATATTCAAATTTACCCGTCAGTTTCTACAATATTCGACAACATTTTCCGTCTTCTTTCCGTACAATTGAATCGAGGAATGTGCTCAATTTTAGGGGAGGGGATTAAAGTGACGACAATTTGCAAAGCGGATTATTATTATGGTGCGTTGCTTTCTGCATTAGTAAATGGTGGATTAGCACCAGCGCTGTTTGAAAAAGAAAACGACAGTCGGCAAATATATACGGTTACGACAAATAAAGCGAGTTATATTATTTACACGAAGTATCTTACTACCCCATCCGGCTCCGAAGATTTCACATGGTCTTTCACATTCAGTGACAACGAAATACAAGAAATTATAAATGTTCATCAAGGTAATCCAGATAAAATGCTGATTTTTGCTTTTATTTGCGGTCAGAAGCAAATAAGTGACAGCAATCAAATCATCGCTATTGTTCACTGGGATGAATTTGTTGCATGCGTGGATGTAAATAAAAAGCAATCCCGTGGTACACCAAGGTTATCGGTGAAAGCAGTGAAAGGCTCTCCACGTTTTCGTATTTATGGAAGCAAACGTGCTGATATGCTTGATGGCAAAGACAATACGATTAGAATTGAGAGAAATCGGTTGAAAACTCTATAAAGGTAGTACCGATTTTTAGCAAACGGAGGCATAGAAATGAACGTGAAAGAACTTATTTCGCTCATTAAAGAAGAAGTCCCAAATAAAGCAATTGATTTAATGGACAGCTTAGAATTGCTAAAGGAAACAATCGCTGATACGTTAACGGAAATATTGAAGAAAAGCCATACAGCATTCCAGCAAAGAAACTTGACAAAATGGAATGAACTTAACCGTCTCATCGATCAAATTGTTCCAATTGAAGAGAGGATTGCGCAAATTATCGAAGAATTAGACTTGGATGTTACGGTGAAAGAAAATGAAATGGAAAGACGAACGTTGCCAAATTATTCCGATTATCTAGTGGATTCGAATGTAGAACATACTTTATATGAAGACTATACTCATCGTCGACCATGCGCGTTTAAAATGAATGATAATCCACGTATCGAAGTGAGCACATGGAAAGAGATGCTAATTAAAACTTGTGAAATATTGATGGAAAAGGACGAGGAAAAATTTCTGAGTTTTGAACATTTAGACAAAATGAATGGTAAGAAAAGAAAATATTTTTCTGTTAGTTCAGATGGCATGAGGGAACCAGTGAGTATAAAAGGGAAAATGTATATTGAAACACTAATGAGCAGTAACGGGTTCCGCAATTTAGTCATCAAGCTTTTGAAAGAATACAACTTAAAAATCAGTGACTATAAAATTTATTTACGCGCCGATTATTCAGAGTTAAATCAGTAAGGGAGGAAAGAGGCTTGTTAGCTGAAATACATGGGAAAATATCGTCAGACGGTTCGAACCTCAGCGAGCGTCTCGAAGATCAGTTAACAGCGAACGTGTTTGGCACGCTGCGTTATCTCCCTTTTCACAAAGGGATTCAGCCGCTTTTGAGCAGTGCTGTCTTTTTTTCTCCAGCTACTCAAACGGTATTTCAAAAAGGTTTAGCCACACAAAATGATGAGTTTATCGGCGAGAAAGTTACGTTTTGGTCAAAAAGGGAAAGAAGCGAAATGGATGTTTGGCTCGAATTGGATCATTTGACGATAGGAATCGAAGTGAAATATCATAGCCTTTTATCGTCAGACGATCAATTGGAGCGAGAAGCGATGGATTTATTAGCGGATAAGAGACAGGCTCCTAAGTTTTTGCTTTTGTTGGGTAAAGAACCGGAAGTGAATATGATGGCTAAAAGAGCGATAGAAGAGCGAAAGTTGCCAAGCGGTGTTCATTTCGGGTATATGTCATGGCAAGAAGTGTTCATGCAGCTGACGCATATGCAGAAAGATGAAACGTTAAACGAATTTGAAAGGTTAATGTTGAAAGATTTAGTTGCTTTATTGAGAAAGAAGGGATTTGAGCGTTTTCAAGGTTTCCAACATCTTTCTTATCCTATTGTTGATGGTTCTTATTTTTGTTTTCATTCCGATGAGCAGTTTTTCCATTTTGATGTAAGTATGATTGAAAAGGGGAGATATTATGAGTTTCACTAGTGTACGGGAAAACATTAAAAACGCGTTTGAAGTTGTACGAAAAACGTATGAGAATGTTGATAAACTGTTAGCAGAACTGGATCGTCAATCGGTTGAATGCGGATTTGTTCCAGTTATTCCGCAATTTTTGCGTTGGAAGTCCGACCGCGAGTATGGAGGGTGGTTCATCCAATCTTTTATTAAGCTATACCAGAGAGACTCTGCTCCGCCTTGTCAGTCGGGGAATGGATTGAAAAACGACCCAATCTATGCGATTGAACTGTCTTTTGAGGAAGAACCGCGAATGATGTTATGCAAATATTTATACCCATCTCTTGAGCATTGGGATAAACCGCCGAGCGTTTCTGAGCATTGGCTTTTCTATTGGCCTTTATACGATGGCGATAATTTTACTGATATCCAACTTGAAAATAGAATTGGCAAAACGATTCCAAACAATGAGAAGGTCTCAGAGAAATATGGAAAAATTCAAGAAATTACTGTAGATGAGCAAATTCGCTAACATAAATTTACATACAAACAAAAAAGAAGACATGAACCCGATTCCTTGGTTAGAATAGATGTGCTACAACTATCCACAAGGAGGTTCATGTCTCATGAATAGATTAGCACATCATCAAGGAATCGACAAGTTTTTCATAACGTTAGGGTTGGCACTTTATTTCTCGAAACCTGTCATGAAGCATCTCGTTCATATCGTGGATGCGATGGTGACGAAAGGTTTTTCGGGAACGTTGACCGATCTTCATCATGGGAGCTTTCATCCAAACCATCGCACGACACTAAGCCATTTTTTCACGAAAAGTCCTTGGGAGGAAGAGACGCTGCTTCGCAAACTCCAGCAGTGGATCCTTCATCGTGTCGAACGCAGCTCGAAACGAGAGAATCAACCCATTTTTGTTTCGATCGATGATACGATTTGCCAAAAAACAAAGCCTTCGTCACAGGCGACGCACGCCATTCAAGGGTGTGATTGGCACTATTCTCACACAGAGAAAAAGTCGATCTGGGGACATTCTCTCGTTTGGCTCATGGTTCATACGATGACCCAAGCGTTTCCTTTTGCCTTTCGCCTCTACGACAAGGGGGCTGGGAAAAGCAAAGGAGAACTAGCCATCGAGATGCTTTCTTCTTTAGATGTACGCCGTCCGGTGTACGTGCTGATGGATTCGTGGTATCCATCGAAAACGCTTGTGGAAGCCTGCCTGAAAAAAGGATTTCATGTCATCGCGATGCTCAAAACGAATCGCATTCTCTACCCTAAGGGTATCGCTATCCAAGCGAAAGAGTTCGCCGAATACATCGAACCGAAAGACACTCACCTCGTCACGGTGGGAGAAGAGCGTTATCGGGTGTATCGCTATGAAGGCTCTCTCAAAGGTCTCGATGATGCCGTGGTGCTCCTCGCTTGGAAAGCCGATCAGCCGATGACACCGAAACATCTTCATTGCGTGTTGAGCACCGATCGGGAGCTAAGCGACGAAGACATCTTGCGCTACTATGCCGAGTGTTGGTCGATCGAATGTTTTTTCCGTCAGTCGAAAGACCAGCTGAAGCTCGATGGGTACCGTGTTCGTCAAGTTCGGGCGGTGAAACGGTATTGGATTTTAGTACAACTTACTTACGTGTACAGTATGTTCGAGTCTAACGGTGATTTCTCTAGCGGTCTTGCTCTTCTTCGAACGAAGAAAGGGCATAGCCTTGTAGAGTTCATTTACAGCGCAGCAAAACAAAATATTCCCATTGATGCCGTGAAAAAACATCTTCATGTGGCATAAGGGGTACCCCGCTTGTCTCTTTTTGGACGGCAATTATTGTAAGGGAAATTGCTCAACTACAGAAATTATTTGGAAGGAAGTCGACTTATTATCTATTACATCAACAAACATAAAAGATACGGTGTTTGATGAGTTGAAGCATTTGTGATTTATGGACTGATACGGTGCCACGCTCCGAAGCATGGTGAGATTTGTAGAAATAGAGAGTCATAGCGCGTGTACTTCTCTGCGATCTTTGACTCTCTTTGCTTTTTATTGTAGGAAATGTGCCTTCACATTTTGAAATTCAAATTGTTCCCTTAGGAACGCCTGCTATACGATTAGGTTTTGTTCTCGCTGCGGAAGGAAGAAGCGGATTTTGGTGATGGGGCCACGAATGTCGTTAATTGGGGTGTCGCGTAATACGTAAAGGGTAATATGTTCGAATAAAAATGCTAACGTTCTTTCTAAACCCCTCTGCTTTCGATATAGGCTTTGACAAATTCACCGTAAGCTTTCTTATCCATTATGGGATTTACATAATTTAACTTTCGATCTTTATAAGTATAGTTCTCTCGAATCCAACGAAAGTCTTTATCGTTATTACTAACTAATACGGCATTATGTATAAGAGCTGCAGCTGCAATAAGAGCATCTGGTGCTTTAATACTCTTTTTGCGTGTACGATCGGCTCTTGCTTTTCTTCTTATGTCAGCTGCTAGCTCCGTATCTTCTCTAGTGATGTCATAAATTTGATCGGCCATTTGAATATATCCTTTTCTATTTTCTCTTATATCAGGATTTGTTTCGATTTCGAAATGAGACATGATTTCCATCTCAATCAAGGTAGTCATAATAATTTCCGCTTCATCTTCAATTAGCTGTTCAATAAACTCTACTGCATCAGGGTAACCCATTTCATGTGCCGCATATATATTTGTATCAATTAGTATTTTTGTTGACACTGCTTAATCCTCCCACTCTTCCCTGTTTGCAATTTTGAGTGATTCCGCCACGCCTTCTTTGCTAAATAACTTTGCACTACCAGCTAGACGTTTGTGTAACGCTTTTTTTTCTTCTTTGGTTAGTTTTTTCTTTTCAGATTGCACTTGAATGACCTCCTTCACTTGTCCTTCTGTTAGAACAGGCACTTCGATTCGGTAATGATGACGGTTTTGACGCACGATTCTCTTTAAAACTGGTCGTTTTGCTGTTCCAGTTGTTATATGATAGGCGCCACGGTTCCCTTTTTTGTTAGTTCTCATTTGTATCCCACCTTGGTTGAGGTTTTATACACATTATACCATATTTCAAGAAGTCATGATACGGTGCCACACCTCTAAGCATGCCGAGATTTATAGAAGCAGAGAGTGGCAGTTTTCCTCTCTGATTTTTCCATTCCCAAAGCAGGAACCATCGCCATTTTTATCGAAAACATTCAACAAAACAGAAAGCGAGGTGCATATATGTCCATTGACCATGATCGGTTGTTTAAGGAGCTGATTACGACATTTTTTGAAGAGTTTCTTCTTCTCTTTTTCCCGCATGTGCATGAGCATATCGACTTTCAGCACGTGTCGTTTTTGTCGGAGGAATTGTTTACCGATGTGACGGCAGGGGAGAAGTATCGCGTCGATGTGCTAGTTGAGACGAAGTTGAAAGGGGAGGATAGCTTAATTATCGTCCATATCGAAAATCAAAGCTACGTGCAGCCATCGTTTCCCGAACGAATGTTTATTTACTTTAGCCGCTTGTTTGAAAAATACCGAAAGCGGATGTTGCCGATTGCGGTATTTAGCTACGACTATCTTCGCAATGAACCTTCCTCGTTTACGCTCCAATTTCCGTTTTTCGATGTACTCCAATTCCGATTTCTTACTGTGGAGTTGCGCAAACAAAACTGGCGGGATTACATTCGCCACGACAACCCAATCGCCGCTGCGCTGTTAAGCAAAATGGGGTATACTGAAAGTGAACGGGTAGAATTAAAAAAGCAATTTTTACGCATGATCGTACGGATGGAATTAGACGAAGCCAAGCAGCGATTGTTAATCGGCTTTTTTGAAACATATGTGAAACTGTCGGATGAGGAAGAACAACAATTACGAAACGAGGTGAATGAAATGGAAACGAAAGAAAAAGAACAAGT
>NZ_JAIWYK010000019.1:0-6270 GCF_022030075.1 Anoxybacillus sp. LAT27
ATTGCTCTTGCTGCAACCGCTTTTCTAATTCAGCGATGCGAGCGTCAATCGTATGGCGATAATAGTCTGACTGCACTTGTTGCTCGAGGCGCGCTAAATAGGACTCTGTATCCGCGAACGTAGTAAGCGCTGGGCTTGCATACCCGTCTAATACACGATTCATGCGATAATGCGCCCGTGCGATATTTTCTCGCCCCATCAGTTCCATGCGGCGCATATGCATATCTTTTAGTTGATGTTTCATTTGTTCGTATTTCTTTTCTAGTTCCAATAACTGTTCGTTTGTTTGCTCAAGCAATTGCTTTAATCGCGCCGCCCGCTCTTCGTATTGCATTTGCTCATGAGACGCAAATGCAAACAGCTCCGATTCTCCTGCTTTTGAGGCAATATCCGCCTGTTTTTTCCGCTTTTCCGCCAGCTGCACAGCTTCGCGATATTCGCGCGTAAACTGCTCTTTTAATACGTATTGCCGCTCAAGCAGCTTTCGTACTTTTTCTACTTCTTGTTCGCATTGGCGTAAGTATTCATTTAGCACCGCAATCGGATTTTTCTTTTCTTTTTCGTCCAACCATTCATGAATATCTGCCGAAATCATCGTTTTCATACGAGAAAGTAAACCCATTGTTCTTCGCTCCTTTAATAATGTTTTTGTAGCTCCGCCCATTGTTTTTCGAAGTTCACGAACGGATCGTCAACGACTTGCACCACTTCTTTCGGTTCGTTCCATTTTTTATACACGACATACAGCACATACGCTGCGACGATAGCGACAAGCGCCGGCACATTCGACACGCTCACCATCAGCGCAGCCAAGCCAATGAGCGCCCAAACGATTTTGCCGAACGTCGAATCGGCTTTGAAAAACTTTTTGACCGCATAGTACAAAATCGCCAAGCTGATCGCTAATCCAACGAGCGGCCCGAGGTGAAACATAAGCACGAGTACAGCAAGTCCACCTGCAAGCAATAACCCGATTTTTTTTAACATCCCTTTCGCCTCCTTCCTTGCTTTCATCTTACCGATTCTCATCTTTGTTCATCATGTCCCATAGCTATATTTTCAACTACGACTCAAGGCGTATTTTTAAGTAATAAAGGTCTTTTCAATGAAAAAAAGCCGCCATAAAACAAAGCGGCTCCATCTCCCTTCTATTGTATTTACCTCGTTTTCCAGCGATGAAAAATGAGATCATCTCTAACATATGAAATAAAAGAAAAAACAACATTGTTAGTCTATGGAGCATTTCGAATAATACCAAACTCTACAAAAGTCTTAAGCCTCTATCCGTTTTTCGGAGGTACGCTGATGCTCCAAAGTACTTTTATTAAAAAATAGTATAAAAACACTTAAAACTATACCTATCCCTATTATAGGTAATAGTCCTTTATAAAAATAATCACCTAAAAAACCGAAAACCGTATTTCCTATCGGCATAAAAATTATCGCAATTGTAAATATAAAAGAAAATACCCTTCCTAATAGCGCCTTATCAATATTAGTCTGTATATAAGTGAAAAAAAGAACATTAAATCGTGTTAGGAAAAAACCAAAGAAGAAAATTACTCCATATAATACATAGAGATTACTGAAGAATATCAATAAAATAAAAACACTACCACATAGAATTAATTCTCTAGAAATATGAACTAACTGAGATTTGCCTTTAGAAAAACTTAAAAGGAAAGCCCCTATAATTCCCCCTAATGCTTCCGATGACAAGGCTAGGCTATAAATAGTACTATCTTTGTATAAAGAATTAACTAGCACAGGCAAAATTATGTTATAACCCGCTATAAAAAAATTCACTAGAGATACCGCTATAAGTAGCCTTATCAATAATGGCTCTCTTCTTACATACTTAAAACCTTCAATAAAATCTTTAAAATATGACTTTTCTTTATTGGATTGGATATAACTATATTTAATAAAAAATTCCATAAAAGCAGATATTAAAAAGGAAACACCGTTAATTATAAATATCGCACTTATACCAATAAAATCCAGAGAAAATAACCATGCGCCTACTATCGGCCCGGAAACTTTAATGATTTCCGAAGATGTCGTTAAATAGGAGTTAATTGTTTTAATTCGATTCTCATCAATAATCTCAGGAATAATTGCTCTCATTGTAGGCGAAAACAAGGAAAAGGAAATACTTAGTGCAATATTCACTGCGATAACTAAAGGAATGTTCACATTTCTGTCATCGACAAAAAAGCCTAATATTATACACATTGATCCAGCTATAATATCCGTTACTATCAGTATGTTTCTTTTATTGAGACGATCTGAAAGCACTCCACCAAAAAGATTAATAAGTACTGATGGAATTAAACTAATAGCTGTTACGACACCTAAAACTTTCGCACTACCAGTCACATCCACAATCCACCAATTCAAAGCGATCGCAAAGATTACACTCCCCAGCTGGGATGTGGAGTTACCAAACAAAACAAGAAATTCATTCCTACTAAGCATAATATCACCTATCATCAATTGTTTGTCTTATAAATATAGAGGTATATAACTCTGCCTGTTTCTAAGGATCAGACAATTCCTCATTAAACAGACAGAGTTAAATAATTGCATCACGATCTAAAGTTATGGATACTACTAAAAATGCGTTCCTCGGATACATGAAGATCTTTATACATTTCCTCGTTTAAGTTAGCTGGCTTGTTTAAAAACGCAATATAAATATGGTCTTTTGTTGAAAAAGAAGTGATAAAAAAAGGATTATCTTTCAAAGCACTTAAGTTTCTTCTCGTTTCTTCTAATGATTCTAACATGACATTTAATTGCTCATTTTTAATTGTTCCTAAGTAGTTTGTCTTAGCAACCGGGTTGATACCGTAAAGATGGTATAAGTCTTTATGGGTTTCGCTCATATTTGGAAAACCTTTTGCAAACAGATAAATCGGATTGAATCCATCTCTATACATGGAATGAACTTCTTCCATCCTACTTTTAAATTCCTCAAATGTTTCTTCTGGTTTTCCTAAAAGAACCATCGAAGTATGATAATCACCTATACAATTACTGAAATCTAAATCTTTATATTTCCTTATGTTAACAATCGTTTGATAGATGAACTCTTTTTGTCCAATAACCCTAGCTAGAATCTGAGTACTGATATAATTCATTTTATCGATTATATCGAATGTCGTTCTGAGTTTACTATCAAAATGAAACTTCAATACTAACAAATCATCACTACTTTGTACTCTCGCCCTATTGATATTGACTTTTAGGAGTTGTTTCGTGTAATTACAATTACTAATAGACTCTAATTTATTTTTACTATCCATAAACTCTATGAAATCTTTATATTCCGGTCTACTTTCTAATTTATGACCGTTTAATACATTCATAAATTGTTTAATCAAAATGTGTTTATTAGATAAGTCTGCAATGTTGTGGGATAACACAAACACCACAATGTACTTTTGATGTAATTCAAAAATCGCAACAGTATATAGCAGCTCATCTAAAGGGTTGTTTAAGACGACTTCCGCCATCGTTTTAGTAATTTCTTCAACGAGTGAATTTGCACTATCATGGGAATATTCAGATAGATTAAATAATGGTATTTCATAGCTATCCATATCTAATTTAACCTGTTTAAATACAATCTGTTCATTATCCACAGAAATGACAGACCTTAATAATTCATTAGATAGAATAATATCTTTACAAACTTCGATAATCTTTTCTATTTTAAAATCTTTTTTTACGTCAATTTTGATGTCAATGACACTATTAAAATTATCTTTAATGTAATTCTTTTGGTGATAATATACTGGATAAACTTTCTCTATTGCACCTAACAATTTATTATTCTTATAGTATGACCTAGAGACTTGCGATTTTATATGATCGATGTCAATATCTTCATTTGCATTTCGAACCTGTTTAGTTATTTCATTTTCCTGCTCTAACCTATTTTCTATATAACTTGCTAGTTCACTAACATTTTGGTGATTATATAAAACAGATTCGTCTAAATTGATGTTATAGTAATTCTCTAACTCTATAATTACAGATATGACATCTAATGAATCACCACCTAAATCAAAGAAGCTGTCATATAAAGACATACGATCTATATTTAAAGTTTCCCTGAATATACGTAAGATGTTTTTCTGCGTATCGGTAACAACATTTTGAATAACATTTGATGGAACGTCAGTATCACCATAATAAGACATAAGCGCCTTCGTATCTATTTTTCTGTTAATCGTTAGTGGAAATTGATCTATTTGTTTATAAAAGTTCGGAATCATATATGAAGGCAAAAAGTTTTTCAAAGTCTTCTTTACGTCATCGGATTCGATTGCTTTTTTCCCTTGATAAAAGCAATAAAGTTTATTGTTTTCATATAAGACCTTAACCATGTTTATTTCTTCTATTTCTTTCAAAATAATATCTTCAATCTCCCCTAATTCTACGCGAATCCCATTTATTTGAACCTGATAGTCTTTTCTTCCTATGAACTCTATGTTTCCATCGCTTAATCTTTTAGCATAATCCCCTGTTTTATAATATTTTTTTCCATCTATAAATAGGAATCTCTCGTCATTGATAGTAGGTAAATTCAAATATCCCTCGGCAACTCCCTCACCGGAAATATACATCTCCCCCTGCGTATCTATTGGTACCTCCATTCCCTTGGAGTCTAAAATTTTAATTTGTACCCCATCAAGCTCTTTTCCGATCGGAACACTTAAACGATTAAAATCATGATCAATTCTATAACGCGTTGCATATACTGTACATTCAGTTGGACCATATAGATTCTCAATACAAACATTTTTTAAATACTTCATAGCTTTATGAGCAAGGGAAACTTTGAACTCTTCACCTGCTACCATTAAATATTTTAAATTTCTATCTAATTTATCAATATCATCCTTACTTAATTTATCTAGCATCAAATTTAAAATTGCAGGCGAGAGTGCCATATGTGTTACTTTATGGACTTCTATTAAATGAGCCAGTTTTCTAAAATTACGTGAGTTCTCTTGTGTCGGTATTACTAAAGCCCCCCCGCCGTAAATCCAGCCAAAAATTTCAACAACGGAGACATCGAAGGTGAATGGTGTCGATAAAATATACTTGTCATCTCTAGAAACTGGATAGTATTTCTGCATGTTATTGAGTATATATTCTAAATTTGAATGCGAGACTTTAACACCCTTTGGCTTTCCTGTACTTCCAGAAGTGTACATTAAATAAGCTAAATTTCCATTTATTTCATCAAATAATTGTGAGTAATCCGACGTAATAACATTTCTAATATTAATTTGATCAACGTTTACATTTAACAGTTCACCCGTATTTTTTAGAATAATTTTGCTATTTGAATCCTCTATTAACGTATTGATGCGATGAACTGGATATTCTGTAGATATAGGTAGATAGGCAGCACCTACCTTTAATACTCCCAAAATACTTATAATCATTTCTGGACATGGGGGCATATAAATTGGAATAAAAGCATTTGTATTATAATTATTTTTATATAAATAGTTTGCCAACTTTGATGATAGCTCATCTAATTGTTTGTAAGTCATTTTCTGATCTTCGTATATAATAGCTGTAGCTTCAGGTATTTGCGAAACTTTATCTTTGAATTTTGCTAAAACATCACTCAAACAAATCACGCTCCTAAACTAATAATTTTTTTATTTTTATAAAAGTAAATTTAACGCACAAAAACATTTATTGTTAGTCTAGCTGAAACATCGTTGGCCTTTCTGAGATAAATGGCTTATAATCCGATGAAACAGTTTTGTAAATAATATACTCTATAATATCCATAATCTCCTCCCTAGCGTTGACTGATGTTAGTCTAGATTATAGACACAACGAATAGAGAAAATGTACAGTAACTATTCATCCCGATAGTAGTATGTAAAGAAGCGCAACACAAATAGGGCATCCCTGTGATAGAAAATGCCCTAAGTGGTAGAAAGAACACGATCGAGCGTTTCGCCCGTCAACAGGAGGCATAACGAGTCCCACACGTTTTTTTCGTGCTTCGTCAGTGTGGAAACGATGCTTCTTGTGATACAAAAAGACTGGGCGAATGTTTCTTCGCGAAACGTACCCGAAATGTTCTCTTTGGTATTATGTCAAGAAAATAGACATGTAAAATCGAGAAAAACTTTAAAACCCTACTACCGCACTTCGTTTGGTGGCCTCTTGAGAAGGAGAACGGTTTGGTAAACCCTTCCCCTCCTCAAGAGGAAAGATGCCCCTTATATCGTG
>NZ_JAIWYK010000020.1:0-6194 GCF_022030075.1 Anoxybacillus sp. LAT27
GCGTGAAGCCCCCCTCAAGATGAGATTTCCCATCGCGTCAAGCGAGTAAGATCCCTTGAAGATGACAAGGTAGATAGGTCCGAGGTGGAAGCGTGGCGACACGTGCAGCTGACGGATACTAATCGATCGAGGACTTAACTAAACACATACGAAAAGCGAAGGCGACTGTTCTGTTATCTAGTTTTGAAGGAATACATATTGCTCGGTGACGATGGCGGAGAGGTCACACCCGTTCCCATCCCGAACACGGAAGTTAAGCTCTCCAGCGCCGATGGTAGTTGGCGGGACACCGCCTGCGAGAGTAGGACGTTGCCGGGCATTATTATATTTGTTTTGTATTGCCGCGGGGTGGAGCACGAACGAATTCACCTCTGTGAGTTCACATCAGCGTACCGCTCGAATCACTACTTGAATATACTAATTGAGAGCGGGACGGCCAGTTTTTTAAGAGGGTTCTGTTCCATTCGATAAACCTTTTAGTTATTTCCTATTGCCGCGGGGTGGAGCAGCCAGGTAGCTCGTCGGGCTCATAACCCGAAGGTCGCAGGTTCAAATCCTGCCCCCGCAACCAATATTCGAAGATGAAGATAGATTAATGAGACGAAACAGTGTAAGTTTCGTATTTTTTTATGCCTTTTTTGCGTTATGATTTGTTTTCGTGTACACTTATATGTGTAGCATTTCCTTAGGAGAGTGATCCTAAGGTCTTTTTTGTATGTTGATTTTACTTAATTAGGGGAATGAGCGATGAAAACATATGAATATGTATCACATCATCCTGAAGATACGTTAGCATTAGCGATGAAACTTGCTCAGTATGTTCAGCCACAAGACGTTATTACGTTAGAAGGTGATTTAGGAGCAGGAAAAACAACGTTTACAAAAGGATTAGCTAAAGGATTAGGAATTGACCGCAATGTAAGTAGCCCAACTTTCACTATTATAAAGCAATATGAAGGGCGTATCCCTTTATATCATATGGATGTATATCGTTTAGCAGAAAGTGAAGAAGATTTAGGATTTGAGGAATATTTTTTTGGTGATGGTGTAACCGTTGTTGAGTGGGCTCATTTAATTGAACCATATTTACCAACGGAACATTTACATATTAACATTCACCATATGGATGGAGAGAGTCGAATCATTCGATTTTCACCGATTGGTCAACGTTACGAACAGTTATGTGAGGAGATTTTTAACGATGAAAGTGCTAGCCATTGATACATCCACATTTGTTATGGGAGTTGCTGTCGTTGATGGACAAATTGTCAAAGGGGAAATGATTACGAATTTGAAAAAAAATCATTCGATCCGAGTGATGCCTGCCATTGAATCACTTTTGCAACAATGTGATATGAACCCTCAA
Organism: Anoxybacillus sp. LAT27; assembly: GCF_022030075.1. Taxonomy (NCBI): domain Bacteria; kingdom Bacillati; phylum Bacillota; class Bacilli; order Caryophanales; family Anoxybacillaceae; genus Anoxybacillus; species Anoxybacillus sp. LAT27. The sequence continues at coordinate 1,367 of NZ_JAIWYK010000020.1, forward strand.
GATCTTGACCGTATTGTTGTCGCCAAAGGTCCTGGATCATATACAGGGGTTCGCATTGGGGTGACGATTGCCAAAACTTTGGCTTGGACGCTAAACATTCCACTTGTTGGTGTATCGAGTTTAGAAGTGATGGCAGCAAATGCGAAGTATTTTGGCGGGCTTATTGTTCCATTAATGGACGCTCGACGCGGACAAATTTATACCGGTCTTTACAAAGTAGAAGGAGATCACGTGCAATCGATCGTAGCGGATCAAGTCATTTTAGCTACTGATTGGGCAAATGAATTAAAAGCATATGATCAATCCATTTTATTAGTTGGAAATGATAGTGTACTACACGAAGCTACGTTTGTTGAAGTACTAGGTCGTTCTGTTCAAGTAGCTTCAGCGACACTTCACAATCCACGCCCAAGCGAACTTGCATGGTTAGGAATGAACCGTGAACCAGAAGATGTTCATACGTTTGTCCCAAACTATATTCGTTTAGCAGAGGCAGAAGCGAATTGGCTTGCTCGTCAGCAAGAAAGGACGGAATGTTAAGTGAATGTTTCTTTCCGTTTTATGACGATTCAAGATCTTGATCGTATTGTAGAAATTGAGCAGCGTTCATTTACACTGCCGTGGAGTCGTTCCTCTTTTCACCAAGAATTAACGAATAATCCGTATGCTCGTTACATTGTGATGGAGCATGATGGACAAATCATTGGTTATTGTGGCATGTGGCTGGTCATGGATGAGGCACATATTACAAACATTGCAGTATTACCGGAGTTTCGCGGGAAAAAATTAGGAGAAGCACTAATGAAACAGGCGATGGCGTTGGCGAGAGAAGAGGGGGCAAAAACAATGACGTTAGAGGTGCGAGTATCGAATATCGTTGCACAGTCATTGTATCGGAAACTTGGTTTTTTAAATGGAGGTATTCGTAAAAGATACTATTCGGATAATCAAGAAGATGCATTAGTAATGTGGGTGAATTTATGAATAAAAAAGATATGTTTGTCCTTGGAATTGAAACAAGTTGCGATGAAACAGCGGCGGCCATTGTGAAAAACGGACGTGAAATTGTAGCTAACGTTGTCGCTTCACAAATGGAAAGCCATCAACGATTTGGAGGAGTCGTTCCTGAAATTGCCTCCCGTCACCATGTTGAACAAATTACGCTCGTGTTAGAAGAAACGATGAAACAGGCAAATATGGATATAAGTCAACTTGACGCGATTGCAGTAACAGAGGGACCGGGATTAGTTGGGGCGCTATTGATTGGTGTAAATGCGGCGAAAGCATTGGCTTTTGCACATCGCATTCCGCTTGTTGGCGTGCACCATATCGCAGGACATATTTACGCAAATCAACTTGTACAAGAAATGAAATTTCCGCTTCTGGCGCTTGTTGTGTCTGGAGGTCATACAGAGCTCATTTACATGAAAGAGCATGGGATATTTGAGGTGATTGGAGAAACGCGTGATGATGCGGCTGGAGAAGCGTATGACAAAGTTGCCCGGGCATTGCAACTCCCTTATCCAGGGGGACCTCATATCGATCGTTTAGCGAAACAAGGGAAACCAATTATTGATTTACCGCGCGCGTGGTTAGAAGAAGGTTCGTATGATTTTAGTTTTAGTGGATTAAAATCAGCGGTTATTAACACGTTGCACAATGCAAAGCAACGTGGAGAAATGATCCGACCTGAAGATATGGCGGCAAGTTTTCAAGCAAGTGTCGTTGAGGTATTAGTGAGAAAAACAATCGAAGCAGCCATGCATTACAGCGTAAAACAAATATTGCTGGCTGGCGGTGTGGCGGCAAATGAAGGGTTACGTACACAATTACAAAAACAAATGAATCAACTGCCAGAAGTCGAGTTAGTTATCCCGCCGTTGTCGCTTTGTACAGATAATGCAGCGATGATTGCAGCAGCGGGAACAGTATTATTTCAACAAGGAAAGCGTGCCACCATGGCATTAAATGCAAACCCAAGTTTACTGTTATAGCAAGAAGGTGTCCCAAAAGCAATGGGGCACCTTTTTCTAATTGTCATACGAATTTTTCTAAGAACAGTTCAGCTTGTTGTGGATTATTTTATCCACATACATGTGAATAATGTGGAAAACGTTGATTGTATGTTATTTTATCATAACAAGTTAACCACAACAAAACGGGGGATTTTTCTTTTGTTGTTGTGGATAATGTGGAAAAGTTGGTGAATAACTTATATTTAGGTGTTTTTTCTGTGGATATCTTTGTGTAAAAGATGAGCTAGCCCACAAATGGAGCTAGCTCGTTATTATTTTTGTAAAAGTTCCCATTGTTCGAATAACTCGTCGAATTTTTGTTTCAGCTCATCAATTTTTCCTTGAGTATCCCGAGCTTTTTCATAGTCGTTGTAACAGGAAGGATCATATAATTGTTGTTCATACGTAGCAATTTGTTGTTCGATTTGCTCCATTTCCGTTTCTAGCTGTTCGATTTTTCGTTGTCGTTGTCGTTCTAATTTTTTTCGTTCTTTTTCTTCTTCGTACGAACGTTTTGGTGACAACGATTCGCCCGTTTTAATTTTTTGGCTAATTTGTCCAAGCTCAAGCAGCTCTGCTTTTTTTGCTACGTAATAATCATAGTCCCCTAAATACTCAACAAGACCGTCTGTGGATAACTCATATATTTTTGTTGCAATTTTGTTAATAAAATAACGATCGTGTGAAACGAATATAATTGTTCCTGGGTATTCTATGAGCGCTTGTTCTAGCACTTCTTTGCTATCTAAATCTAAATGGTTTGTCGGCTCATCTAAAACTAATACGTTTGCTTTCTTCATCATGAGTTTAGCGAGAGCGAGTCGCGCTTTTTCTCCACCGCTTAACGTCTGAACAGGCTTCAATACGTCGTCACCAGAAAATAAAAAGTTGCCGAGAATGGTCCGAATTTCTTTCTCTGTTCTTAATCGATCTTCGTCCCACAGTTCGTCGATCACTCGTTTGTTTGATGTTAATTGTGCTTGTTCTTGATCATAATAGCCAATTTGTACGTTTGTTCCGTAGCGTATTTCTCCTTGTTTCTGATGGAGTTGTTTGATGATCGTTTTTAAAAGAGTTGATTTTCCAATTCCATTGGGCCCAATTAGCGCAATACTATCTCCGCGAGTGATACGGAATGAAAGGTTTGTTGCGATGATGTGATCGTAACCGATTGCTAAGTTGTTAGCTGTCAGCACGTCGTTTCCGCTTGGTCGTTCGATTTCGAAACGAAACGATGCCGATTTTTCATCACCGAGTGGCTTGTCGATGATATTCATTTTTTCTAATTGTTTTCTACGGCTTTGTGCTCGCTTCGTTGTTGATGCACGAGCGATGTTGCGTTGAATAAAATCTTTTAATTTTGTAATTTCCTCTTGTTGTTTTTCATACAATTTTAGTTGTTGTTCGAATTGTTCAGCACGTTGTTGTAAGTAGCTTGTATAGTTTCCGACATATTTTTTTATTTTTGTGCGTGATAGTTCATACACTTGTGTCACGATTTGGTCAAGAAAATAGCGATCGTGGGAGACGATAAGAATGGCCCCATCGTAATTTTTTAAATATTGTTCAAGCCATTGCAACGTTTCCATATCTAAATGGTTTGTCGGTTCGTCTAAAATGAGCAAATCTGGTCTTGTAAGGAGCAGTTTACCGAGCGCTAGCCTCGTCCGCTGTCCGCCGCTTAATGTAGATACTTTTGTCGTATAATCGTACTGTGAGAAGCGGAGACCATGAAGAACCGAACGAATATCTGCTTCATACTGATAGCCACCTTTTTCTTTGAATTCTGTTTGTAAACGATCATATTGCTCAAGTAGGCGCTCATAGTCAGCATCATGTAAACTCATTTGTTGTTCTAGTTCGCGTAATTGTTTTTCCATTTGTTGTAGCGGGGCAAACACATCGAGCATTTCTTCCCAAATGGAACGATGCGCTTGCAACCCTGTATATTGATCTAAATAACCGATCGTTACGTGTTTCGGTTTAATGATTTCGCCTGTGTCGTATGACAACTGTCCGGCAATGATTTTTAATAATGTCGATTTTCCCGCGCCATTTCTTCCAACTAACGCAATACGGTCTTTTTCTTGTATTTCAAGCTTAATGTCTGATAAAACTTGTTCCGCTCCATATGATTTGGATAGTTGATTTACTTGTAAAATGATCATTCTTTCTCACCTCAATCTTCTTTTGATAGTGTAACGTACTTTCTTGATATTCGGCAACACTAGTGTGTGAATAACAAATTTGACAAAAATAATAATAAAGGGTACAAAGGAAAGACAGAATGAAAAAAATAGTGTATAGTTTAGAAGTGGGGAGAATTTTTTAGACGTATAGGAGAGAAAAATGAAAGCGCTAACTATTTGTGAAAGGAAATGTGGGGGATTGACTCGTGAATAATGAACAACCAAAAATTCCGCAGGCGACCGCAAAGCGACTACCGTTGTACTATCGTTTTTTGAAAAACTTGCATGCATCAGGCAAGCAACGTGTATCTTCAGCGGAGTTAAGCGAAGCTGTAAAAGTCGATTCAGCAACGATTCGCCGTGATTTTTCATACTTTGGTGCGCTTGGAAAAAAAGGATACGGATATAATGTGAATTATTTGCTGTCGTTTTTCCGCAAAACGTTAGACCAAGATGAAACGACAGAAGTAGCGTTATTTGGCGTCGGTAATTTAGGGACAGCATTTTTGAACTACAATTTTAGTAAAAATAACAATACGAAAATCGTAATGGCGTTCGATGTTGATCCGGATAAAGTGGGAACAAAAGTCGGAGGGGTTCCGGTTTATCATTTAGATGAATTGG
>NZ_JAIWYK010000021.1:0-5842 GCF_022030075.1 Anoxybacillus sp. LAT27
ACAATCGAACGAAATTTTGCAGATTTGAAAGAGAAGCATGGTCTGCGCTGGACAAATTACCGTGGATTGGAAAGAAACCAGATGCAGGCGATGCTTGTTTGTGCTGCGATGAATTTAAAGAAATTAGCAAACTGCCTATGGAGAATGGGCATCTCTCCTCTTTTTCAATTATGTATGTCGTTATTTTCGTCGGTTCATCAAGGGAGACAAATGCCAAAATGGAACAAAATGTTTGAAAGACAGGTGTCTTCCAACCATTTTGTCAACAGTCTGAGGGGGCTATTGTGCCCCCTTTTTTTCTTCACGAATTTCTTGCCAACGGTCGTAAGCCATGTTGACGATTCCTTTTTCAATTGTTTCTTTTTTTCGTGCAATCACACGTGAAAAGTAAATAATCGCTTGTTTTTCTTTTCCTAGCCTGCGGTACAATTCGCCGATTAAATACAATAAACGCACTTCCGACATATGTGTATGAATAAAATCATCCGTTTCATAAGAAGCGATATACTGTTCAAGTGCTAGGCGCATGAACCGCTGTTCTTCTTCATGTTGTTGTTTTGAACGATGCAACCATGCGAGACGCATATAAAGTCCAGCAAGTGCAATATGTTTTTCTTTTTTCAATGTGGCAGAATAAATGCCGAGTTTATATGTATCAATCGCTTCAGCAAATGTTCGCGCCCTACCGTAGTTTTTCCCACGCCAATTGGCGCAAATATTTTGTTGGATTGTTTCCAATGTTTGTGGTGGGAAATATGTTGAAAATTCCTCTGTTGCCGCAAATCCACAGTGTGGACAAACATGGACGTAATATAAAAACGGATTCGCTTCTTCGTTTGCATAATATGAACAAAAGTCAGTGTCGTGTTGGATTGGGCGAATGAAACGTGAACGAACTTTTTTCGTTGTATATGTTTGTTTGCAAACAAGACATGTAACGGTACGATCGTATAAGACATCCATTATGTTCCCTACCTCGTATAGTTGATAGTCATATTATACTATACGATGTTCGTGTTGCCTGTGACTTTTTATGTATTTGTAAAAAAAGTTGTCACGGTTATGATGACGATGTATAGTTTTATTAAACGGATACGCGGAGGGACAATATGAGACATTTTTCATTTGCGAAAATGCACGGCTTAGGGAATAGCTATATTTATGTCAATATGTTTACAGAGCATTTAGCAGAGGAGGAGCTATCACATATTGCAAAACGTGTGTCAAATGTGCATACGGGAATTGGTTCAGATGGGCTTATTTTAATTTGTCCGTCCGATGTAGCTCCAGTGAAAATGCGTATTTTTAATAGCGATGGATCGGAAGGAAAAAACTGTGGCAACGGGTTGAGGTGTGTAGCGAAATATGCATATGAACACGGAATTGTTCAGGAGGAACAGTTTCTCATTGAAACGTTATCAGGTCTTGTAGAAGCTCGTGTGTTTGTTGAAGATGGGAAGGTCAATAGTGTAGAAGTAAATATGGGAAAACCTCGTTTATCTCGTGTTGAAATACCGATGATAGGAAAAGAGGATGATATTGTCGTTAGTGAACCGATCGAATTTGAAGGGCATACGTATTATATGACAGGTGTATCGATGGGGAATCCTCATGCTGTGTTTTATGTGGATCAAATCGAGGATGCTCCCGTCACTTCTCTTGGACCGATTGTTGAAAAAGATGAGCGTTTTCCAGAAGGAATTAATGTAGAGTTTGTAGAAGTGGTGAACGACCGCGAACTTCATTTTCGTGTGTGGGAGAGAGGTTCCGGTGTGACGCAAGCATGTGGTACAGGGGCTTGTGCAGCGGTTGTGGCATCCGTATTAAACGGAAAAACGAAGCGAAACGAAGAAATTGTTGTCCATTTAGCTGGTGGAGATTTGTACATTACGTGGAAAGAAAATGGTGATGTGTTGATGCGAGGGGCAGCTGAAACTATTTGTACAGGTGTATACTACTATTAAAAAGGAGTGATATCGAATGGAACAAATCGTTTTGTTAACCGAAAAAGCAGTGAAGCAAGTGAAACAGATGATGAAAGAAAGCGGAGAAGAAAACGCTTATTTTCGTGTCGGTGTGTATGGTGGGGGATGTAGTGGATTATCTTATGCGATGGGATTTGATCACAACAAACGTGAAGATGATCATGAGTTTGAGAAAGACGGTTTGCGCATATTAGTCGATAAAGAAAGTGCACTTGTATTAAAAGGAACGACGATTGATTATGAACAAGGAGCGATGGGGGGCGGATTTACGATTCATAATCCGAACGCTATTGCTTCATGTGGTTGCGGTTCATCGTTCCGTACAGCGACTCATGCTGGTACTCCAGAGGAATGTTAGGGAGGGATGAATGTGAAAGGACAAAGAAATATTATTTTAGGGCTTATATTTGCATTGCTAGTGGCGCTATTTTCTATCGCAAATATTCAAAATGTAGAAGTGAATTATATCGTCGGCTATTTTGAGACACCATTAGTGATTGTCATATTAGGCTCTGTTACACTGGGGGCTCTCATCGTTTTTCTTGTTGGTGGATGGAAGTTTGTAAAGATGCGAAATTATACAAAAAAGTTAGAAAAAGAAATGGAGCAGTTGCGAGCCTCTTTACCGGAGGAGGAAGTAGCTACTACGATTGAAAATGTGACGAATGAAAATGATCATTCGAAGCCCCTCCCTTAAGAGAGGGGCTTCGAATTACTCAAACATCGATGTAGAATGAAGTGGTTGTACTTTTGCGTTTGGATCGATGTATGACTTCGCATTGTTAACTGCTGTTGGTGCTTCACCAAATCCGCAAGCAATTAATTTCACTTTTCCTTCGTATGTGCAAATATCGCCGGCCGCATATACCCCTGGAATGTTTGTTTCCATTTTGGAATTTACTTTAATCGAGTTTTTCTCAATCTCTAATCCCCATTCTTTAATTGGGCCAAGGGAAGAAATGAAGCCGTAGTTAACAATGACTGCGTCAACGTCAATCGTTTCACGCGTTTTTGTTTTTACTTCTTCTAAAACGACTTGTTTGATACCGTTTTCATCTCCAATCAATTCGACAGGAACGAACGGTGTTTTTACATCAACGGATGAGTTCATTAAATTTTCAACGCTATGTTCGTGAGCGCGGAATTTATCGCGTCGATGCACGATCGTTACTTTTTTAGCAATCGGTTCAAGCATAAGCGCCCAGTCAACTGCAGAGTCACCACCACCGCATACAAGCACATTTTGACCTGCAAATTTATTCAAATCGTCAATGAAGTAATGTAAGTTTTTACCTTCATATTGTGTCGCGCTTTCGAGCTCTAAACGCCGAGGCTGAAATGCACCGTTTCCAGCAGTAATGATGACCGCTTTTGAATAATGAATTTCTTTATTTGTCGTTAGTTTAAATGTCCCATCTTCCAATTTTTCTAACTTCTCGACAGACTGTTCTAAGCAAACGGTCGGGTTAAATTTGCTCATTTGTTCTTTCAAGTTGTCAATGAGTTGTTGGGCGCGAATTTTCGGGAAGCCCGCTACGTCATATATGTATTTTTCAGGGTAAAGTGCAGAAAGTTGTCCACCGAGTTGCGGAAGACTCTCGATAATTTTGACGCTCGCTTGACGCATGCCGCCGTAAAACGCTGTAAATAAGCCGACAGGTCCACCGCCGATAATGGTAATATCGTATAATTTTTGATCTTCTTTCACGTTCATTCCTCCTAAAACGCAAATTTTCATGTATTATCATACCATAAAAAATGGGTAAACGCTTTTGTTGTTTTGAAAATTTCGACATGAACTCGACAAAAATTATGACTAAAAATTGAACAAATAACTCTTGAAAAAGAGAGAAAAAAAGAATAAGATGTTAACGTAGAAATGACAACTTTGTTACAAAACGTTGTATTTTTTTGGTCTATTTCGTGAATAAATTCACAAACTTTCTAAACGATAAAAATCGTTCAAAAAGCGCAAGCTAAAAAAAATAAGAAAAGGTGGAAGTGATTCGCTTGAAGAAGCCAAATGTTGTTGTATTAGGTGCAGGTTATGGTGGATTGATGACAGTGACGCGTTTACAAAAAATGATTGGCGTCAACGAAGCAAGCATTACGCTTGTCAACAAACATGATTATCATTACGAGTCAACTTGGTTGCATGAGGCGGCAGCAGGAACGTTACATCATGAGCGCGTTCGCTATGCGATTGCTGACGTCATCGACCAAAGCAAAGTGAAATTCATTCAAGATACGGTTGAAAAAATCAACCTTGAGCAAAAGGAAGTGCTGCTTCAAAATCATGAGCCGTTAACATATGATTATTTAGTTGTTGCGCTTGGATTTGAATCTGAAACGTTTGGCATTAAAGGACTAAAAGAGTATGCTTTTTCAATTGCCAACGTTAACGCGGCTCGCCAAATTCGCGAACATATTGAGTATCAGTTTGCGACATATAGCACAGAAGAGGAAAAACGCGATGAGCGTTTGACGATTGTAGTTGGTGGTGCAGGGTTTACAGGTATCGAATTTTTAGGGGAGCTCGTAAACCGCGTGCCAGAACTTTGCCGTGAGTATGATGTGGATCCAAATAAAGTGCGTATCATTTGCGTGGAGGCAGCGCCTACAGTTCTTCCGGGCTTTGACCCAGAACTTGTTGAATATGCGGTAAATGTGCTTGAGAAAAAAGGTGTCGAATTTAAAATTGGGACAGCGATTAAAGAATGTACGCCAGAAGGTATTATTGTTAGCAAAGATGACCAAGTTGAAGAAATTAAAGCAGGAACAGTTGTATGGGCGGCTGGAGTACGTGGAAGTCGCGTCATTGACGAATCGGGCTTTGAAGCGATGCGAGGTCGTGTCAAAGTCGATCCTTTCTTGCGTGCCCCAGGACATGAAGATGTATTTGTTGTCGGGGACTGTGCGTTAATCATTAACGAAGAAACGAACCGTCCATACCCGCCAACTGCCCAAATTGCAATGCAACAAGGGGAAGTTTGCGCGAAAAACTTAGCTGTATTAATTCGTGGACAGGGTGAACTACAGCCGTTTAAACCAGACTTAAAAGGAACGGTATGTTCGCTTGGTCACGATGATGCCATCGGGGTTGTGTTCGGTAAGAAAATTTGGGGCACAAAGGCGAGTGTGATGAAAAAAGTGATTGACAACCGTGCCCTTTACTTAATCGGTGGCCCAACACTCGTTGCGAAAAAAGGAAAATTTAAATTACTATAAAAACGAGCGAAGAAATTTTTCGCTCGTTTTTCCTTTACAAATCATTGATTTTTATATATAATTATCAGAAAATTAAGAAAAAGGAGAGGGATTATGAATAAGACAACGTGTCAATATTGTGCAGGAAACGGTTATGTTCATGTTGCGGTTGGTGGGTCTGAAACATGCCATTATTGTGAGGGAACAGGTGTAGCGAAAGATGAAGTAGTCATGAAGCAATAATTGACTGATGTTTTCGCTTTCAGTACACTAAAAATGGTGTATTGGAGGTGAAACGTATGGAGATGAGCATCCCGGTTTTATTCATTTCTGTTTTATTGTTTTTCGTTTTATTTTTCGGTATCGGGTTTTTATTAAATATGATTTTGCGGACGACGTGGACGATGGCGATATTAAGTCCATTTGTTTTATTATTGTGGATTGATCAAATTTCTGTAATGGACTACGTGACAAGTCCATCCGCTTCGCTCGCCCATGTGAAAGAGCGAATCGAATCATTAGCAAGCGCCGATTTAATTATTTTAAGTAGCGGTATTGTTGGTGCTATTGTCTCAGGTGTCGTTATCCAGACGCTGAGAAAAAAAGGATATCGGATGTTTTAAGCCTTCACAATCGTGGAGGTTTTTTTT
>NZ_JAIWYK010000022.1:0-24824 GCF_022030075.1 Anoxybacillus sp. LAT27
AGGTGATCCTCAGGAACAAGGTCATCAATCTTTACCGTTGTTTCCACATGTCTACGATCTTCTTGATGACGTTGAAGCATCCGATTTCCCCCTCCTATACCCTTATACCTATATATTAAAACAGCTTGTCGACTTTGTCGACAAGCTGAAAGACCTGTACGTTCAGGTCTTTTTCTTTGTTGGCAAACGAGGGGGATATTCGGTAATATATTGTTGTTCATGATAAAAAAAATAGAGAGGTTGACCAGCTGTGAGAAAAATTGAACTGTTAGCGCCAGCGGGAGATTGGGATTGTCTTCGTGCTGCTGTTGCCAATGGAGCAGACGCCGTTTATTTTGGTGTCGACAAATATAATGCACGTGTACGAGCGAAAAATTTTCGCATGGAAGAATTAAAAGATGTCATGGCTTATTTGCATAAATACAACGTTCGTGGATATGTTACTTTTAATATTTTAGTGTTTGAAAATGAGCTAGAAGAAGCAAAGCAGCTCGTTGAAGCATGTATAGATGCAGGAGTAGATGCACTGATCGTCCAAGATTTAGGACTTGTTAAACTTATCCGCGATTTGTCGCCTGATTTCCCGATTCACGGATCAACACAAATGACCGTTACATCGCCGGAAGCGGTCGAGTTTCTGAAGCCTTATAACTTGGAAGTGGTGGTGCTTGGTCGTGAAAATAATTTAACACACATCCAAAAAATTGCTGAGAAAACGAATGTCCCGTTGGAAGTTTTTGTTCACGGAGCACTTTGTGTATCATACTCAGGACAATGTTTAACATCAGAAATGTGGGGTGGGCGTTCAGCCAATCGCGGAGAATGCGCACAAGCGTGTCGTCTGCCATACGATTTAATTGTTGATGGCGAACAAAAAGAAATGGGGAACGTTGCTTATTTACTTTCACCAAAAGATTTAGCTGCTCTTGATCTCGTCCCTGAGCTCATTGAGGCGGGAGTGAGCACGTTTAAAATCGAAGGGCGATTAAAGTCACCAGAATATGTAGCGAATGTTGTCAGCAAATACCGAAAAGCTATTGATGAATATTTAGCAGGACGCCATTATACTCCTTCACCTGAGGAAATACGTGAACTACAACAAAGCTTTAGTCGAGGATTTACACATGGCTTTTTAAAAGGAACGAATAACAAACAGCTTGTTGACGGAACATTCCCGAAAAGCCGTGGTGTATTTCTTGGAACGGTCAAAAAAGTATTAAAAGACGGGGTTTTATGCGAACTACAAGCCCCGTTAAAACGTGGGGATGGCATCGTATTTGATGCAGGCCGCCCAGAGGAAAAAGAAGAAGGCGGACGCGTGTATGACTTACGAAAAAACGGAAAAAAAATCGAAGGAGAAGTCGAAAAAGGGCTTGTTGAAATCATCCCAGGTCGACATGACGTCAATTTAACACGCGTACATGTCGGAGACCGCATTTGGAAAACGAGCGACCAAGAGCTTGAACGTCGCTTGCGCAAAACATTCGAAACTGAACGACCATATCGCCTGTTCCCACTAACTGTACGCGTGTACGGCGAAGCAGGAAAACCGCTCATTTCAACATGGCGCGATGAAACGACAGGTAATGAAGTAACTGTTCAATCTGAGCAGTTGTTAGATGTGGCACAAAAGCGACCATTAACACTAGATTTTATAAAAGAACAGTTCGGCAGATTAGGCGGAACGATTTTTGAATTACAAGACGTTTATATGCATACGACAGACAATGTTATTCTTCCAGTTAAAGAATTAAACCGAATAAGAAGACAAGCCGTTGAACAGCTTATTGAAAAACGGCAACGTCCGCGGCTATACATCAAGCAAGCCGTTGATTTAACATCTTCTTATCGACAAAAACAACGAGCAGAAAACCCTTCTTTAATGGCGCTCTGTCGTACGCTTGAACAAGTCGAAGCAGCATGTGATACAGATGTAGACATGGTGTATGCGGATTTCGAATTTACAACCGATTATCCAAAAGCTGTACAGATTGCACGAGCCATGAATAAACCGATCGCTTTAGCTACTCCACGCATTCATATGCCGGGGGAAAATGGGATTTTGAGAGGAATTTTAAAAGCTGAACCAGATGCCATTTTAGTGCGTAGTTTAGGAGCGGTACAATATTATACGAGTCAATTAGTTGAACAAGCGTTAATTGGTGATTTTTCACTTAATATTTCAAATCATCTGGCTGCACAATTGTTTTTATCTCGGGGATTTGATCGCATTACCCCTTCCTACGATTTAAATATTCAACAAATGATCGATTTACTTGAGGCAGCACCAACCGAACATATTGAAATTGTTATTCATCAACATTTACCGATGTTTCATACTGAACATTGTGTATACTGTACATTTTTAAGTGAAGGAACCGATTTTACAAACTGTGGACGACCATGTGAAAAGCATCGTGTCTCCTTGCGAGATCGTATCGGTATGCTTCATCCAGTTCGTGTCGATATCGGCTGCCGAAATACAGTGTACAACGCCATTGAACAATCTGGGGCAGAGTATATTCCACACTTTTTATCCCTCGGTGTTCGTTCGTATCGTGTCGAGTTTTTGGAAGAGTCCTCGAAAAAAGTAGAAGAAGTCATCACATTATATCGCGAAGCGCTCGAAGGCAAACGGAGCGGTACAAGCGTATGGCGCACATTAAAAGCTATTAATCAACTCGGCGTTACACGAGGACAGCTAATCAAAAAATAAGCGGGCTCAAGCTCGCTTATTTTTTGTGATTTGTACATTTTGCTATAATAGTAAATGAACAAAAAAAGAAAGGGTGATTTGTATGCCAGCTGTTGAATCAAATATGTTTCCACTAGGAGAGAAAGCTCCGTCGTTTGAACTTGTCAACGTGATCAATGGACAAATCGTTCGGTTAGAAGACGTCAAATCGGATATTGCAACAGTAATCATGTTCATTTGCAATCATTGCCCATTTGTTAAACATGTTCAAGAGGAGCTTGTCCGTCTCGCCAACGATTATCAACCAAAAGGAATTTCATTTATTGCCATTAATTCAAATGATGTAGAAAAATATCCAGACGATTCTCCAGAAAAAATGAAAGAAGTCGCCGAACAACTCGGATATCCGTTTCCATATTTATTTGATGAAACACAAGAAGTCGCAAAAGCATATCAAGCTGCATGTACGCCGGATTTTTACATATTTGACGGTGAATTGAAATGCGTTTACCGCGGTCAACTCGATGATTCACGTCCAAATAATGGAATCCCAGTGACTGGATCTTCTATTCGTACCGCTTTAGATGCATTGCTTTTAGGGAAACCTGTTCCGAAAGAACAAAAGCCAAGCATCGGTTGTAGCATCAAATGGAAAGAAAAATAAAAAAACATTTGACATTTTCTTTTTAAGCCTATATACTTAAGAAGTACCATTTCGTTCGTTATATCAATGATCGTTATAAGCTGCACCTTTGTCGGGTTCATCTTATAAGGACTTGACAGAAGTGCAGCTTTTGTTTTATGAGTAATGAAACGGTGGTCAATTTTTAAAATTGTTTTGGAGGAATTTCACATGAACACAGGTAAAGTAAAATGGTTTAATGCAGAGAAAGGTTTTGGATTCATTGAGACGGACGGAGGTACAGACGTATTCGTTCACTTCACAGCGATCCAAGGTACTGGATTCAAAACGTTGGAAGAAGGCGAAAAAGTAACATTTGACATCGTGAATGGTAACCGTGGGCCGCAAGCGGCAAACGTCCAAAAAGCATAAATAGTCAAACGTACGGGGTCTCGCTTTTCGCGAGATCCCATTTTTAGTTTTTATATGTAACAAAACAAATTCTCACTGGCGCAGCTTCGGAGCTGCAAGGACGGAAGAGAGGTAGGGTTTCCGTCGTTTTTGTTTATTCGGACACGCTCATAGGAAGCGTGTCCTTTTTTAAATAAAAATACAGAAAATTTGATAAAAAACTATTGAAAAAAGAACAATGATTCCATATAATAAACTCATGTTATAAAACTATACATAAGAATGTGAGGTAATGTAACATGAATGAATTGCTTGTTTCTGAACAAACAAACACTTCGACACTTGAACAAATTAAAGAAATCATCAAACAAAAACACGTTGAATTGCTGCATTTACAATTTGTTGATATTGAAGGAGTTTTAAAGCACGTCACGGTTACAACGGAACAACTAGATGATGTAGTAGAAGGGAAAATTATGTTTGATGGATCTTCGATTAAAGGTTTTTCACCAATTAATCGATCAGACTTATATTTACTTCCTGACTTACAAACGTTCGCAGTATTGCCGTGGACTGTAGAAGATGGATACGCAGAAGCCCGTTTTCTTTGTTCTGTTGTCAATCCGGACGGAACATTATTCGAAGGAGACCCGCGCAACGTATTGAAAAAAACGGTGGAACGCGCAAAGCAAAAAGGATACACGATCTCCGTTGGTCCTGAGTTAGAGTTCTTCTTATTTGAAACGGATGAAAACGGAAACCCAACAAAACCACAAGATAGCGGTGGCTATTTTGAGCCATCTCCAAAAGATCTTGGAGAACGCGTTCGCTTAGATATTTATCGTGCGTTAAAAGCAATGGGATTTACAATCGAGGCCTCACACCATGAAGTTGCTGAGGGTCAACATGAAATTAATTTCAAATATGCCGATGCGTTAGGTGCTGCTGACAACGCCACAACATACAAATGGGTCGTAAAAACGATTGCTAAAAAATACGGATTGCACGCTACGTTCATGCCAAAACCAATTTTTGGTATTAACGGTTCAGGCATGCATGTAAATATGTCGCTGTTTAAGGGTGAAGAAAATGCTTTCTTTGATCCATCGGACGACAATCAATTATCTGAAACGGCATACCAATTCATTGCTGGTTTATTACACAATGTAAAAAGTTTCGCAGCTATTACGAATCCACTTGTAAATTCATATAAACGTCTCGTCCCAGGATATGAAGCGCCTTGTTATATTGCGTGGTCGGCATCGAACCGCTCCGCATTAATTCGCATCCCTGCAAAACGAGGATTGGCAACACGAGTTGAGCTTCGTTGTCCAGATCCATCTGCCAATCCGTATTTAGCATTTGCAGTTATTGCTGAGGCAGGGCTTGATGGAGTAGAAAAAGAGCTCACTTGCCCAGCACCAATCGACGAAGATATTTTCCATATGACGAATGAACGTCGTAAAGAGCTTCGTATTGAAAACCTTCCAGGTAGTTTAGGGAAAGCGATTGAAGAATTAGAAAACGGAACGATTGGCCGTCATACATTAGGAGATCATGTATTTAACGAATACGTAGCAATGAAAAAGAACGAATGGGATAGTTATCGAACAGCTGTTCATGCTTGGGAGATTGAACATTATCAAGCAAAATTTTAAAAGCGAGCGATTGTGCTCGCTTTTTTGCATGTTTTCATTATGCGTTTGAGCAACAAATGGTTTATGATGGTACATAGAAAACAACGAAAGGGTGATATTGTGTCTAAACGAATAATTACGATGATCGTATTGATTTGTACCGCAACAACACTATTATGGGCTATCGGTTTAATCGTCACTATTCAAGACCAATTTTTTTACGAAGCTTCCTCGATCAAACAACCAAAAACAACAACTTCAAACATACAGAAAAATAATGGACTTTCGATTGTCGCTCTTGGCGACTCATTAACGCGTGGAACAGGGGATGAAACAGGGAAAGGATACGTTGGATATGTTGTAGATGAACTAAAAAAACGGGCAAATCAACCCGTTCAATTCACCAATTTAGCCATTAAAGGACAACGATCTGCGCAATTGATTAGCCAACTGAAACAAAAAGAAGTGCAGCGGCAATTAAAAGAAGCGGACATTATTTTAATGACGATCGGAGGAAACGACTTGTTTCGCGGTGGCGAAGCATTGAGAGACTTATCCCATACTCAAATTGAAAAAGAAAAAAAGAAATTTGTCGAGCAGCTGCATACGATTTTCCGACTCATTCGTACAGCGAATAGCAACGCCCCAGTATTTTATGTCGCTTTGTATAATCCATTTAATGATTTAGATAACGGAAAAGAAACATCTGCCGTTGTACGTAGTTGGAATTATGCAGCATCTGAAGTAGCAGCCAACTATAAGTCAATCATTTGCGTTCCGACATATGATTTGTTTGAACTGCAAGTAAACGACTATTTATATACAGATAAATTTCATCCTAATAAGGAAGGGTATAAGCGAATTGGTGAACGTGTTGCTTCACTCATTACGTTAACGAAAGGAGAGAAATAATGGAAGAGACATTAGTTGTGCAAAACGTGCGAAAAACCATTGGAAAAAAAGAAATTATTAAAGGACTTTCGTTTTCGCTAAAAAAAGGGGAAGTGTTTGGTTTCTTAGGTCCAAATGGCGCAGGGAAGACGACAACGATTCGCATGCTTGTCGGATTGATTCGACCGACATCTGGAACGATTTCAATTTGTGGATATGATTTACAAAAACAATTTACAAAAGCAATTCAACACATTGGCTGTATTGTTGAAAACCCTGAACTTTATCCATATTTAAGCGGTTGGGAAAATCTTGAACACTTCGCACGAATGGTTCCGGGAATTACAGCTCATCGCATTCAAGAAGTGGTTGAACTCGTCGGTCTACAAAATCGGATTCATGATCTCGTGCGCACATATTCGCTCGGCATGCGTCAACGACTTGGCATTGCGCAAGCGTTGCTGGGGAAACCGAGGGTACTTATTTTAGATGAACCAACAAACGGTTTAGACCCTGTCGGCATTCGTGAAATGAGACAGTTTATTCGATCGCTTGCTGAAAAAGAACAGTTAAGTGTGCTCGTTTCATCACATTTATTGAGTGAAATACAACTCATGTGTGACCGTGTGGCGATTATGTCTAAAGGGCAGATTATTCGCATTGATACGGTTGAACATTTGCTACAAGAACAAGCTCGGACATATTGGAGTGTTGATCCGGTAGATAAAGCAAAACAAATACTACAAAATGAAACGACTGTGCTTGGTGAAAAAGATGGAGCGCTCGTGACAATGTATGAATCAAACGAAACGATTGCGCGTTGCAATGCTCGTTTAATTGAAGCAGGGATATATGTCAGTGGAATTGAACGAAAGCTTCCAACACTAGAAGACTTATTTATTGAATTAACGGGAGGGGAAACGATTGATTAATCTTGTATACAATGAAATGTTAAAAATTGTTCGTAAAAAACGACTGTTTATTATCGCAGCGATCGTTGCTGTTCTTGTTAGCTTATTTACATACGCGCAATTTAAACAAATCGAAACGATTCGAGAACGGATCGGAACGACAGATTGGCGTACACAGCTACAACAACAAATCATCGACACACAAAACCGATTAAATTCAACAGGAATTTCCGAGGAATGGAAAAAGTTTCTTAAAATCCGTTTACAGCAACAACAATATTATTTAGACAACGACATTAATCCAATGGCACCCGGTGCTCCAACATTTATGCGCATGTTTATCGAAAACTCCATCGAGTTATTTTTACCGCTCCTTGTTATGGTCATTGCAGCTGATCTCGTTTCGTCAGAAGCAAGCGGCGGAACAATCAAGCTGCTGTTGACACGTCCAGTGAAACGATGGAAAGTTTTAATGAGCAAATATATCGCGATGATGTTATCTACGTCGTTTATCGTATTTTCTGTCGCTCTATTATCATACGCTATCTCTGGCATTGTATTTGGATATGGTGGATGGAATTTGCCGCTTTTAACAGGATTTTTGATTCAAGGTGAAGAATTAAATACATCAGCTGTCCATCTGATCCCTCAATGGAAATACTTGCTTATCGAATTTGGTCTCGCTTTCTTTGTTTCGCTCGTTGTCGGCACATTAACATTCATGTTATCGGTATTACTACGTAGCACAGCTGCCGTGATGGGAATTATGCTTGCCGCTCTCATTTCAGGAGCGATTTTATCAAATATGGTGTCATCGTGGACGTCTGCGAAATATTTGTTTATGGTGAATTTACGACTCACAAGTTATGTTAGCGGCATGGCGCCACCCATTGATGGGATGACACTTTCTTTTTCGATGACTGTGCTAGCCACTTGGGCACTTGTCGCGCTGATCGTTTCTTTTTATGTATTTACGAAAAGGGATGTTTACTGATGAAGAAAGTGATTTATACTACAATGAATGAACTACAGCAGCGAACACCAGCAATCATGGATTTCAACTCATACGCGAAATATGCTGTACTTCTCCCGCTTATTTGTCAACATGATGACGTGTTTGTCTTATTTGAAGTACGCTCATTTCAGTTACGTCGCCAGCCCGGTGAAATTTGTTTCCCGGGTGGAAAAATGGATGCATGTGATCAAAATCCACAAGAAACAGCCATTCGGGAAACATGTGAAGAGTTGGGGATTGAAACAGAACATATTACACATGTCGTTCCACTTGATTATGTGCTTTCACCATTTGGGATGGTCATTTATCCGTTTGTTGCATTTGTGAATAACGCACACATGCAAATTAATAAAAAAGAAGTGGAAGATGTATTTACCGTCCCGTTATCTTTTTTTATTGAAACGAAGCCACAAATATATCGTGTTCAATTCGAACCAAAGCCTGAAGACGATTTTCCATTTGACGATATTCCTGGGGGAAGACAGTATAATTGGCGGCCAAGGCAAATTGAAGAACATTTTTATTACTACAAAGACAAAGTCATTTGGGGATTAACCGCAAAAATTGTTTATCATTTCGCTAGACTTATTGAACAGACGAGGGGAGAATAAGTATGGGACACCATGTTGATTTAGGATTTGGCATTTCGCTTATTGATTTATATGATCTACAAACTGCCCAACGAACAGGAGCGTATGTTTTTCGTGAAGAAGAAGTGACAATTATTGAAACAAGTGCAAGCCCGTCTATCCCACATTTACTTAAAGGACTAGAGGCACTCTCTATTGATTTACACGATGTAAAAAATATTATCGTTACACATATTCATTTAGATCATGCGGGTGGAGCAGGAGTGTTATTAAAACATTGTCCAAACGCTCGCGTATTTGTTCATCCGAAGGGAATGCGACATTTGGCCGATCCATCTCGTCTCATTGAAGGGGCAAAAGCCGTTTATGGTGAATCGTTTGATGCTTTATTTGACCCGATTGTTCCCATTCCTGAAGAGCGATTAATTGTAAAAGAAGATGGGGAAACGTTACAAATCGGAAAAAATCGTACATTAACGTTTCTTCATACACCAGGGCATGCGAATCACCATTTCTCTATTTATGACGAAAAAAGCAACGGTATTTTTACAGGTGATACGGCAGGTGTTTTTTATCCACAGTTACTTTCATATGACGTGGAGTTATATTTGCCATCTACATCACCAAATCAATTTGACCCAGAAGCGATGCAAGCTTTGATTAAAAGATTCATGTCGTTACATCCAGAGCGCATCTATTTTGGCCATTTTGGTATGTCAACCCATGTGCAGACGGTTTGGGATCAGCTACATTACTGGCTACCGATCTTCGTGCAAATAGGTCGCGATATCGTAAATAAGCAAAAAAATCAATCCTTTATAGAAAAAACGGAAGCTGTTTTCCAACTTTTATTCGACAACGTTCAAACATTTTTGCGCAAACAGCAAGTACCCGATAATGCAGATGTATATAAAGTGCTTCAACTTGATTTACAAGTATGTGCGATGGGGCTTGTTGACTATATTGAAAAACAAAAAAGTAATTGACGAAAAATCATGTTTTCGCTATAATTTCTTTGGCACCCCAACGTACGGAGGAGTACCCAAGTCCGGCTGAAGGGGTCGGTCTCGAAAACCGATAGGGGTGTCAAAGCCCGCGGGGGTTCGAATCCCCCCTCCTCCGCCATATCTCCTCTGTCATTCCTTCTTTTGTGACCTTCAACTTTGTTTCTTTATTCCAATTCGTGAGGATGTGACAAATTGAAAAAATATTATGTCGTTTGGCAAGGGGCGAAAACAGGCATTTTTTCTTCTTGGGACGAGTGTAAACCGCACGTCATTGGTATTCCTGGAGCAAAGTATCGCTCATTTCCATCAAGGAAAGAAGCAGAACAAGCATTTGCGTCTGGTCCGTTTGTAAACCGAACGAAAAAAAATACAGTGCTTGCAACGAACTATGTAGAGGAAAGTATTTGCGTAGATGCGGCATGTAGCGGAAATCCAGGATGGATGGAGTATCGAGGAGTGCATACAAAAACAGGAAAAGAGTTGTTTCATGTTGGACCGATGATCGGAACAAATAACATTGGGGAGTTTTTAGCCATTGTCCACGCGTTAGCATGGTTACAAAAACAAAACAAAAATTTGCCAATTTATTCTGATTCGGCAACAGCTATAAAATGGGTAAAAGGAAAAAAAGCGAATACAACACTCGTTCGCAACGCTGAAACAGAACGTGCCTGGCAACTTGTTGAACGTGCTGAAGCGTGGTTACGCACGCACCATTATACGAATGAAATTATGAAATGGGAAACCGAGCAATGGGGAGAAATTAAAGCGGACTTTGGACGAAAGTAAAAGGAGAGGGATATTAACCTTCTCCTTTTTGCATATTATCGAGTTGTTGTTTTAGTGTTTGTTTATCCAATTGTTCACCAATCACAACAAAATGTAGCGGAACATTCATTTCCTCTTTCATATAGAGCGGTGTACCGTATGCATACTGAAAAGAATAAACCCCACTTGTATGAGTAAAGCGTAAAAACCCTTTCATTCGGTAAATGGTATCAGGTAACTGCCGTACCCATTGTTCGAACACATCTAAATCAATTGGGTTTGTAAATGTATGTACGTATGTTTGAATGCGTAATCTTTCGATGTTCATTCGCTCATGCTCGTTTCTTACCCGCTTCGATAACAAATGAATATCTTCCATTCGTACGTTAGAAAATGTTGTAAAAATTGTACGTACTTCATTGTTAATCGTTTGCAACTCAAAGGACAATTTTGCTTGTTCTTCTGGGCGTAATTCATCTGTCTTATTGACAATTAATACATCCGCGTGACGAACTTGTTCTTTTAACAACATTTGCAAGGGAATGGAGAGTTGTTGACGATTCATCCAACGTGTTGCATCGATTGTCGTCATGATACCTCTCATTTGAAGACGATGAGCAAGTAATGGCGACACACACGCATCGAGCACTTCAACAGGATGCGCTACCCCTGTTGTTTCAATGTAAATGACATCTAATGAATGTTGCTGAAGCAACGAATAAAGCTCTACTTCAAATTGATCTTGAATGGTACAACATACACAGCCGCTTAATAATTCGCTTAGTACAGCATCTTCTGAAACAGCATGTGAGTCAATGGACACTTGGCCAATTTCATTCATCACAACAGCGACTTTCCGTCCATGTTCTTTTTCATGTTGCAGTAGCCGCTTTAATAATGTCGTTTTACCACTCCCAAGAAATCCGGATAAGATATATATGTCTGTATGTTTCATAAAGATCTCCTTTCTACATGTTCTTTTTTGATCATAGTCAAAAATAATAAATAGCACAAGAAAATATATCGTACATCGATGGACAATTTGCTTAAAAGACAAAAAATGATGCATCTGTCCTTGCATACCTTTTGTTTTCTTTCATATACATATCTTCGTGATCTGTTTGGAAAAATTTTTATTATATATTTACAAACTTATCTTATTGTGTATATAATTTACTACATCAATTGATTTTGGAAGGGAGGAAAGAGTTATGACAACAATGACAGAAGTACATGGCGCAATTGAACAAAGGTAACTATTCACCCCGATAGTAGTATGTAAAAAAGCGCAACACAAATAGGGCATCTCCGTGATAGAAAATGCCCTAAGTGATAGAAAGAACACGATCGAGCGTGTCGCCCGTCAACAGAAGACATAACGAGTCCCACACGTTTTTTTCGTGTTTCGCGAGTGTGGAAACGATGCTTCTTGTGATACAAAAAGACTGGGCGAATGTTTCTTCGCGAAACGTACCCGAAATGTTCTCTTTCACTTTGACCATGCGAAGATCGCGTTCGGCTTGGTTGTTGTCAAAGGGAACGTGAGCTTCACGTAAGAAACGCAGCGCTTCTTTCTTTCGTTTCTGAAGCCGTCGAACAAAAGCGAGTGCTTTTTTCGGAAGAGGCGTCATCGTTTCTAATCGGTGCTGTGCCCTTTTTAGGATGCGATCATACACTCGTTCCCACCGTCTCGCTTCTTCTTCGGAAAGTGCACCGTGATGAGCTTCGACGGCTTGCTTGGCGGCTAACAGAAACGTCGTCATGCGCGATGCCCATGTATGTCCTTGTTCGATGAAGCCCTTCAATTCACGCAAATGATGGGCGTGACAAAGGGCATGGGTGGCTTGCGTGTATTTTGGATACGTACCGAACCCATCGTGCATCATCGTTCCTTGATATCGGGGAAGAATCCCGATATCATCGGTCGCTTTCTTTCCGCGAGAAGCGTGAGAAGCCAAGTACGTGTATTTTGATGTACACGCGACATGCACCCATGCGAGTTTCCCATTGATACGCAAACTCGTTTCATCGACATGCAGGATGTTGGATTCAAGTAAGGCGTCTTCGATGATGTCCATATTCGATTCTAGCGCTTCGCGTCCTCGTTTCACTATATTGGCAAGAGTTCCCGTACTAACCGAGTGTTGATATAATGCTTCGATCGTATCACTCAAACGTTTGTAAGGGATCAATTGGATATGATGCAAATAAACAACGAGTGCAGTAAGACGTGGACCGTATTGCACATGATTCGTGACATGTGGTGGAAACTCCGCTTGTTGAACACATCGGCAATGTGGACAGGATTTCACTTCACGTTCATGTTGTGTCACCTCGATCGTCACGGGAGGGAGATCGAACACTTGACGGATATCGACTTTGAACGGTTTGACTTCGCGCAAAGAAGCCCCACATCCTTGACACGTATGCACACGATGAACGATGCGATGATGTGGACGTTCCACTTGACGGAGCGTCGTTCCTTGATGTCCTTCTTGTCCGCCTGGCTTGTTGCCAGATGGCTTGCGAGAAGAATGGGTGTGAAAACGGTCAGAAGATGGGGGCAAATGGCTATTGGAGCTGTTTTTTTTCGTGCGTGCTTCCAGCTCTTGAACGCGATACTTCAGTTGTTCATTTTCTTTGCGTAGCTGTTTGATTTCGTGACGCAAATGTTCATTTTCTTGAACGAGTTGATGAATGAGCTGTTTTTGTTGTTGGACTTTGCCAATTAAACTCTCTACTGTAAACACAGCTTGTTGTATCGTCAACATGCGATTCACCTCCTTGTCTATCAATATTCACATCATGGACAAGAAATACAAAAAATATTCAGCTCACTTTATGATGTGGCTGAATAGTTACGAACAAAGAAGATTGGCCCGTCCTCCCGATGTGAAAATCATTCACCTTTTCACAAGCGATCGCATGTCGCAGGGAAGGATGTGTTCCCTGCGTTTTTTTGTGCCATCCGCGGAAAGATTTTGTCCAACGGATTTTTTACTGAAAGGGGGTGAGTAAATCATGAAATTTCATTTGTTTTTTTTAACGATTTCCATCCAACGACGAATATGGACAGCTGAAGAAATAGAGCGAGAGCAGCTGATTCGACAAGTTGAAGAAAAGATGATGGATCGAAAATGTTCAATGTACCAATTGTTTTAATTTAGACGAAAAATACATGTTGAAAGGAGAATGAAAAATGAAACAACAGCAAACAAAAACAAATATAACATGGACGGTAGATGACGATTAGTTTTATGCGACAAGAGTTGATCAGTGGATCAGCTCTTTTTTCTTTACAAAATCTTTACTTGTTTATATAAGTATATAATTATATAATAATTTACGGATGAAGGAGGGGGTATTATGTATCACATCGAAGAGGCGGCAAATATGTTAAAGCTATTAGGCGACAAAACAAGACTCACGATCATGGCTATACTAAATGAAACAGATTGTTGCGTATGTGAGCTCGTTGAACTATTACAGATGAGCCAACCTGCCATTAGCCAGCATTTACGAAAACTAAAAGATAACGGTTTAGTGAAAGAAACAAAAAGAGCGCAGTGGGTATTTTATTCACTAAATAAAAAACATGAGTTTTATCCAATGATGCAAAGCATTTTCGCTTATTTGCTAGATCCAAAAGAACACATTCGTCAACTTAAGGAAAAAGGAATGCGTATTCAGTGCGAATAAAAAGAGAGGAGTGGTTTTTTGCTTTCCGTTATTCTTGCATCACTGATTTTTCTTGTTACCCTCGTTTTTGTTATTTGGCAACCACGCAATTTATCGATTGGTTGGTCGGCGTGCGGTGGCGCCTTATTAGCGTTGCTTCTTGGGGTTGTTGATGTTCAAGATGTCATCGATGTAACGAACATCGTTTGGAATGCGACGCTTGCTTTTATTGCAATCATTATTATTTCTTTAATTTTAGATGAAATTGGCTTTTTTGAATGGGCAGCATTACATATGGCACGTGCTGCAAAAGGAAACGGCATTCGCATGTTTGTATTTGTTTCAATTCTCGGTGCTTTAGTGTCTGCATTTTTCGCAAACGATGGCGCTGCACTCATCTTAACACCCATCGTATTAGCTATGGTGCGTGCACTACAATTTGATGAACGAAACGTATTACCATTTATTTTAGCAAGCGGATTTATCGCTGATACGACGTCGTTACCGCTTGTTGTCAGCAACCTTGTCAATATTGTCTCTGCGGACTTTTTCCGTATTAGTTTTGGTGAGTACGCATCACGGATGATCGTTCCAAACTTTTTCTCGCTCGCAGCGAGCATCGGGGTACTTTACTTATATTTTCGAAAAGACATTCCGAAACGTTATGATTTATCTCATATTAAACAACCATACGAAGCGATTAAAGACGTGCGCATGTTTCGCTTGTCTTGGATCGTTCTTGCGGTTTTATTAGTCGGTTATTTTGTCGGTGAATTTGTAAATATCCCTGTTTCGTTTATTGCTGGTGCTGTGGCGTTATTGTTTTTATGGATGGGGAAACGTAGTCCAGTTGTCCATGTGAAACAAATAGTAAAAGGAGCGCCGTGGGCTGTTGTGTTTTTTTCCATCGGAATGTATGTTGTTGTATACGGATTGCGCAACGTCGGGCTAACGAGCATTCTAGCTGATCTGATCGAGGGAGCCGCTAAGCAAGGATTGTTTGTAGCAACGATTGCTATGGGGTTTATCGCAGCCATTTTATCATCTGTGATGAACAACATGCCAACGGTTATGATTGATGCACTAGCCATCGCTGATACAAATACGACAGGAATTATTCGGGAAGCGCTAATTTATGCCAATGTGATCGGTTCCGACTTAGGACCAAAAATTACACCAATTGGCTCACTCGCTACACTTCTTTGGTTACATGTCCTTTCAACAAAAGGAGTAAAAATTACGTGGGGCACTTATTTTAAAAACGGTTTAATTTTAACTATCCCAACATTATTTATCACGCTCGTTGGGTTATATATATGGTTACTTATTATTCATTAAAAGGAGTCGATTGCAATGAAAAAAGTCATTTATTTCTTATGCACAGGAAACTCTTGCCGTAGCCAAATGGCAGAAGGATGGGCAAAAAAATATCTCGGTGATGAATGGGAAGTATATAGTGCTGGCATTGAGGCCCACGGTTTAAATCCGAACGCAGTCAAAGCGATGAAAGAAGTAGGGATCGATATTTCAAATCAAACATCAGACATTATCAATGAAGATATTTTAAACAGAGCCGATTTAGTCGTTACATTATGTGGACACGCAGCCGATCATTGTCCAGTCACACCACCGCATGTCAAACGTGTTCATTGGGGGTTTGACGATCCAGCAAAAGCAGAAGGGACGGAAGAAGAAAAATGGGTTGTTTTCCAGCGTGTTCGTGATGAAATTGGCGCGCGAATTAAGCGATTTGCGGAAACAGGAGAGTAAAACGACGAATATAAACTTATGATTTATATATCCAATCTATTTCCCATAATTTAATTATGTAAACTTAAAGAGCCAAACGAGAAGATCCCCGTTTGGCTCTCCTTAAATTTCTCTCACTAAGAGGCTCGTCAATTGTTTCATTGATCGTGACAACCATTTTTTACGATGATATACAAGTTGAAGGGAGAGGTGTATATCGGCCTCGGGAAGAAGGATGCGAACTAAACTCCCTTTCTCTAATTCAGACTCTACAGCCATAAGTGGCAAAAAAGCGATGCCAAGTCCATAAGCGACGCATCGTTTTATTGCTTCAATACTCCCTAGTTCAATCGTATACTCAAAACGAATACTATGATTACGATACAAATTTCCGATGACTTCTCGATAACTACATCCTTGTTCAGTCACAATAAGCTTTTCATCACCTAACATACGTATATCCACTTCATCTAACTGGGCTAAACGATGGTCTGGTTTAGCAACAAGAACTAGCGGCTCTTGTTTAATGACAGTCACATGTAAATCAGGGTCTTCACGTTCTTCATCGAGAATAATAGCTAAATCATATTTCCCTTCCTTTACTCCTTCGACAAGCCGATTGCAAATGTTTTGTTGCAACAGCAAATTTACTCTTGGATACTTTTGCTTAAATGCTTGTAAATAAGGTGGGAGATAAAACCCAGCGACTGACTCAATCGTGCCAATTGATAAACTCCCAGCGAGCTCCGTTTGCTCAGAAAGACTTTGTTTCGCCTCATCAATCAAACTAACAATCTTATTTGCATATTCAAGTAGTTCCACTCCGGCAGATGTCAGTTTAATTTTCCCGCCCCAACGTTCAAACAAAACAACACCAAATTCCTCTTCTAGCTTTTTTATTTGTGTTGTCACACTCGATTGGGCGTATCCTAACATTTCACCAGCTTTCGTAAAACTGTTCCATTTCGCTACCTCACGAAATGTATGCAAATAATCAAGATTCATACTCCCCAACTCCCCATCAAAAATATTGATGAACGATATCAATTATTATCAATAACACCTATGACCAAATACTTGTAAAATTGATTATAACAGAAATGTAAAGATAAACGAGGGGGATATTTCATGTCAACAAAAAATTTGAACACGTATATACTTTTATTTTTAACCACTACCATTTGGGGTGGTGCCTTTGTTGCTGGAAAAATCGCAACGACGACTTTACATCCAGTGTCAGTTGCTTTTTTTCGCTTTTTCGGCGCTAGTTTGATTTTATTTCCGCTATTGCATTGGAAAGAACGAAATAGACCCATCCCTGTAAAAAAAGACTGGGGAGTGTTAGCACTTCTTGGCCTAACAGGAGTATTTTTATATAACATTTTCTTTTTTATCGCTACAAAATATGCACCAATTGTCAAAAGTTCATTAGTCATTGCAGTCAATGCACCGCTCATTACGCTTTTATCTGCGTTGTTTTTAAAAGAAAAATTGAACAGAAGAAGCGTACTAGGAATGTTTCTTGCAGTATTTGGAGCTATATATATTATTACAGATGGTCACCCTTCTGTGCTTATTGACATAGGATTCTCCCCAATCGATCTCGTGCTAGTGGGGGCATGTCTTAGCTGGAGTACATACTCTGTCATCGGAAAAATCGCGATGAAAAAGTTTAGTCCTCTTGCGGCAACAACATATGCAACAGGTTTTGGGACTCTATTTCTAGCGCCGTTTGCGCTATATTATACTTCCTTTGCATCCATCGAAGCGAGCGGATGGGATGTTTGGTTGAGCGTTCTATACGTTGCTATTTTTGTTTCAGCGATCAGCTTCGTTTGGTGGTATAACGGCATTCAAAAAGTAGGTGCTTCAACCGCCTCTGTTTTCATTAATGTCATGCCTATTTCTGCTACTGTGATGGGTACGATGTTTTTTAATGAACATTTGACATTAACTCATATTATTGGCGCAGCTTTTGTCTTTAGTGGTATTTTACTTAATATTTACAGCAAACAAGAGAACGTGGTGTTTTCTCTCATCAAAAAAGAAGCAAACACATAAATTTTTGTAAAAATAGTCACGTTTGAGGTGCAAAAAAAGCAGCGATTTTAAGTATGATAGAACCGATCGTGACGTTTCTTCTATCGATGGTATTTTTACATGAAAGCATATCGTCTATTCAAATGATTGGGGGACTGATTGTGTTGAGTGGAGCTATGCTTGTTGTCACAACAAAAGAACTTAAACCAAAGAAAAAATCGACCTCCATCAATACGTGATGGGGGTCGATTTTTCAAAATGGCAGGAATATTACCTATCGTTATCTAATTTCAATAAATATGTCTTTATCGTAGCGAGGAGGATTGTTGTGAATCAAAATGTAAACTCCCCATCGGTGGCGCTAGTGACAGGGGCCTCGAGCGGGTTTGGACTACTCGTAAGCATTGCACTTGCGCGCGAAGGATATCGAGTTGTTGCTTCAATGCGAAACACGCAAAACAAAGAAATGCTTACAACCGTGGCGTCTGAAGCCAGCGTGTATGATCAGATAGAAGTCATATCTCTCGATGTCACCGATTTCGCTGCGGTGGAATCGGTCGTGAACGATGTAACTAATCGCTATGGACGAATCGATGTATTAGTTAACAACGCAGGGGTTGCCGTTGGCGGTTTTGTCGAGGAACTCTCAATTGAAGAGTGGGAGCGTCAGTTTGCGACGAACTTTTTTGGATTAGTTGCCGTTACAAAAGCTGTTTTGCCGATTATGCGAACGCAACGTAGCGGTAAGATTATCAACATTAGCAGCATTAGCGGACGAATCGGTTTTCCGGCGATGGGGCCATATGTCGCTTCAAAATTTGCTGTCGAAGGATTTAGCGAATCGCTTCGTTTAGAAATGTTGCCGTACGGAGTACATGTCGTCTTAATTGAGCCTGGGTCATTCAAAACAAACATTTGGTCGAAAGGACTTCAAGGAGTGTCCGTCCGTTCAGGTTCTCCATATGAAAAAGAAATGAAAACCATTATGCAATACGTGAATCGAGTAGCTAAAACAGCTCCACCTCCTGATGAAGTCATTAGGCAAATAATCAAAGTCGTCCAATCGTCGACTCCTCGTTTGCGCTACCCCGTAGGGAGAGGGGGCACATTGACGTTAAGACTGAAAAACTGGTTGCCATGGAAGTGGTGGGAATGGATTGTCATGAAATCGCTTAAACAAAAATAAGTACCACATATGCAGCTACAGAAAACATACATTTTGAAAATTTTATAAAATCATTGACAAAGTGTTTTAGATCAGAATGAAACAAGGGGGAAGAGGAATGATTGTTGAGATGAAAAATGTTTCATTTATTAGAGAAGGGCGCGTCATTTTAGACCGTCTACATTGGGAAGTGCAAGAAAATGAACAATGGGTCATTCTCGGGTTAAATGGTTCAGGAAAAACATCGCTACTTAATATTTTATTAGGCTATGAATACCCATCAAAAGGAGAAGTTTCCGTATTAGGGCACCGATTTGGAAAAACAAATTTGCCAGAACTTCGCAAACACATCGGGTTTGTAAGCAACTCGTTTGAGAGATTTCAACCTACATTAGAATCGGAAACGGCGGAAGAGGTAATTGTTAGCGGAAAATTTGCTTCGATTGGGCTGTATGAGCCTGTCACAGACAAAGATTTCCACCAAGCCGAACAATGGATGAATGTCTTTCGAATCGGTTACTTAAAAGGAAAAACGTATCGCACCTTATCGCAAGGAGAAAAAAGAAAAGTACTGATTGCTCGAGCACTAATGGCAAAGCCAAAGCTGCTCATATTGGATGAACCAACCGTAGGACTAGATATGTTGACACGAGAAGAACTTTTGGCACTCATTAGGGACGTTATCATAAAAAAAGTATGCCACGTGTTATATGTCACACATCATATTGAAGAAATTATCGAAGAAATGACCCATGTTTTATTATTAAGAGATGGAAAAATTATAGCAGCCGGACAAAAAGAAAAAATACTCACCGATGATTATTTGTCAGAAACGTTTCAAATAGATGTGCACGTCCGTTGGGAACATAATCGCCCGTGGGTATCGATTAAAAACAGCTCTACACTTCAGCAGATAGGAAAATAAAGGATGACGAAAGGCATAAAATGAATGAGAAAAGGGAGGAAAACTTCACTTCTATAAAAACTTATTTTCTTCTATAACAACGACGATTTAGGGAGGGGCGTTTGTCTCAGGAAAAATTGCGACGGTGATCTTACATCTGATTTTAGTTTAGTGGCGTTTTTTCGCTTTTTTGCGTAAGTCTTATAACAAGCAATAGAAAAAAGAAGCTTCGTCCGAAGAAAACATTACGGCATAATGGAGGGAATATGTTACAAATAAAACGACTATCAGAATGTACGTTAGAAGAAGCAGTACGCGCCTGGAATGCTGGATTTGAAGGGTATTATTTTCCGATTCAACTGACGCTAGAAAGCTTTTTGCAGCGATTAGTCGGGGAGGGGCTTTCTCCTTCACTATCTATTATTGTCTTTCATCATGAGGAGCCAGTTGGGATCGTGCTAAACGGCATTCGCGAATTTCAAGGGACTTTAATCGCTTGGAACGGCGGCACAGGAGTAGCACCTGCGTTTCGCAAAACAGGAATTGGAACGGAGCTAATGGAAGCAACACTTGACATTTACCAACAAGCAAGCGTCGAGCTTGCAACATTGGAAGCGATTAGCGAAAATGAGCGAGCTATTGGACTATATAAAAAGTTCGGATATGAAATCGTAGACGAACTCGAATATTTGCAATTTCAAAAAGCGATACCACGTTTACTAGAGGACGAACCATTTCAAGCGGAAATCACTATTCCAGAACAAATAAGCCATCTTTCGTTTTATAAAGGGCGACATCCGTGGCAAACGCAATGGCAAAGCGCCAAAAATGACGAAGCGCTTCTTGCAAAAGACGAACGTGGATACAACATCGGTTATGCCTATTATCGCCGTGTTTTTGACGCAACAGGTAAGCATGAAAAAACGATTTTATTTCAATGCGAAGCTCACCCTGCAAGGGACGATGCGGAACCGATCCTTCGGTTTTTGCTGACAAACGTGTTCGGCACTTGTCCAGACGAGGTCGTGAAAGTAGTAGCAAACATACCGATTACCTATTCATCGCCTACCTACTCACTTTTAAAAGAAATCGGCTTTCAAACAACCGTCAAACAAGTGTGGATGCAGAAGCGCATGAGATAAACAAAGCTGTTGGGTTTACTCCAACAGCTTTGCTCGTCTAACTAAGCGAAAGTTGCCATGATACCCCATACCGGTCTTCCACCCAAGCAAATTTTTTGCTAAATGGATAGACGCCTAGCGGCATAAGCACCTTTCCGGATTGGGAGAGCTGTTCAAACGCACGGTCAATTTCTTCTTCCGTATCACACGTGACACATAGCGACATCGCAGGCGTAAATTCGTGATGCTCAACACTGTTGTCTATAGCCATCAATCTTTGTCCTTTTAACATAAACGTTGCGTGAAGCACCATTCCGTTTTCTTGATGCACGATCTGTTCGATTTCCGCCGGCGAAAAAACGGATGTATAAAACCGAATCGCTTCTTCTGCCTGCCCTGAAAACATAAGACATGTCACAATTTTTTGATCCATAAGCCCACTCCTTTATGACGAACGAATGTATGTTCTTATGTCTGATTATCTCGAACTTTTCATCTGTTGTCAATAGTTTACTCTCTTGACTACGTACTATAGTCCAAGGTTTATACTTGAGTAGGAGGGGATTCATATGTATCGAATTAGCGAGCTAGCAAAACGATGTGGCGTGAATAAAGAAACGATTCGCTATTATGAAAAGCGACAGCTACTCCCACTACCTACAAGAACAGAAGCGGGGTATCGTTTATATTCCGATGCAGACGCAAAGCGCATCCAATTTATTAAACGTCTGCAACAACTCGGGTTTTCGCTAACGGAAATTCATCAGTTGCTCGGCATTGTCGATCAAGATAAGGAACGATGCGCAAATATGTATGAATTTGTATCAAAAAAAGTGGAAGAAGTGCAAAAGCAAATCAAAGACTTACAGCGAGTCGTATGTATGCTCCAAGACTTACAAAAGCGGTGTCCAGATGAAAAAACATTGTATGAATGTCCAATCATTGAGACGTTGGTTCATGAGAAAGGGGACTGTGATGAATCATAAAAAGACGTTTATCGTAGGAATTGTTGGGACAGTAGTTACTTTATTATGCTGTGCTACCCCTATCTTAGTCATTTTGTTGGGGGCAGTTGGATTAGGTGCTGTCACTGGTTACTTGGATTATGTTTTGCTGCCGGCGTTAGTTATTTTTCTTATGCTCACTTTTTCTTCTTACCGTCGATCAAAAAAATCTTCATCCAAGAACGACTCGTGTTGCTCGTAACAGGTGATAACTATGAAAGAAAAAGAAAAATATAAAGGAGAGTGTTCAACATGAAAACATATAAAGTTCGGGTGGAAGGAATGACGTGTACAAGTTGTGAAGCTCACGTTGCTGTAGCTCTTAAGCAACTTGGCGCAACATCTATTGATGTTAGTTTTCACCGTGGAGAAGCGGTGTTTGAACTTCCTCATACCAACGTTGAAACGGCAAAACAAGCCATAACGGCGGCTGGTTATGAGCCGACAGAAGCGGAGGAAATCGAAGCAACAAGAGAAACATATGACTACATCATCATCGGCTCTGGTGCTGCCGCTTTTGCGTCGGCAATTGAGGCAAGAAAATATGGGGCAAAAGTTGCCATGATTGAACGGGGAACGATAGGAGGAACATGCGTGAATATCGGCTGTGTTCCTTCGAAAACATTGTTAAGGGCAGGGGAAATTAACTTCCTTGCGAAAAATCCTCCGTTCGCTGGACTGCATACGTCTGCAGGAGCAGTCGATTTAGCTTCATTAATCGAGCAAAAAAATGAATTAGTGCGCGATCTTCGTCAAGCGAAGTATGTCAATCTCATCGACGAATATGGATTTACGCTGATTCAAGGAGAAGCGGCATTTGTCGACGAAAGCACTGTAAAAGTCAATGGAAAAAAATTATCAGCAAATCGCTTCCTTATTGCCACAGGCTCTGCTCCGGCAATTCCGAATATTCCTGGGCTTGCGGATGTGGATTACGTGACAAGCACGACGCTACTCGAACGAAAGGAAGTACCTAAACGATTAGCGGTCATCGGCTCTGGTTATATTGGCATCGAACTCGGGCAACTGTTTCATCATCTCGGTTCTGACGTCACATTGATGCAACGAAGCCCTCGGCTATTAAAAACATACGACCAAGAAATTTCAGAAGCGATAACAAAAGCGCTCACCACTCAAGGCGTCCGCCTCCTCACAGGAGTGGCCTTTGAACGCATCGAACAAGACGGAAACGTGAAAAAAATATATGTCGAAATCGATGAAAAAAAACAGGTGATTGAAGCGGATGAGTTGCTCATTGCTACTGGCAGAACACCGAATACGGCAGCATTGCGTTTAGAAGCGGCTGGGGTAACAACAGGTTCGCGTGGTGAAATTATTGTTAATGACTATTTACAAACAACGAATCCGCGCATTTATGCGGCAGGCGATGTCATCCTGGGTCCACAATTTGTCTATGTCGCCGCATACGAAGGAGCGATCGCCGCAGCGAATGCCGTTGGCGGACAACAGAAAAAAATTCACCTTGAAACAATCCCAGCGGTTACGTTTAGTTCTCCCGCAGTCGCAACCGTTGGACTAACGGAACAGCAAGCAAAAGAAAAAGGATACGAAGTAAAAACATCTGTTTTGTCGTTAGAAGCTGTCCCGAGAGCCATTGTCAATCACGAAACGACCGGTGTTTTTAAATTAGTCGCCGATGCAAAAACAGGGAAATTGCTTGGGGCTCACGTTGTCGCAGAACATGCGGGGGAAATCATTTATGCAGCGACACTCGCCATTAAATTCGGCTTAACGATAAATGACCTCCGTGAAACGCTCGCTCCGTATTTAACGATGGCAGAAGGACTAAAGCTCGCAGCATTAACGTTTGACCAAGATGTCGGAAAGTTATCTTGTTGTGCGGGATAAAAACTGGCTCGCTTATCTTCTTGCGTAAATAAAAGGGGGTGCCAAAGAAAAAATGAGGCACCCTTTCTTTTGAACTATATTCGTTTTTCCACGGAGAAGACTACCTGCTGCTTACACAATTTATAAAATGATGAGTTGATATCCTTGATCGATGAATGAAGAGATGCTTGGATGACCATTTTTCTCGCCTAGTGAATTAAATCCAGATTTCTCTACGTCTTCCGCAACCCCAAACGCGCCAGCACAATATTCACATACTCCTTCAATAACATCTAACTGTTTTACTGTTTTGTATAACGGGTAGTATTTATTTTCTGGCTCCTCGAATTTTCTAATCCAAACAGTACCTGCCCCATCAAACACTACCTTCACTTCATGTCCCGCTTCCTTTAGCTCTTGGGCATAAAGTAAAGCGTGCAACGCTTTTGCTAATTCACTTTCATTAGCATGAACAAAAATAGCTATTTTCTTCATTTTGTGACCTCCTCGCTTTCATTTACATTATTAAATATACTGAAACAACCACAAGATATCTGTAAGCTGTATTACAGAAATATTTACTTAAATCTCGTATGCTGATGAAGCAAACAAAAGAAATGAGGAGCATTCCTGTTAGAAAGGTTTTCGGGGACTTGAAAGAAAAAAGCCCTCTTGGTATGATGCAGGGGTGTCAATGGAAAGTTGACCCTATCATCAAACCAAGGAGGACTTACTATGAATTGTACACAAAATCTCAAAATTGAACAA
>NZ_JAIWYK010000023.1:0-3717 GCF_022030075.1 Anoxybacillus sp. LAT27
TTAGCGACTAGCCAGTCGATCGAAACATCTAGTACTTTACTAATTGGAATAAGCAAATCCACTCGAGGTGTTACCGTCCCATTTACAATTTTATTAATCGTGCTTTTTGGTTGACCAGTTTGTTCAACTAAATCTTTTTGCTTTAAATTTAGTTGCTTCAGTCGCTGCTTAATTCTTTTGCTGATGACACCTTTTACATTATCCATGTTCACCATTCCCTTCATATTTTGTTTCTTTTTTGGATTTTTTTGTTGAAAAATCCCCGAAAAGAAACTATAATAACTCATGAATAAACCTTTCTTCATTTTCTTTACACGAATAGGGCGGTGAATCGATGAATATTCATGCCCATGCAAGGCGAACTATTTTTATTTGGTCGATATGTTTTTATACGATGCTTTCATGCACACTCATATATATGAATATTTCTAATTTTCCTTACATATTAGCTACATGGCTTACTACACTGTTTCTTTTCGTTACCCTTTTTCATCAAAAAATGAACGAGCTTCTATCTTTTAGAGATAAGAAGGGTGAACATGATGTTTATCAATATATTTACAAATTAAAGCAATTACCTGTAAAAACAATGCATATTTTTGGTTTTTGTTCCTTTGTCTTTTTAGTTTTACTGTTTTTTGTCCAAGAAAATAAAGATAATTTACTTTTATTAGCATGTTTGTATGGCATTTTTCACAGTATCCTTTTTTATATAGTTGATCGTGCTTTTATGAAAGTCATTGCATACGATGTCTATTATTTTTTTCATCTAGGATACCGAATTCCAATCATATCATCTGATTTTCTGCATATGCCATTTTGGACAAGACTTATTCATTACAATGTGAGTATTGTCTCTTTCATCCTAATGTATATGCTAGCAATAAAACATATGCTCATTAAAAATAGCTCAAACGATCATGTTTTCTTTTTCATCTTGTCAACTGCTTTTTTGTTCATTTTTGTCATATTTTTTTTGATAATCGTTCATATCGTATCAAAATATGTAAAAGAAACGATTTACACATTGAAAGCAAAAGCGACGCAAAGAGATATTCCAAATATATATATCGATGAATTTTCTAATCTCGTACACGCATTAAATGTTTATAATGATCCGATTAATAAGGCTCTGCGCTTGCTCATCGCAATTGAAAATAAAAGTGATGAGCACAAATACATCGCCGATCATTCGCGGCGTGTTGCATATTATTGTCTACAAATCGGACAAGCCATAGGCTTGCAAGATCATCAGTTAAACAGCTTGTACCAAGCTTCCCTTCTGCATGCTATTGGTAAAATAGGTATACCTGACTATATTTTATTAAAAAAAGAACCTTTATCTACATATGAATTTTCATTTATTAAACAATATCCAATTATAAGTTACTTCCTTGCTAAGTCAGTCTTTGAAATCAAAGATAAAGAGGTCCTTGAAGCAATTCTTTTCCATAAAGAATACGTGGATGGCACAGGATATCCAAATCAATTAAAAGATAAAGAAATTCCTATTATGGCAAAAATTATTTCAGTAGCTGACTCGTTTGATGCATTAATGTCAACAAGACCTTATCGACAAAAGAAAAACAAAGATGAAATTATTCATATATTAAGAAAAGAAAGTGGGATAAAATGGGATTGTGATATCGTTAGCCGATTTATAGATTTATTTTTAAAAAATCGACCTAATATAATAAATTAGCGATAAGAAGCTACATCTTCCTATCGCTTTTTTCTTGCATAGAAAGGAGATTTTTTCGTTGAACTATATGCACTTATTAAAAACAACAATTTCTTGCTATGAACGTTACATGAATCAACCAATCGTTCTTCTTATTGATGAAGAAATCATTTTTTCATATGATTCATCAGACGATATAAAATATTTTTTCTATAAAAATGAGTCTTATTTAAAACAACATACAGCCAACATCTCACGGCCAACTTTATTACAGTATGGCTTATTAAGTTGGCTTGTTTTCCCTGTTCAAACCACAATAAACGACCGCCTAGCGTTAATATTTATCTCTTATCCATATCACGATGATGAGAATTATTTTATTACGTGTTTAATTGAGACGATCATACTTATTATTCAAGAAAAGTATCGTGAGCAGTTTCTTACGTTGGAAATTGAACAGTTATCAGAACGTGAAAGACAAGTGTTCTTTCTTTTATTAAAGGGATACAGCAACAAAGAAATCGCCGAAGAGCTTATTTTAAGCGAACATACAATAAAAAATCATATTAATAATATATTTCAAAAGCTGGATGTAAAACGTCGCTCCCACCTTATTGCTAAATTCAAACATTTGTTATAAAATTGGAGGTTCAACATGGATATTTACGTTGGAAGACAACCTATTTTAAATCGAAATGATAAAGTAATTGGATATGAACTATTTTATCGAAGCGGGGAGCAAAATTTTTATAACGCAATTGACGGAGATCGTGCGACAATCGATGTACTAATTAACAGCTTTATGAACATAGGAATTGAGAGATTAACAAATGGTGGGCGATGTTTCATTAATTTTACTGAAACTTTATTAAAGAGGGGGGTGCCGTTTCATTTTCCGAAACATCTTATCGTTGTTGAAATTTTGGAATCCATTCCTTACTCTAGCCACTTGCTTCACATATGCAAACAATTAAAAGAAAGAGGATATGTTATCGCACTTGATGACTTTATATTTTCCGAACAATATATCCCTCTCCTTCCATATGTAGATATTATAAAGATTGATTTTTCAAAACAAACAAACTATCGTGACTTCAAACCTTACATCGAAAAGTATCGTATCCAATTGCTCGCTGAAAAAATTGAGACAAAAGAACAGCTACAACACTCAAAAAATGAAGGGTTTTCTTACTTTCAAGGATATTTTTTTAGCAAACCAATTGTTGTAAAAGAAAAGTCACTTCCTAAAATTCCCTATATATCTAAACTCAATTTAATAAAACAAATGAATCAAAATGGACTCAATTTTGATGAAATCGTCCAAACCATTGAAAATGATCCAACGTTAACATATCGCTTATTAAAAACGGTAAATTCATTTTTCTTGTCTAAAACATCGAAAATCAAATCTATTCGCCATGCAGCCATTTTATTAGGAACAAACCATTTAAAAAGTTGGTCAACCGTGTTGACATTACAAGAACCAAACGAACCGTTTAAAAACGAAATCATTGTAAACAGTTTAATACGTGCCAAAACGCTCGAACAATTAGCATATCTCATTCACTTAAGCGATGAAAAAGATATTTTATTTTTCATGGGGATTTGTTCTTCGCTACATTTATTGCTCCAACGCCCGCTGCAGGAAATATTGCAAGAATTACATATCGATGAAGCGATTCAGCAAGGTTTGAATGGACAACCATGTACTTATTCAACTTTATATCATCTCGTTATCGCATTAGAAACAAACGATATAAGCAAATTAAAGGAGATCACAACCACTTTAAACATTGACCTATCCAAAGCGTTTGCTGCGTATCAACGAAGTATTGAATGGGTTGTTGAACTACAGAATAATATACAAATAAAGTAAAAAAAGGATTTTTAGGGCTCTTCACCACAAGTTGTACTTGATCATTGAAGATCGGTGTGCATAGAGAAAATAGAGAGTACAAAAAATGCGAATTTTCCTGTATGGTAAAGGTGACCAAACCAAACCATTGGAGGAAAATTCGCATGTACTCTCAGTTTAT
>NZ_JAIWYK010000024.1:0-3530 GCF_022030075.1 Anoxybacillus sp. LAT27
TTCTCCTTCCAATCGTTTTCAATTTCAGCGAGTACTGGCCATTTTGTTGCATCTGTCGCAACAATCGTCTCAATGAGTTGCATCGTTTGTTCGTTTAAAAACAGCTCTGGATCATATACTACTTCTTTTAAATTTTTGTAAAATTCATTCGGAAGTGACAAATCGATCATCAACACGTCATATAATGAAGCGTCGATCGGATTTGCCTCATGATACGCTCGAATCATTTCACGCACCCAATGAACGTCCCAACGGTATAAATCAGCCATCGTACCGGAAATCAGTTTTCGTAAATCGCGAATCGGCAAATCGTATGCGACGCCATCTAAATCGATAATCCACATACCATTTGCGCCCATTTGTCCGTTCGACCAGCCGTAATCTTGATGCACAAGTCCCCATTCGCTATTTCCTCGTTCGACTAATTGATGATACGAAGATTGTTGAAGTCGCGCAAAACTTTCACGAGCCTGTGCTTGAAAATGATCGACAACTTCCAATAACATCGCACTTGCAGGCATCTCTTTATACGCCTTCGCTAATTGGCGAAACCAATCCATTTTGTTTATCGTTTTTTCGTACGTTTTCGGCCATTTGTATAACCGTGAAGCGATTTCTGCTCCCTTTGGAGGGACATATCCTTTACTTAAACGATGAAATTCACCGAGCGCATAGCACAGTTGTTTCGCTCCTTCTAAATCTTTTGTTACCGGAAATAATGGCTCAATCCACTCTGCAACAAACCATAACTTTCCTCCCGCTTCTACATAATCCATTCCGTCCGTCGTTTGTACAATTGGCGGAACGTTCGCTTTTTGCACATCGACTAAATATCGTTGCGCCCCGAGGCTAAATATGCTGCGCGTTGGGCGGCGATGAAGCAATTTTAAACTTTTCGGACCTTTATTCGTTTCTAACTTCCAAATGGCTCCCCCTTTATCCGGCTTCGTCGTCACGACTTGCCTACTTTGAACAGATAAATCATAATGGCGCAAAACGTCTTCTGCCATTTGTTCAATATAATCTGGTACAAAAAACTCGTGCATCGTTTCATCCACGATCCAAGGTTCAATAAGCATATAACCCCTCCTATTTGACATAAATCCCTACTATCTCAACATATGCACTAAAAAAAATTTCGTATAGACATATCCATTACGCCCAACAAAAAACCGCCTCTTTTCATTCAGAGACGGTTTCGCGAAGCAAAGCTTCAATATGTTGTTCTAGCTCAAACGGCTTTGTAGTTGGTGCAAAACGTGCAACGACTTGCCCATTTCGGTCGACTAAAAACTTTGTAAAATTCCACTTCACCGCTTTCGTCCCTAACATGCCTGGCGCTTGTTCCGTTAAGTAAACGAACAGCGGATGGGCGTTTGGACCGTTTACATCGACTTTCGCAAACATCGGAAACGTCACACCATAATTGAGTTGACAAAATTGCGAGATGTCTGCTTCTGATCCCGGCTCTTGATTTCCAAATTGATTGCATGGAAAGCCGAGCACAACAAATCCACGTTCTTTATATTTGTCGTATAGTTGTTGCAATTGTTCATATTGTGGCGTCAAGCCACATTTGCTTGCTGTATTGACGATGAGTAATACGTTTCCTTTGTACTGCGCTAACGATTGCTCTTCCCCATGAATCGTACGTACGTGAAAATCGTAAATGTTCATTTCACATTCCTCCTTTAGCGCTATTGTAACATACGAATCGTTTTTTCTACATAAACAATGCTCCCACTCTGACAAATGAAACAATATTCGTTATAATGATGGAAAATACAGAAAAAGAAGGTGAGTTTCGTTGAAAATGCGCGTTAGTGCAGTGCAATATCATTTACATACGATTCAATCGTTTGAACAGTTTGCGAAACAAGTGGAACATTATGTAAAAACAGCACAAGAATTTGGGGCTGAATTTGTCCTATTTCCCGAGTTTATGACGACACAGCTTATGTCTATCGGCGATGACACGAAAGAAGCGTTAACGATTGACGAGCTTCCAACGTTTACAGAAGCATATCGCTCATTATTTTCAACACTTGCGAAACAAACGAATATGCATATTATTGGCGGGACACATGTCATAAAAAGAGAAGATCGACTATATAATGTGGCACATTTATTTTATCCCGATGGAACGATTGCCGAACAGGCAAAGCTACATATTACCCCGACAGAAGTGAACGAATGGAATATGCATGGCGGCGACACATTACATGTCTTTGACACAATAAAAGGAACGATTGCGATTTTAACATGTTATGACATTGAATTTCCTGAAATTGTGCGCATGGCGCGTGCAAAAGGAGCGGACGTCATTTTTTGTCCGTCGTGTACCGATGATCGTCACGGATTTTATCGCGTACGCTATACGTGTCACGCCCGCGCGATTGAAAATCAAGTATACGTCGTCACGACAGGAACAGTCGGATCATTGCCAACCGTCGACTTTATGCGGGCAAACTTCGGGCAAGCAGCGATTATTACACCGAACGATATTCCCTTTCCACCGCGCGGCATTTTAGCGGAGGGAGAAATCAATGACGATATGATTATTACGGCCGATCTTGATTTACAGCTTCTTTACGACGTTCGCGAGCGCGGATCCGTCACTACATGGCGCGACCGCCGCACGGATTTATATACCGATTGGACATAAGGGGAGAGAATGATGTATAAGCAACTTTACGTCTTTCATGACGACCGTCCGATTCCTGCCACCATTCGCAACTATGAAGAAAAAGATATCGATGCGTTAATTCGCATCCAGCAAGAAAGCTTTCCACCTCCATTTCCATCTGAACTATGGTGGAATAAAGAACAGCTTATGAACCATATCACCCTTTTTCCAGAAGGGGCGTTATGTGTCGAAGTGGACGGAGAAGTCGTCGGATCGATGACAGGTTTGATCGTGAACTTTCATCCAAGCGATGCCGATCATACGTGGGAAGAAATAACGGATAACGGATATATTCGCAACCATAACCGAAACGGCAATACGTTATACGTCGTCGACATCGGTGTCCGCCCAGCATATCGCAAACTCGGGTTAGGAAAATGGCTAATGCAGTCGATGTACGAAGTTGTCGTTCACCAAAAACTTGAACGACTATTAGGTGGCAGTCGCATGCCAGGATATCATCGATATGCGAATGAAATGACGGCCGAACAGTATGTAGACGCCGTCATAACAGGAAAAATAAAAGACCCTGTCATTACGTTTTTGCTTCGCTGCGGGCGTACGCCGGTGAAAGTCGTCGCTAATTATTTAGAAGATGCTCAATCGTGCAACTACGCCTTGCTTATGGAATGGCGCAATCCGTTTTTATAGCCGCCCGTCCACACCGTTCCTCTCTCTCATTCATAAGATAAAATAGAGAGGAGCATTCCTGTTAGAAAGGTTTTCGGGGACTTGAAAGAAAAAAGCCCTCTTGGTATGATGCAGGGGTGTCAATGGAAAGTTGACCCTATCATCAAACCAAGGAGGACTTACTATGAATTGTACACAAAATCTCAAAATTGAA
>NZ_JAIWYK010000001.1:0-42590 GCF_022030075.1 Anoxybacillus sp. LAT27
CCTCCCTCTAGAAATGTTGATATATCAAGGTTTCTTGGCATCATAGGGGTGCCAAAAAAATTTTTTCGACAAAATGAATCACATACTTTTTCATTTTTGTTGATATCTAACAATCCATAGGTACGCTTCGCGACCACTGGTTATTTTTGTATGTTAAAACCAATGGGGAATACATATGCGATGCACCTTGGATCTCTGCATAACTGATGAGGACGAACCCTCCCATGTCTCTGGGCATCCACGCGCCAACATTCCTTCGTTCGGTCTCTTCACCAGGCAGAGGCCGGCTAAGCTCCTCAAGGGACTCTAGGTCGAATGGAGAACATCGTGCCAGCTTCCCCGTGTCATCTGGTTGTTCAGACAGTTTGTTTTGCGAAAGGAGGAGGCTCTAGGCTGCCTGCGCTTGGGATTGGGTAAAGATATCTTGCATCATCCGTTCCCCATCAAATGCTTGCCGTTTCGTACAAACCGCGTATAGAATCTTCAATAGCTTGCCACATAACACAACGATCGATTGTTTCTTACGCAAAGGGTTAACGGGGCGTGTCGTGTAGTACTCGTGCAACTTTCGAAACGCCTCATTATGGCGAATGAGTGGCATCATCACCCGAAAGAGGAGAGCTCGTAGCCGTTTTCGTCCTCGCTTCGAGATGCGTTTTTGCCCCTTGTGTTGTCCTGACGAGTTTTCTT
The DNA here is from genome assembly GCF_022030075.1 of Anoxybacillus sp. LAT27. NCBI lineage: Bacteria > Bacillati > Bacillota > Bacilli > Caryophanales > Anoxybacillaceae > Anoxybacillus > Anoxybacillus sp. LAT27. The sequence continues at coordinate 691 of NZ_JAIWYK010000001.1, forward strand.
TCAGTGTCAAGCCCGCTAATTTGATGAGCTGTCGTGGATCTTGATACTGAGCAAAACTCCCGATTTCCGATAATAGTTCCACAATCGTCGCATCACCAAGCCCAGGGATCGTTTGAAGCCATTCATATTCCACAGTCGTTTGGGCAAGTACGATTAACTGTTCCGTTAGCGTAGCGATTTCCTGTTCCAATTGGCGATATCGGCGGACCAACGTGGTGATTTCGATACGGGCCATCTGTTGTCCTTCTGTGATCCCAATCGAGTGACGGGAAACCTCTAACAGCTTCTGAATTTTTGGTTTTTGTGGATATTTCAACGCCTCGCTCTCTCGATAGAGCTCGATTAATTCCTCTACGGTCTGATCGACGATATCCATCGGAAACGGCGTTTTTTCTAATGCAGCTAATGCCATTTTTCCTAACGATGGAAACACTTGTGGAAACTCAGGAAAATAGCGATCCGTCCATCGAATGATTTGATTGTGAACGGCATTTCGTTCCTTGATTAATGACTCTCGAAACGTGCTTCCTGCCCGCAATTCCGCTTCCACCTCGTGAAAAATACGCGGATAGCTAAAGCGCCCATCTTTGACCAACTTCGCGATGACGAGAGCGTCTTTGGCATCGTGCTTCGTTGGCAAGTTGTCGTCCAGTTCTTTCAACCGTTTGACATGCATCGGATTGACCATCACCAATGGGATCCCTTTTTCCTCAAGGAAATAGGCGAGGTTCAACCAGTAATGTCCGGTTGGTTCGATTCCGACGATGACTTCCGTTTTGCCAAACTCCCTCATCGTTTCTTGGATCAACGCATAGAACTGCTCGAATCCGATTCTTGACTGGGACACCGAAAATGACTTTTTCAGTACCCGACCTCGTGCGTCTACGATCGCTGCGTAATGTTTTTGTTTGGCAATATCCATTCCTATCACTAATGTTTGATCGGTGACTTGTTCAATTTTGAGATTTTGTGTACAATTCATAGTAAGTCCTCCTTGGTTTGATGATAGGGTCAACTTTCCATTGACACCCCTGCATCATACCAAGAGGGCTTTTTTCTTTCAAGTCCCCGAAAACCTTTCTAACAGGAATGCTCCTCTATCAGTAAAAACGAAAGATGAAACAAGACGTATGATTGAGTCAATCAATCATATGAAAACAAAATTGAAAGGAACGATTCAAACAATAAAGGACGTTTCTATTCACATCGCATCACAAGCAGAACAATTTGCCGCAAGTGCAGAAGAAAGTACACAATCGTCTGAAAAGGCAGCAACAAAAGCTGAGCAAACATATACAGAAGCACAACAACAACTGCATATGTTAAAAGAAACTGATGATTCTTTACACGAGTTCGCGACAGGAATGAGTCAAATTGCCGAAAGTACAGAAGATCTACTTACTTCAGCAGAACAAGCACATCATTCCGTCAATAAAGGAAAACAAGCCATTCAAGCAGTTACGAGACAGGCACACGAATTGCATGATGCGATGTTTACAACAAAAACACTTGTTGAATCGCTCCAGCAACATTCGGAAACAATCGGAAAAATTACAAACGTCATTACAGCAATTGCCGAACAAACAAATTTACTTGCACTTAACGCTGCGATTGAAGCCGCACGCGCTGGTGAGCATGGAAAAGGGTTTACTGTCGTCGCTCATGAAGTGAGAAAGCTATCTGAACAATCGAAAGAAGCGACGAAAGAAATTGAAACTATGATTGATCAAATAAAAATCGAAACAAAGCAAGTAGCACATTCGATGGAACAAAATACAAAAAAAATTGCCGACAGCGTCATATACTATGAAACAGCAGAACAAGCTTTCCAAACAATTGACTATTCAGTAGAACAAGTGTTTTCTAAAGTGCAAACCACATCCGCAGCGATTGAACAAATGACTGCTATTTCAAACGAACTAACTAAAACAATGAAGCGATTAAAACATCTAGCACAACAAGTCATGCAAAAAAGTAAAGAAAGCGCTGTAACTGTAGAAGAACAATTAGCAATGAACGAACAAATTTCTTCGGCCGCCCAAACGCTTGCAAAACTTGGTGATCAGCTACGCGCAACAGTTGAATCATTTCGTACGTAGCCGCGCATATTGTATGCACGGCTACTTTTTCTCAAAATATTTTGCGAGTTCGACAATCATGGCCCCCATACGTTCGTGATCCGGTGCAATGACACGTGCAACCCCTTCTTCATATAACGCTTCTTTTGTCACCTTTCCAACCGCAACAGCTACAACGTCATCGGCCAATGCTCGTTTAATTTCACGTATGTATCCCCATTCGTTCACAACCGAAAAGAAAAAACGCACTTGAATTGCTGATGTAAAACAAACCGCTTGTACAGATCGAGAAATGATTTCATCAACAAGCTGTTTCATCACACTTGGTGTAGGTGGAGTATGAAGATATGGCCATACTTCTTTGTACAAAGCCCCTTGTTTAACTAAAAATTGTTGTAAGGATGGAACAGAATCTCCGTAAAGCTGAACAACCACATGTTTATTTTTCCATTCGACATCTCCCAAAGCACGTATAAGGTCACGTGTCGTTCCATCATTTGCCGTTATATGCGGACTGATACCGTACGTACGTAGCACATTTACTGTTTTATAGCCCCGTGCCGCTATATGTGCTCGGCGAATGACCTGAAGTAACGCATCTTTCATTCCCCATTCGTCTGCTTTTTTTATTAACGTTTCGGCACCAATTCCTGTTGTGAAAATAAACCAATCATTTTGTTCATTGATCATTTGATGAAGCTGTTGCTCTAGCTCTTTATTGAAAAACATCGTTCCTTGGGCAGGTCGAGAGAGAGGAATACCTCCTTGTTTAGCGATAAGCATGCTCATTTCCTCTATTTTACGCGAGGCACATAGTGCAATTTTTTTATTCGTTAACGCTTTCTCAACCATTCTCTCATCTCCTTTTCTTTCCATCATACCACATAAAGATGAAAAATTGCGCAAAATTTGTAGAAACATGACATAAAACATCGAACTATTATGTATTCACACCATCGTTCACTTTCTCTACAATGAAAAGAGATCATTCGACTTAAATATTCAAATAATTCAAAATATATGTCGGAAGGAGTGGCTTCACATGCCCTCACTAATCAAAGAAATATTGCTAAACTTATTTTTCATTATATTAGCATTATTGATCGTTCCGATTTGGCTTGAAGAACGCCGCATATCTGATCACGTGAAAACGATGTTGAAAACGATCGCAATCGGCATATGTATTATATTTTGTATGACGTTTCCGATACATGCAACAAATGGGTTTGTTTTCGATTTGCGTCAAGTAGCCACTTGGATTGGTGGTTTATATGGTGGCGCATTTTCAGCTCTTTTTCTTTCGATAATTACTGTAGTTTACCGTATCATCATCGGTGGTACAGAAGGCATCATAGTAACAATGATCATTACAACCATTCAAGCTGTGACTTGTTTCTTTTTTTACCGAAAGTTTAAAACATCTTTATCATCCAAGCAACGAATAACTTTCATTACTCTTTTATCGATTGGCACAGCTATTTTAACAATGATACTCTCTCACATACATATTGGTGATGAATACCAATTGTCACACATTATTTCAACATACTTTCCAGCACAACCACTTGCCGCATTTTTAGGTGCTTACATTACTGAAACGATTCAAAAACATAGCGAACTTCGGCGGCGTATTGTCCGCGCTGAAAAAATGGAAGTCGTTGGACATTTAGCTGCTTCTATTTCACATGAGGTGCGTAACCCATTAACCGTATCGAGAGGATTTATGCAATTGCTACTCCAAAGCGAACGAATGAATTATAAAGATAAGCAATATATTCAAATTGCCATTGAGGAGATTGATCGCGCTGAGGCTATTATTACCGATTATTTAACATTTGCAAAACCGGCGCCAGAACATGTTGAAAAGTTAAATGTAAAAACAGAAATCGAACGAGTGATTGATATTTTACGCCCCTTTGCTAATATGAGTAGCATTGAAATTCAAACATCTCTTGTTCCGTTTGCAGTGAAAGGAGAACGTCAAAAGTTTCAGCAATGTTTACTCAATGTAATGAAGAACGCCATTGAAGCGATGCCAAATGGAGGTACGTTGCGTATTAACGTATCGATCGATAAAGATTACGTACTTATTCATATTGGTGATACAGGAGTTGGCATGACAAAAGAACAAATTGAACGTTTAGGAGAACCGTATTTTACAACAAAAGGAGCAAAAGGAACCGGTCTCGGAATGATGGTTGTATACCGCATCGTTGAGACGATGAAAGGAGATTTATTTATTCATAGTGAAGTTGGAGAAGGAACAGATGTGTATATGTATTTTCCATCTTATTATAAGTCAGATATCGAAACATCATCAAAGCGCTCTCAATTTGAACAAGTTAGTTATTGACTTGTTCTTTCTTTTTTATTGATTATTTAGAACATAGTTTATTTAAAAAAGGTCGTGTGTAAAACGACCTTTTACAAATGTTTTACAAAATCTCGACCGAATAAACGACATAATTGTTTCTCTTCATTTGTCGGTGTCAATTCAACCTTGAGCCCGTCGAGAACGACTTCAGCCCCACGTTCTTGCAACTTTTCAATTAAAATATCAACGGCAGCACCATATTTTTCATAACTTGAATCGCATGAGCCGAAAACAGCCGCTTTTTTACCTGTCAAATCAACGCTATCTAATTCATCGTAAAAATCTAAAAAGTCATCTGGTAATTCACCATCTCCCCATGTGTACGCTCCAAGCAAAATACCGTCATATTCCTCGAGCTCTGTTGCTGTGGTGTCTAATACTTCTTTCACGTCTAACTCCGCACTTTGTTCTCGAACGCCTTCAGCAATCGCTTCCGCCATCTCTTCTGTATTCCCTGTCATACTTGTGAATACCATAATGACTTTTGCCATTAGTAATCCCCCTATCCTTATTATTGATAATCATTTTCAACAACTATATATTAAATGATAATGATTATCTTTGTCAAAGTATTTTTTAAGAAAAAACGCGCGATTTTTTATCGCGCGCTCTTTATCTATTATTCTTTTACTTCTTTTTTCCACAAACCAACCATGAATGCAGTCACAAGTGAACCAATTAAAATGGCAAGCACATATAACAACGGGTTTCCTTTTACGATCGGGATTACAAAAATTCCACCATGTGGAGCTGGGAGACCGATGCCAAACATCATCGTCAACGCTCCGGCAACCGCTGAACCAACAATAATTGATGGAATGACACGTCCTGGATCAGCTGCTGCAAATGGAATGGCTCCTTCTGTGATAAATGAAGCCCCCATAATATAGCATGTTTTTCCCGCTTCCCGCTCTGCTTTTGTAAATTTCTTTTTAAATAACGTTGTCGCAATCGCTAATCCTAAAGGTGGAACCATTCCACCTGCCATAATAGCTGCATGCGGTGCATAGTTCCCTGCATCAATCATCGCAATTCCAAACGTAAACGCCGCTTTGTTGATCGGTCCACCCATATCGACTGCCATCATTCCTCCAAGGACAAGACCAAGCAAAACAAGGTTACCTGTGCCCATATTTTCAAGCCATGTTTTCATTCCTTCATTTAATGCTTTCACTGGGTCAATGACGACATACATCATAATAAATCCCGTGAGCAATATTCCGAATAATGGATAAAGTAGAACAGGTTTAATTCCTTCAAGTGATTGTGGCAAACGGCTAAACCATTTTTTCAATCCAACAACGAGATAACCGGCCAAAAAGCCCGCAATTAGTCCACCTAAAAAGCCTGCACCGCCATTCGCGGCCATAAATCCTCCGACCATCCCCGGTGCAAATCCTGGGCGATCGGCGATGCTCATCGCGATAAATCCAGATAAAACAGGAATCATGAGGGCAAAGGCACTACCACCACCGATGTCCATTAATGCTTTTGCAATCGGATGGAATGACGGATCATTTGGATCAAACGCTTTAATACCAAAAATAAATGAGATCGCAATTAAAATTCCGCCACCAACAACGAACGGAAGCATATTCGATACGCCGTTCATTAAATGTTTATAAAAACCTGTTCGTTCTTTTGATGCATACGAGCGATTGCCACCACTTGCACGATAAATTGGGGCATCTTGTTTTAATGCTCGGTCAATGAGGTGCTCTGGTTTACGAATCGCATCGGCAACAGGTACTTGGATGACATGTTTTCCATCGAATCGGTCCATTTCTACTTGCTTATCTGCTGCAACGATAATGGCAACAGCATGTTCAATTTCTTGTTGTGTTAACTCATTTTTCACCCCGCTTGAACCATTCGTTTCTACCTTTATGTCCACTCCCATTTCTTTTGCTTTCGCCTTCAGAGCATCAGCAGCCATATACGTATGCGCAATCCCTGTTGGGCACGCTGTCACGGCTAATACTTTTTTCTTTCCAACCGTCTGTTTTTCTTCAGTCACCATTTCTCCCTCCTTTTCTTGAATCGTCTGAATAATTTGTTGTTTTGATGAAGCGTTTTCAATTTCTGAGCGAAACGATGTATCCATTAACAATGTTGACAAGCGAGATAGCGCTTCTAAGTGAGTATCGTTGGCTCCTTCTGGTGCAGCAATCATGAAAAACAAATGGCTTCTTTTTCCGTCCAACGCATCGTAATCAATTCCCTCTTTCGAACGTCCAAAAACAACGGCTGGGGTGCGCACCGCCTTCGTTTTTGCGTGAGGGATGGCAATTCCTTCTCCGATTCCTGTCGTACTTTGCGCTTCGCGAGCAAAAATTGCTTCGATAAACGTCTGACGATCGTACAATTTTCCCGTATTCTCAAGAACATTTGCTAATTCTTCAATCACTTCTTTTTTTGTTCGGGCTTTCAAATCAAGAACAATCGTATCTTCTGTCAACAAATCTGTTATTCTCATACACGATCCTCCATTCTGATGATGGTCACTTGTTCTAATAAGCGATAAACCTCATCTTCTGTGCATAAATCTTCCGAAAATGCCGTCGCACTCCCTGCTGCGACGCTATATCGAAATGCTTCTTCAAGTGGTGCTTCGTTCACGTACGCAGCTAAAAATCCTGCTACCATCGAATCACCTGCCCCAACTGAATTTTTTACCATTCCTTTTGGGGCTTGGGCGATTAATATGACGTCTTTATGGAACAAAATTGCCCCATCTCCAGCAAGGGAAACAATGACATGTTGCACACCATTGTCAATTAGTTTTTTTCCGTATTCTATAATTTGATGGCGACTATGAATACTCACTCCGAACAATTCCCCAAGCTCCATTTGATTCGGTTTAAGTAAAAATGGTTCGTATGCGATTGCTTGTTTCAATGCACTACCACTCGTATCAACAACAACTGCAACTTTTCGTTTTTTCGCTTCTTCCATCATCATGACGTAAAATGTATCATCTATCGACGGCGGAAGGCTTCCTGCTAAAACAAGGATATCTCCTTTTTTTAGCTGTTTAATTTTATCGATCAACGCTTCTTTATGTTCATCGCTAATGACAGGCCCTTCGCCATTTACTTCTGTTTCTTTTTCCCCTTTTAACTTAATGTTTAATCGCGTTTGTCCCGGTACAGTAATAAAATCTGTTAAAATATGTTCCCGTTTCAATTCATCAGCAATGAACTGTCCCGTAAATCCACCGATAAACCCGAGAGCAATATTATGAATGTGTAGTCGCTTTAGTACGCGTGATACATTAATTCCTTTCCCCCCAGGAAAATAGGATGTTTTTGTCGCGCGATTTAATTTTCCAAGTTCGATCTGTTGTGCTTCAACAACATAGTCGACGGAAGGGTTTAATGTACATGTATAAATCATCATTTCACAACCTCTACTGTCGTTTTTGCTTCATACATTGCTAGCAATTCTTCATCTGTTTCATCCGTAATCATCGTTGCCTCTTGTAATTCGGCAATTTTTGCAAACGTACTTTCGTTTAATTTCGAATGATCAGCTAATACAAAAGCTTGTTGTGATAAATGGATGGCTGTTTGTTTCATAAACGCTTCTTCAGGATCTGGAGTCGTATAACCAAAATCAATATGAACGCCATTTACTCCAATAAAACATTTGTCAAAACTATATTGCTGCAACGAGTGAATAGCTCCTCGACCGATTAATGCATTCGTTTTTTTCTTAATTAATCCGCCAACAACATACGTCGGGATATCCTTTTCTAATAGTGCATCAATATGCATCATTCCATTTGTCACAACGACGATATTTTTTGCTTGAATATAAGGAATCATCTGTAATGTTGTCGTTCCCGCATCTAAATAAATGCAATCTCCATCTTGAATAAGGCTTGCTGCATATTTACCAATAAGCTGTTTTTCATGAATGTTTTTCGTCGATTTTTCAAAAACGCTCAGCTCTTCTCTTTTTTGTTGTAACAACGCTGCACCACCATGGACGCGCTTTAATTTTTTTTCTTTTTCTAACTGACTTAAATCACGTCGAATTGTCGACTCGGAGCATTGCGTTGCTTCAACGAGTTCATGTAGCTTGACGACTTCTTTTTCTTGTAACAGCTGTAAAATAATGCGATGTCGTTCTGGTGTTAACAACTTCACACCTCCTTTTTAAATCGCTTACATTTTTATCATACTGAAATATATACAAAAAATCAACCAAATTCATTCAATTTTAATCAAAAATAATCATTTTATTTCATATATCATTCACAAACGATCAATTTTCGGAAAAATAAAAACTGCCTCACGGTGAGACAGTTTCGTTTTCATTTCCGACTTTCTCAGGATAATATTCTTCAATCATTTGGATAAATGGCTCGACATATTGAGGATCGAATTGCGTCCCAGAACAGCGGCGCAATTCAACAATTGCTTCGGAGAATGTTTTTGTTCGTTGATACGGGCGGTCTGTTGTCATCGCATCAAATGAATCAATAATACACAAAATACGTGCCAATTTCGGGATCTCTTCGCCTTTCAGTCCATAAGGATATCCTCGTCCATCATAACGTTCATGATGAAGTTCAACAAGAGGAATCACTTCTTCAAACCGACCATCCGAAAGGACAATTTCTTTCCCCCATATAACGTGTTTTTTCATTATTTCCCATTCATCTGGATCAAGCTTGCTTGTTTTGTTAATAATATCTCGTGAAACTTCGATTTTTCCAATATCATGAACAAGCGCCCCTAAAACGAGTGTACGTTTTTCCTCTTCCGTAAGAGTTAAACGATCGCTAAATTCCATTGCATATTTAAATACACGTTTACTATGACGGTATGTATATACATCTTTATAAAGCAACAATTTTAACTGCTCTTCAATCGCATCTAAATCTTCTTTAAATTTCAATGCATCACGCGATATTCTTTTCGCATCGTACAATTGTACATTATTTTTCCCTTGTGCTTTTGAATAATAAAGCGCTTGATCAGCCTTATGTAATAGTTCACTTTCTTCATACATGTCAGACTCATACTCCGCAACTCCACATGAAAACGAAATGCAACGATACGGAAGGCGGTCAACTCCGTCAAATGGTGTATCATTTAATTTTTTTCGTAATTGATCCATAAAAGCTGCTGCTTCATGTTTTGTTATTCTGGGTAAAGCAATCGCGAACTCCTCTCCACCATAACGGGCAACAATATATCCTAAATCTTTTGTTTCGTTTCTCAAAAATTCCCCAACAAACTTTAATAATCGATCCCCTTGCACATGACCATGATAATCATTATATTTTTTAAAATCATCTAAATCTAAAAAAGCGATCGAAAACTGGCCACCTGTTTTTTTCGTCTCCCGAAATAATTCCTTTAAGTAATCTTTAAAATATCCGTGGTTATATAAGCCGGTGAGGTAATCTTTATTTGCCTGATTGGCCATTTCTTGATAAAGATATAGAAACTTCTTAAAAACAAATGATAAACACATAACTAGTATTGTAAAAATAAATAACCCAAAAAACAAGTCATCTCTAATCATCAATCCTAAAACAAAGGAAAGGAGAAGTGTAACCGAATAACTAATGAGGGCTTCACTAAATATTCCCTCGCTAAACATACTGTATAAAGCAGACAACAAGTCCTGCTTCGATAAAAAAGCAAAAAAAACATACATTAAAAAAATGTTAACTAATCCATATACAGTTAGGCTAAATAGATATCCAAAAAAATTCTCGTAGTCAATGTTGCCAATTTGGATAGATAAGTTTATTAAAACATAATATGCACTACTTATCATTAGACAATACATTGAAAAGTTGAAAAAATGTTTCCACCAAGCCATTTTTCTATTATAAAAAAAATGAGCTATACTACTTATTAGAAGTATATAAAGAGCAATATTTATACCGTATATAAATAAAGTTGCCAAATAAACCGATGAATCTAAGGACAGAGAATTTCCCTTTGGTGGAATATCTACCACGAAATAATTCAATAATGAAACTGTTCCAGATAAAACATATATTAAAACCCAATCACTGAGAGTCAAACTTTCAAGATTAGTGTGGTTGATAAAAAAATATAAACCGATTACAGATATCAGCAGAGCATATAACTTTGTGTAATCTTCAAAAACTCCTTCTCTTGCATTCAATTCTATCACTCTCTATCTTCACATTATTACTTACTGGGAGCTGTCCACGCCCCCAGTACTATTTTTAACTTCCAAACTTAAATCCTGAAGTTAATGCCACAACAACAGAGCCGATAACGAGGAGATTAATAAGTACATTTTTCACGCGTGCGTTCATGTGTTTCACCTCCCTTCATGTATTGGTTGGGAAGCATTTGTTTGTTTCTCTTTCATCATTAAATACTGAATAAACAAAAAGACACCGATATTCATGACAACGTCGCCAATGCTAATCACTTTCGCTCGCGGATAAGGTGGCGCTAACGGAATTATGTCGCCTAAGAACGGAAAGATCGTATCAGCTGTAATAGCTGTATGCTTTCCGTAAAGTCCCGTTTTTAAAAGTTCAACGTATTCTTGTCCTAAAACGGCTTGTGTCGCTTCAAGTGATACAGGCATTCTACCACCGTTTAATGCAATAACAATAAAGTTTAAAAGCACGCCTGCGAAGATCGTTTTCATTCCCGGATAATGGCGATTAAGCCAAATAAATGTTAGTCCAACGATGTAAACGATAATAAATGTGACGTTGCTTATATTCGCTAGAAAAGCAATTCGGTCTTGCAATAGGAAGAAAATCCATTGCACAAGCAACAGCACAGGGAAGATCCAACCGCCTTTTAACTTTAATGTCGCGATCCCTTTAAAATTGCCTCCGCGAAATAAACCGATTAAGATGCTCAAGATAATCCCATCGTATACCATATAGCCCTCACATTTCTTTAAAAACAAAATTTTTTTCTTTTTTATTGATTATATTATCACATTTTTTCGGATGTGAAAACGGTTATATTAACAAAATATTTTGTTTTTCTTATTGATTATTTAGAACATAGTTTTATTTAAAAAAAAATCGACTGTCTAGTCGACAGTCGATTTTGTTTTTCTATCTAAAGGCTTGCGTAGCACGAACTGCTTTTTTCCATCCATCATAAAGTTGTTGTTGAACATCAACATTCATTTTTGGTTCAAAAGCACGATCTATATTCCATTGTTTCGCAATCTCTTCTCTACTTTGCCAATAGCCAACCGCGAGCCCTGCTAAGTAAGCAGCACCGAGAGCAGTCGTTTCGTTCACAACTGGTCTTTCAACGGGTACGCCGAGGATGTCACTTTGAAATTGCATTAGAAAATTGTTTTTTACCGCTCCACCATCAACACGTAACGTTTTTAATGTAATCCCCGCATCCGCTTCCATTGCAGTTAACACATCTTTCGTTTGATATGCAAGTGACTCAAGCGTTGCGCGAATAAAGTGCTCTTTTGTCGTTCCGCGTGTCAAGCCAAATACCGCTCCTCGTACATCGCTATCCCAATATGGTGTCCCAAGTCCTACAAACGCTGGTACCACATATACACCATCTGTTGATTGTACTTTCGTTGCATATACTTCGCTATCTTTTGCTTCCTTAATCATTCGTAATCCGTCACGTAACCATTGAATGGCAGATCCAGCAACGAAAATGCTTCCTTCTAACGCATATTCGACTTTTCCATCGACTCCCCATGCAATTGTCGTTAATAAACCGTGTTTAGACTGAACTGCTTTTTCGCCCGTATTCATTAACATAAAGCAACCTGTACCGTATGTGTTTTTCGCCATTCCTTGTTCAAAGCATGCTTGCCCGAACAAAGCTGCCTGTTGATCTCCTGCAATACCAGCAATCGGCACTTCTTGCCCAAAGAAATGGTACGGTGCTGTATGTGCGTAAATTTCTGAAGATGGCCGAACATCCGGTAGCATTGCTTTTGGCACTTGTAAAATGCCGAGTAGTTCATCATCCCATCTTTGTTCATAAATATTGAACATTAACGTTCTTGAAGCGTTAGAGTAGTCTGTCACATGCACTTTTCCACCAGATAGCTTCCAAGTAAGCCATGTATCAATCGTCCCAAATAACAACTCCCCTCTTTCCGCTTTTTCACGTGCTCCTTCCACATGATCTAAAATCCATTTCACTTTCGTTCCTGAAAAGTAAGCGTCAATAAGCAAACCTGTTTTTTCACGAAACACTTCATCGTATCCAGCTTGCTTTAACTGCTCACAAATTTGTGCGGTTTGGCGCGATTGCCATACAATGGCGTTATAAATCGGTTGTCCTGTTTGTTTGTCCCATACGACCGTTGTTTCACGTTGGTTTGTAATACCGATTGCGGCGATTTGCTTTGGTTCAACAGCTGCCTCTGACAATACCGTTGCAATGACAGCTAAAATAGAACCCCAAATTTCATTTGGGTTATGCTCCACCCATCCTGGCTGTGGAAAATATTGTGTAAACTCTTTTTGTGCAATATGAACAATTTCCCCTTTTTGATTAAATAAAATAGCACGTGAACTCGTTGTTCCTTGATCAAGAGCTAAAATGTATTTATCCATATTTCATTCTCCCCTCACTATTTTTACTATATTGTTATTTTTCTTGCTATCTGTGGATTATTATTTTTTCTCTGCTCTGATGCAAACGCGATGCCTAAAATGAGCATTGTCAAAATAAAAACATACCAAAATGATTGTGTCATTTCCCCTTTAAACACACCTTTATAAAAAAGTCCACCTAACGAACCGCCTAATATTGGACCGACAACCGGAACCCAAGCATATCCCCAATTCGAGCTTCCTTTACCTGGGATAGGCAATAAAAAGTGTGCAATTCTCGGTCCTAAATCCCTTGCAGGGTTGATCGCATATCCAGTCGTTCCACCAAGAGAAAGACCTATACTAACAATAAAAAAACCAACAATAAGCGGATTTAAACCTTCTGTAAACTTATTCGCTCCAATTGCTAAAATTCCAACAGTTAAAATAAAAGTTCCTAGTATCTCGCTGAGTAAATTTGCAAAGCGATTTGGAATGGCTGGTCCCGTGGAGAAAACACCAAGCTTTGTGCCTGCATCCTCTGTTTCTTTCCAATGCGGTAAATAATATAAAAACACAAATGTCGCACCAATCATTGCACCAATCATTTGGGCTAAAACATATTTAGGAACTTGAATCCAAGAAAAGTCTCCGTTAAAAGCTAAAGCTAGTGTAACCGCAGGATTTAGATGAGCACCGCTATATTGCCCAACGACATATACTGCAATAGCGACTCCAAGTCCCCACCCCATTGTGATCACAATCCAACCACCATTTTGGGCAAACGACTTCTTCAAACTAACAGCAGCGCATACACCTCCCCCAAAAATAATTAATAATGCAGTTCCCACAATTTCGGCTATAAATGGTGTCATCGTCTTTCCTCCCCTTTGCTATTTTTATTTTTGACAGAAACAAAAAGACCCACACATATCCCGTCACATGGAACATGCGTGAGTCTCCTTTTCTCCGTCACAAAGTTAATTAACTTGTTTACAAGTTTAACGGATATTGAAAACGGTGTCAATGGATTTTTTGTATTATTTTGGCTCGAAATATCGCCAAAGTTCGACATTTGATGTCGTTACCGCAACAGCCCCTGCAGCAATCGCCGCTTCCACTTCGGTTTCGTTTTCTATTAATCCTCCAGCAATAATTTCTTTCCCAGTTCGTTCATGAAGTTGAGAGATAACTTTCGGAACAACACCAGGTAATACCTCAATATAATCAGGATTTGTTTTTTCGACAAGTTGAACACTTCGTTCAAAGGCGTTCGAATCAATAATAAATGTTCGTTGAATCGCAACAACACCTTTTTGTTTTGCTTTCGTGATCACACTGCTTTTGGTTGAAATCAATCCGTACGGTTTAACGAGTTGACATAAAAATTCTGTCGCATACTCATCACTTTTTAGCCCTTGTATTAAATCAACGTGAAGAAACATTTTTTTCCCATGTTCGTTTGCATATGTATACACACTTTTCAACATACCGATATGAATGTCTAAAAACACACCATATTCATAATTCATTTTTAATAGCCTGTCAAAATCTTTCATCGAACGCACTGCCGGCAAAATACGTTGTCCGTTCATCCTTCCATCACCTTCACATAAAATGTACGTGTTCTCGGTCCATCGAACTCACAAAAATAAATACCTTGCCATGTTCCGAGAAGCAACTGACCTTTTGTGACAATGACATGCGCAGATGATCCAACCGTGCTTGCTTTCATATGAGCAGCTGTGTTTCCTTCACTATGCCGATCGAGAGAATGATACCATGGATACAATTCATCAAAACGGCGAATCATATCCCGTTTAACATCTGGATCAGCATTTTCATTAATTGTGATTCCTGCTGTCGTGTGTGGACAATAAACAACAACAACTCCTTCTTGTACACCACTCTCTGTAATAAAGGATTGAACAAGTGAAGTAATGTCTACAAATTCATCTCGCTTCGTCGTCTGAATCGTCCATTGTTTGATCATCATACGTTCCCACCTTTATCCTCATATATTTATGATCATACATATTTTCACAATTGTTTTCTATAAAAAATTCATCTATTGACGACTATAACATAAATAAAGCCCAGACTTTACTGGACTTTATTCATACACATGATGAGAAGGGATAATATAATCGACCGAAATCACAGGCAAATCGTGCTGTTCAACTGAGGCTACAATTAACCCCTGCTTGCTTACAATGCCGAATTGTTCTTTTTGTTGATTAAATGCTGCCTCGCCAAATGCTAAAATCGTTTGATATAACTTTTCTTGATCGACTTTTTGCTTCCGTACATGATTGCTTAACTTAATGATCACTTCTTTCCCACGAATCTGACCACGATACATACCGCTCACTCCCTTTCTATACTACTTACTGTTAATGTTATGCACTTATTACAAAAATCCTCCTCTAAAAAAATTTTTTGAAAAAATCACCTTTTTGTCTTGACTCTTCCTCATCATTCGTGTATAGTCTAATTATCATCTAACTGAATATATGTCCTGCACCGACTTGGTTGCTGTGAGTATATTCCGTTATATGAAAAATTTTTTCATTAGCCTGTTGGCTAAAAGGTATTAGGAGGATTCAGTATTATGCAAAACGGTAAAGTAAAATGGTTTAACAACGAAAAAGGTTACGGATTCATCGAAGTTGAAGGTGGAGACGATGTATTCGTACACTTCACAGCAATCCAAGGTGAAGGCTACAAAACGTTAGAAGAAGGTCAAGCTGTTTCTTTTGAAATCGTTCAAGGAAACCGTGGTCCTCAAGCTGCAAACGTAGTGAAATTATAATCGTCTGAGATGATTCATATATAGCTCGACGAAAAGACCAGCAATATGCTGGTCTTTTTTATTACATACTCTCCTCTTTTCACACAAATACTACAAGTGAGGAGGGATCATGATGACACAAAACCCAAAAAAGCCACACCTTCAGGCCGATAGCGTATTTACGAAAATTGAAGATGCACATTTAGCGGTTGAATCGGCAAAAAAGATGGTTGCAGCGGCAACGATGAGCTTAGACAGTCACACTTTCGATCACGCAAAACAAGCGATCGAAAATGCAAAAGAAGCGATCGCACGCGCTAAAACAAACATCGAGGATCCACTGCTATTACAATGTGAAAAGGAATTAGCGGACGCATATCATCAATTATCAAAAACGATCCACCACATGTAATGATGAGGTGTCCCGTATCTCGGGGCACCTTGTTACGTTTTTTGTTTCACAAGCAACTGACCGTATTGCTTCATTTTTTCTCCTATTGTACATGTTTGGATGCAAAACGATTGTGCATATAATTTCCCGTATTCTTTACGGAGTGCACGTTTTACAAAACACTCCTCACAATACGTGTCAAATAATTCATTTATTCGAAGTAACACATCTTTTCGATTCATCATTCACGCTCCAATTGTATTGTACTTACAATTATCTTCCCACGAAGAGCTTGTGTTGCTAACTGATCTGCTTCACTATTTTCTTTTCTATTAATGGGTTCATAAATTGGAGAAATACGAAGCTTTTTCATTTTTTGCTCAATTCGCTCCACCCATCTCCCCTCGTCTGAAAATACAGGCCAATCATTAGACAATTGATGCAATACAACATGCGCATCCCCACGGAATACAACAGGCAAATGATGAACACCGAGATGCTCGATTTGTTCGAGTAAAAAATAAAAGGCTGCATACTCTGCTTCATTATTTGACTGCAATTCGTCTAACTGCGCATTTGCTCGCCTACGAAATTGTGCACCGTTTTGTTTATAATAAATCACGATTCCAATTCCTGCTTTTTTTGATTGACGATCATAACCGCCATCAAAATAAGCAATCACGTCGTGCGGCTCCGTTTCAATTTCTTTCATAAGCTTCATTAACTCCTTTTTCGTCCAAGCCACACCACTTGCATCATAAAATAAAAGTTGTTTCACTCTCCCTGTTCTTTCTATATCCTCTGCAAAAAATAGAGCCTCTGTCACTTCCATCTCTGTTGATGTCCACACCATTTCCTTTTTCTTCGGTGTTACATATGTCCATTCCATAAAAACCTTCATATGTCACTCACCTTTTCTTTTTATTTTATTATAACAGTTTAGACAAAAAATGATGTCAGTTGTATAATATCGCTTGTGTCTTTATATTTTCATACGAGGAGGGATCACGATGTTTAACGAAATACTCGGTCTTTTTTCTGCCATCGTCACATTTTCACTTGTATTGCTCATTTATCGTTTCTTCGGTCGCTCAGGTTTATTCGTATGGATCGGCTTTTCTACTGTCGTTGCTAATTTACAAGTCGTCAAAACCGTTGAATTGCTTAGTATGACAGCTACACTCGGAAACGTCATGTACGGAACCGCCTTTTTAGTGACTGACATTTTAAGTGAAAAATACGGAAAAAAAGAAGCACAAAAAGCGGTATGGCTCGGCTTTTTTACACTTATTTCACTCACAATCGTCATGCAAATCGCTTTATTATTTAAGCCGCATGTGAGCGATTTTGCTCAACCAGCGTTAGAAACGATTTTTGGTTTATTGCCACGTATCGCGCTTGGTAGCTTACTTGCTTTTGTAATTAGTCAATCGCTTGATGTTCACTTATTTCATTGGTTTAAAAAGAAATTTCCGCGCGATTCGCAACTTTGGATTCGCAATAATGGAAGCACAATGATTAGCCAATTGATCGATACACTCGTTTTCACATCCATTGCATTTCTCGGTGTATTTCCGTTGCATGATTGGATACAAATTTTTATGACAACATATGTACTGAAATGGATTGTTGCAATGTTGGATACACCTTTTGTATATTTTGCAAAAAAAATATCTCCAAAATATACAGAATAATGGTAAAATGTTGTATGAGACTTCGGTCTTATACAACATTTTTTTTGTAAAGGAGAGTCAAATGAAATACAAAGCTGATATTAGTTTATTATTTGTTGCATTTGTTTGGGGTGCTACGTTTGTCGTCGTTCAAAACGCCATTGCTTTTTTACCTCCATTAATGTTTAATGGCGTACGTTTTGCGATCGCTAGCGTACTGCTATGGGCTTGGGTGCTTATCTTCGAACGTAAACCTCTGGATCGACAACTTATATGTGCTGGATCGCTTCTTGGCATATGGCTATGTCTTGGATATGCCTTTCAAACGATTGGTTTATTGTATACGACTTCATCAAAAGCGGGATTCATTACCGGATTAAATGTTGTTATCGTTCCTTTCCTTTCATTTATCATTTTAAAGCAAAGACCTTCGTTTAACGCCGTTGTCGGAAGCATACTCGCTACATGCGGACTATATCTTTTAACCGCAAGCGGAGATATGTCGATCAATAAAGGAGATGTGTTCGTCTTTTTGTGCGCTATCGCTTTTGCGCTACATATCGTAACGACAAGCATATATGCAACAAAATTTTCACCTATCCTGCTAACAACGATTCAAGTTCAAACAGTATCCATCACTTGTTTTATATGTTCATATTTGTTTGAAGACTGGTCTCTTATTCCACTATCCACTTTTTTTGAATTTGATGTATGGCTGGCTCTACTCATTACCGCACTGTTCGCGACAACGATTGCTTTCTTTATTCAAACGCATTTTCAACAATATACATCTCCAACACGTGTTGCTTTAATTTTTGCTTTAGAACCTGTTTTTGCGGCTCTAACTGCATATATATGGAATGATGAGTATCTTCAACAAGCGGCCTTATTTGGAGCTGGACTTATTTTATTAGGGATGATTTTGTCAGAACTCCCTCAACATATATGGCAAAGAAAAAAGAGCGCTCACCTCTCATAGCGAGCGCTTCCACCTACTTATTACATAAGATAATCCCCCTGTAACGATACCAAGAAACGCCCCTCCAATCACTTCAATTGGTTGATGACCAAGCCGTTCGCGCAACAACTCTTCTTTTCGGTCCAACTTTCCGTCATCTTGAGCACCTTTTAACCGTTCGATTTCCTCAGTTAATTCGTTCACACGAATAGCTAACTCTCCTGCTTGATGACGCACTCCTTGGGCGTCATACATAACAATTAAACCAAAAATGGCTGCAAGGGCAAAATCTATACTATGCACTCCTCGTTTTAAAGCAACATATGTGGCAAGGGAGGCAACACCCGCAGAATGTGAACTTGGCATGCCTCCCGTTTCAAAAAAAAGCGACCAATCCCACTTTTTCGTTTTTCTTTTCGTCAATGGAATTTTTAAAAATTGGGCTAAAGCAATTGTACACAATGCTGTTTGAATGGCTCGATTCATGTCACTGCCTCCTCTTATATATATTTTTTGAAAAAGACGGATACAATATGCGCAGGAGGTGGACATGATGAGTAAAAATAACGGAAGAAATCGTGGGCAAAACGCTCCAAGCGTCAATCCACAAGGATATGATGCCACATTTACCCCTGATCCAAAAAGTGCATTAGAAAACGCAGCGAAAAAGACAAACACAAAATAAAGAAGAGAGCAGATCGCTCTCTTCTTATCGTTTTAACTTCTCGCGCAATACCATCGGCAAAATTCCACCATGACGGTAGTAGTCGATTTCTACTTCGCTATCGAAACGAACAAGCACTTCAAATTCTTTTTTGTTTCCTTGCTCGTCTGTCGCTGTTACTTTGACGTAGTCGCGCGGTTTGACGTTTTCATCAATATGCACTTCAAATACTTCTTTACCTGTCAATCCAAGCGTCTCAGCATTTTCCCCTTCTTTAAATTGGAGTGGTAACACACCCATAAGCACAAGGTTTGAACGATGGATACGTTCAAAGCTTTCCGCAATAACCGTTTTGATACCGAGCAAGTATGTTCCTTTTGCCGCCCAGTCGCGCGAACTTCCCATACCGTAATCTTTTCCAGCAATAACAACAAGCCCTGTACCATCTTGTTTATATTTCATGCAAGCATCGTAAATCGACATGACCTCGCCTGTTGGCCAATATGTTGTATAGCCACCCTCTGTACCTGGCGCGATTTGGTTGCGAATACGGATGTTTGCAAACGTACCACGCATCATCACTTCATGGTTACCACGACGAGAACCGTACGAGTTAAAGTCTTTCGGATCAACACCTTTAGAAATTAAATATTGTCCTGCTGGTGTGTTTACACCGATCGATCCAGCTGGCGAAATGTGATCTGTTGTGACAGAGTCGCCAAACTTTCCAACCACTCTCAAACCAGCAAGTGGTTTTACTTCTTCCACTTCTGGCGATAATCCTTCAAAGAATGGCGGATTTTGAATATATGTTGAGTTTTCATCCCATTGATAAAGTGGCTCGTCCGTCGTTTCAATCGCATTCCAACGTGCGTTATCGTCAAATACTCGCTCGTATTCTTTACGGAATAATTCTGGCGTCACTGCTTGTTTTACAACTTCCTTCACTTCTTCTGTAGATGGCCAAATATCGTTAAAGTACACATCATTTCCGTTTTGATCTTTACCGATCGGCTCATTTAATAAATCGATATCGACTGTTCCGGCAAGAGCGTATGCCACGACAAGTGGTGGTGATGCTAAATAGTTACCTTTGACAAGCGGGTGAATGCGTCCTTCAAAGTTTCTGTTACCAGACAATACGCTTGTTACAAGCAAATCGTTTTCTGCAATCGCTTTTTCAAGCTCTGGAGCAAGCGGACCAGAGTTACCGATACATGTCGTACAACCGTAACCGACAATATTAAAGCCAATTTGCTCTAAGTAAGGGAGAAGACCTGAATCTTTTAAGTAACCTGTGACAACTTTCGAACCTGGCGCAAGCGAAGTTTTTACATATTTCGGTACTTTCAATCCTTTTTCTACCGCTTTTTTCGCCACCAAGCCTGCTCCGATCAACACATATGGGTTAGATGTGTTCGTACAGCTTGTAATCGCCGCAATTGCGATCGCACCTGTTTTCATTTTTACTTCTTCGCCGTTTAACGTAACAGTCATTTCTTTATCGAAATCTGCTTCAGTCAAGCCAAAACCTTGGTTCCCTTGCGGAGAAACAACAGCTTGACGGAACGATTCTTTCATTTTTGAAAGCGGAATTAAATCTTGTGGACGTTTTGGCCCAGAAAGATTTGGTTCAATTTCTGATAAGTTAATTTCAACAACATCTGTAAACACAGGCTCTTGTGCATCTGGTGTATAGAACAAACCATTCGCTTTGCAATATGCTTCAACGACTTGAACATGTTGTTCGTCACGACCTGTTAAACGTAAATAATCAAGCGCCTCAGCATCAACCGGGAAGAAGCCACACGTTGCACCATATTCAGGTGCCATGTTGGCCACAGTTGCACGGTCGGCCAACGGCAATGTCGCCACACCTGGACCGAAAAATTCAACAAACTTGCCGACAACCCCTTTTTTCCGAAGCACTTGTGTCACTTTTAACGCAAGGTCTGTTGCTGTCGTACCATTCGGTAATTTTCCTGTTAAACGTACACCAATTACTTCTGGTACTGGGAAGTAAGATGGTTGTCCAAGCATGCCTGCTTCCGCCTCGATACCACCAACACCCCAACCGAGTACGCCAATACCGTTAATCATTGTTGTGTGGGAGTCTGTGCCAACAAGCGTATCTGGGAACGCCTCATACTCACCATTTTCCCCTTCAACAACATGCACCACATTCGCTAAATACTCTAAGTTAACTTGGTGCACAATACCTGTTGCTGGAGGAACAGCACGATAATTGCTAAACGCTTTTTGTGCCCACTTCAAAAACTTATAACGCTCTGCATTGCGTTCAAATTCTAAATTCATGTTATACTCGAGCGCATCTTCTGTCCCTGCTTTATCAACTTGGACAGAATGGTCGATCACAAGATCAACAGGAATTTCGGGGTTGATTTCATACGGATCTCCGCCGATGTCGGCCATTGCTTTCCGCATGGAAGCTAAGTCAACAACAGCAGGGACACCTGTAAAGTCTTGCAAGATGACGCGAGATGGTTTAAACGGAACGTCTACATCTTTTAGTTCGCTCGTTCCCCATTTCGCTAAATTTTCAACATGCTCTTTCGTAATGACACGTCCATCAACTTGACGAAGTACTGATTCAAGAAGCACTTTAATAGAATACGGAAGACGCGATACATTTCCGATTCCTGCTTCTTCAAGCGCTTGTAAACGATAATAATGATATTTTTTCCCGTTCACCTCAAACGTATCACGCGCTTGAAATACATCATTTTTCACCATTATGTATTACCCCCTTCTAACAAATCATCTTCTCCCACACCCACAAAATTCCTACGCTTTTATCTTAATACAATGCTCTACATAAGTAAATAATAATTGTTTATAAGTTTCAGATAAATGCATATTTTTTTGCTCTATTTCCAACAATAGTTGTAGGAGGTGAAAAAAGATGGTAAAAAGAAAAGCAAATCATGTCATTCCTGGCATGAACGATGCGAGCGCACAAGGAAAAGGTGCTGGCTACAATGAAGAGCTCTCCAACGAGCCACTCACCGAAGCTCAAAAACAAAATAATAAAAAACGAAAGAAAAATCAATAATCCCGCTTGAAGCGGGATTATTCATACATGTTAACTTCGTCGACAATCGCTTGCAAATCATGACGAAATTGTTCAAGCTGTTTGCGTTGTTTTTCCGAGGCTACTTCAAGCGCGTTATTAATTTGTTCAAACGCCTCGTTTACTTCTTGCTTTAGATGATGCAACTGACTTCCATAGTCTGCGTCACTTTTCACCAGATGATCATACCATTCTT
Organism: Anoxybacillus sp. LAT27; assembly: GCF_022030075.1. NCBI lineage: Bacteria > Bacillati > Bacillota > Bacilli > Caryophanales > Anoxybacillaceae > Anoxybacillus > Anoxybacillus sp. LAT27. Next base: position 23,455 of record NZ_JAIWYK010000001.1, read on the forward strand.
TTGCCTCCATTGTTCCTTGTTGTGCAGCTTCAAACGCCTGTTGCTTATTTTTATGATAAGGCATCGCTTTCACTCCTCTCTTTTTGTTATTATCGTGCCTATTGACGGATGAAATATGCATAAATACGGTTTATCATGCCATCATATGAAAGAAAGGAGTGTGTCGCATGAACAAAAATACAAGCAAAGACATGCGTAAAAATGCCCCAAAAGGAGATAACCCAGGACAACCAGAACCGCTTAGTGGTTCGAAAAAAGTAAAAAATCAAAATCATACCCGCCAAAAGCATAACTCAAGTCACGATATGTAAAAGAGCTGACGCAACTGTCAGCTCTTTTACTTGATTCTGCCATTGTTTTTTTACATAATAAACGTTGAGGTGGAATGTATGCTAACAGGTTGGTTTTTATGGTTTATTTTATTTTGGGTCGTTTTTCTTCTTGTTACGATGTCAATCGGTGGCTTCTTCATGTTTAGGAAATTTTTAAAACGGCTACCAAAAGAGGATGGGAAGTCAGAATTGGATTGGCAACAATATTATATTGAGCAAACGCGTCATTTATGGTCTGAAAAAGAAAAAGCGCTACTTGAAGATTTAGTTCGCCCAGTTCCTGAGTTGTTTCGCGATGTGGCACGCCAAAAAATTGCTGGGAAAATTGGAGAGTTGGCGTTGCAAGAAAATGCGAATCAAATTACAGAAGATTTAGTTGTTCGTGGCTATATTCTCGCCACACCAAAGCGTGATCATAAATTTTTAATTAAAGCGCTAAGAGAAAAACAAATTGATTTTACAAAATACGAACATTTACTAACAAAAAAAAGCTAATCGCCTGTTGCTGATTAGCTTTTTTCTTTTATTTCACGTTGGAGGCGACGATATGATGCATACATCGCCACGCGCCACGGAACAATCATCGAGAAGGCTAAAATCCAAAACATTCCCGCGAGTTCTCCGTACTCAATGGTGCGGCTTAAATATGTTTTTAAAGCGAGACGCAATACAATTAAGCCAACAAAAATAAAAGCGAACGCTTTTGAACGTTGTAAATAAATTTTGTTGCCTCGAACTTCAAACGAAGATGTTTTAATTAACAAAATAGAAAAAAGCGCTCCAACAAAAACTGCTTCTACACATTCTAACATCGTTACTCGAAACATTGGATGAAGAAACATAAGAGCGCCTGTGCTCATAAAAATAGGGGGTAATATAATTTTTTTGGCGTTTGTCGGTTTTTCTGCTGCTTTCATACGAATAAAGAAAACAAGTCCAGCCATAAACACCGCAAATACCGAACTAAAAATAGCCAAAATCAATCTTCCTTTCTCATCTTACTGTAACACACGTTGAATAGCCTCCATGACGCGACTTTCATCAAATGGTTTTACGATAAAATCTAGCGCCCCTGCTTCAATAGCTTCAACAACCATTTTTTGTTGCCCCATCGCGGAACACATAATAATCTTCGCATGAGGATCATGACGTTTAATTTCCCTCACAGCTTCAAGACCACTCATCACTGGCATTGTAATATCGAGTGTCACCACGTCTGGCTTTAACTCTATATAAAGATCAACAGCTTCTTTTCCGTTCTCTGCTTCCCCAGCCACTTCATGATTCGCTTTTTTTAAAATATTCGCTAATGTCATGCGCATAAATTTTGCATCATCGACAATTAAAATTCTCGCCATTTCCTTTCCCTCCACACCCTAAGAAACTAGAAACCTGTAAAGCCACCAAATATGTTTGTCATATAAATCGTAATTTTCGTCATCCAATCAAAAAACAGTACAACCCCCATGCCTATCATGACATATCCGCCGACTTTCATTAGCTTAACATGATGTTTCCGAATCCAACCCATTTTCCCAATAAAAAACGATAAAAGCAAAAAAGGCAAAGCAAAACCGAGTGAATAGGCGGTCATATAGACAACGCCTAAACTCGGATTTGTCGCTGCTAGAGCAATCACGGATACTAAAATCGGACCTGTACACGGCGTCCAACCAGCAGCAAACGCCATACCAATAAGAAAAGATCCGATATAACCTGATGGACGTTGTTGAAAGGATAAACGACGATCCGTCATTAAAAAGGTCGGCTTAAAGATGCCGATAATAACAAATCCGAAAAACACCATCAGTATTGCACCAATTTGCCGAATAAGATCTTGGTACGTATGAAAAAAACGTCCAAGAATCGATGTGCCGAAACCGATCGCAATAAAGATAAAAGAAAAACCGAGCAAAAAAAATAACGTATGTAACAAACTTCTTTTTTGTAACAATGCATAATCAGACTTTAAATCACTAACTGAAATTCCCGTAATATATGATAAAAAGGCTGGGTAAAGCGGCAAACAGCAAGGAGAAATAAACGACAACACACCTGCCCCAAACGCAACAAACAGTTGAATGTCCATATGATTGGCACTCCATTCTTTCTTCATTTAGCTATATTTTATCAAAAAAATACAAATACGGGCAACAGCTTCTTTCCATGCTAAAAAAGACACTCGTTGTGAGTGCCTTACCTTTATTTCAACTGATTGTTCATCGCTTTCATCATTTGGTTGATCTTTTTTTGCGATGGCGTCATACCCATTTGCATCATCATCATTCGAATCATTTGTTCATTAATCGGTGGATTTTTCTTTAAGTAGTTCATCATTGTTTTACGCGCGATAAAAAATCCGAGCGCAACGCCAGCAGCAAGCGCTACAATGCCTACTAAAATCATTTCCCACATATTTTTTCCTCCTTCATGTTGTCTACATTACACTATACTAAACAATAACGGTTTGTACAATATGTTCAGTAAAAAATCTTCATTCGATAATAAAACGGGGAGCACATCTCCCCGTTTTATTATTTACTTAATAATGCTTTGACTCGCGCTACAACGTTTTCTACTGTAAATCCATATTCTTGCATAATTTTTTCACCAGGTGCTGAGGCCCCAAAGCGATCGATAGCTAAAATATCCCCTTCGTCACCTGTATATCGTTCCCAACCAAGAGATGCACCCATTTCAATCGCAAGACGTTTTTTTACATGCTTCGGAATGACGCTTTCTTTATATTGCGCTGGTTGCGCTTCAAAACGGTCCCACGAAGGCATACTTACAACCGAAACATGAATACCTTCATTCGCTAACGCTTTTTGTGCTTCTACAGCTAAGCTAACTTCTGAACCAGATGCTAGCAACAATGCTTGTACTTCTCCTTGAGCTTCAGAAACAACATACGCTCCTCTCTTCACTCCTTCATACGCACGCCCTGCTGTTGTCGCTAGCGTAGGAAGGTTTTGACGTGTCAACACAAGCGCCGTTGGACGATCCGTAGATTCTACCGCTAACCGCCATGCAGCTGCTGTTTCGTTCGCATCTGCCGGACGAATGACGCATACATTTGGCATCGCTCTTAATGAAGCGAGTTGTTCAATTGGCTCATGCGTTGGACCATCCTCACCAACAGCAATGCTATCATGCGTAAATACATATGTGACAGGCAATCCCATAAGTGCAGCAAGTCGAATCGCTGGACGTAAATAATCTGAAAAGACGAAGAACGTACCACCGTACACTTTTACACCGCCATGAAGCGCCATCCCATTTAACGCTGCGCCCATCGCAAATTCACGTACACCAAACCAAATGTTACGACCTTCATAACTTCCAGGTAAGAAGTCTCCTGCTCCTTTAATCAACGTTTTATTTGAACCTGCTAGGTCTGCGGATCCACCTAAAAATTGTGGCACAACTTTTGCGATAGCATTCAATACTTCTCCAGAAGAAGCACGTGTTGCTAGACTCTTCCCTTCAGCATATACAGGCAACGCTTTTTCCCAACCTTCAGGAAGTTTACCTTCAATCGCCATTTTTAGCTGTTTCGCTAAATCTGGATATGCTTTTTCATATTCAGCAAATAAAGCATTCCACTCAGCTTCTTTTTTCTCTCCGGCTTCTTTAACTACTTTTTCAAAATGAGCATATACTTCATCTGGAACGTAAAAATCTTCTTCAAACGTCCATTTATATGCTTCTTTTGTTAACTTAATTTCATCTTTACCTAGCGGAGCGCCATGTACATCTGCTGTTCCCGCTTTGTTTGGTGAACCATAACCGATTGTCGTTTTTACTTCAATTAATGTCGGACGTTCTAAATCTTTTTGAGCTTCAGCAATAGCTCGGGCAATTTCCTCGATGTTATTGCCATCTTCGACACGAATATATTGCCATCCATACGCTTTGAAACGCTGTTCTACACTTTCTGAAAACGAAAGATGTAATTCGCCGTCTAGCGAAATATCATTCGAATCATAAAGAACGATGAGGCGGCCGAGTTTCAAATGCCCCGCTAACGACGCAGCTTCTGCCGAAACCCCTTCCATTAAGTCGCCATCACCACAAATGGCATATGTAAAGTGATTGATCATTTCGAACTTATCTTTGTTGTACGTAGCTGCTAAATGACGTTCTGCCATCGCCATTCCAACAGCCATCGCAATTCCTTGCCCAAGCGGACCAGTTGTTGCTTCGACACCTGGGGTATGACCGTATTCTGGATGTCCCGGTGTTTTACTTCCCCATTGACGAAACTGCTTAATATCTTCCATCGTGACGTCGTAACCACTTAAATGGAGCAAGCTATACAATAGCATTGAACCGTGCCCTGCTGACAGCACAAAGCGATCGCGATTAAACCACTTTGGATTGCGTGGGTTATGATTCATAAACTTCGTCCATAGCGTATACGCCATCGGTGCTGCGCCCATCGGCATACCCGGATGACCGGAATTAGCTTTTTCGATAGCATCAATGGACAACGTACGAATCGCCGCAATCGATAATTGTTCAATAGAGTGTGTCATCGTCTTCATCCTTTCATTTGCAAACATGTTCATCTTTTATGATATAGAAAAGTTCGTAAAATGTACAATGCTTCACAACATTTTTTTTGACAAACTGACGAAAAAAGAGAACATCTATACTCGTATGTTCTCCATGATAGGCATATTAATGCAGGCGTTTTTTCTTACTATCCTTTAATTTTTGAGGAGTGACATCGTTTCCGTTCGGATCAATGACTTTCACGGCATGCAACGTTTCAATCATTGACGCACGAAACGCCGCAATATACTCTGTACGAAGTTGGAGTTGCTCTTGTTTTTCTTCGTCCGTAAGACCTTCCATTTTTGCTTTTTTAGCTAACGCATTAATTCGTGCAATTTTTTCAGAAGATAACATTCAACCTCATTCCTTTGTATTGATTTTTTTGCTCGTATCATCATACAAAAACTTTTCTTTGTTGACAAGTTGTTCGTGTTCTTTGTATCTCCGATGAACAGTCGCTTTAGATACATCATAACCAAATGAACGAAGGGTAGCCGCAATTTCTGCAAACGTTAAGCCATTTTGGCGTAAACGAACAATATCTTCAATCGGCACATCTTTCCGATCGCGTCCAGCGTGTTCACCAATGTTGCGTAAATTGTTTTCTGGACGATATCCGTTTTGAACGGCCCGTTGCATGCCACGTTTAATTTTTAAATTATGTATCTTTCTTTGGTATTCTTCAACAATACTAATAATCTCTAACACCATCGAATCTGCTTCTGATAATTGAAGCTCCCCACGATGACTTACCGTATAGACGCGAATCCCTTCCTTTTGTAAACAACGAAGAAGAGCAATTTTTGCATTTCCTCGTCCAAGTCTTGTTTCATCTTGAACGAGAACGACGTCGATGCGATGTTGTTTCATCGTATCAAGCAGCTCCATAATTCCTTCCCGTTCAATATCATAACCACTTGCCTGTTCTTCAATGGTCTTGATCACATTCATTTCGTATTCCATAGCGAGGTGCTGAAGCTCTTCTTTTTGTCTTTGTAGCGATGTTTCTTGTGCCTCTTTTGTCGTACTTACACGACAATAAATAATCGCGTTCATCCGTCATCCCTTTCTTTATGGTTTATTAGCAACAAGCTGATTTTCGCTATTTGATTTTAACACAGGAATGACAATTTTCTCACCAACGATCAATTGATCGTCTGAACGTTTATTTACTTTCATTACCCATTCAATGAATTGTTGCCGTGACAATTGATGTTCATGTTTATATTGCTCTGCAAGCCCCCATAGTGTATCGCCAGCTGATACCGTAATCTCCACATATTTTTCTTTATCAACAGATTGTGTGACATGCATAAATGCCCATACAAACAAAAAGCTAAATAAGATCATTATTATATAATGTATTTTGCTCATCAAACCTACCCCCAAGAACATTTGTTTGTATTTATGATAACGCGAACTTTTGTTCGTGTCAACTATTTCTCGAACTTATGTTTGTGTTAACATACGAATTTATGTTATAATATGGACAAAGATTGAATAGGAAGAGGTGTATAATGGTGGCAAAATTATCAAAACGACAACAACAAATTTTGGACTTTATTAAACAAGAAGTGCGCACGAAAGGGTATCCACCATCTGTGAGGGAAATTGGCGAGGCAGTTGGTTTAGCTTCAAGTTCTACCGTTCACGGACATTTAGCCCGTTTAGAAAGCAAAGGGTTCATTAGACGTGATCCAACGAAACCTCGCGCCATTGAGATTTTGGACGAACATGAATCCATCCCGAGAACAAATGTCATCAATGTCCCAATCGTCGGAAAAGTCACAGCCGGACAACCAATTACTGCAATTGAAAATATCGAAGAATACTTCCCCCTTCCAGAACGGTTCGTCTCACCAGATGATCAAGTATTTATGTTGCAAATTGTCGGAGAAAGCATGATTGAAGCCGGTATTTTAGACGGAGACTACGTGATCGTCCGTCAACAACAAACAGCAAATAACGGGGATATCGTTGTAGCGATGACGGAAGATCATGAAGCGACAGTAAAACGGTTTTTTAAAGAAAAAGATCATATCCGTTTGCAGCCTGAGAACTCTTCAATGGAGCCGATCATTGTCCAAAACGCTACAATTTTAGGGAAAGTCATCGGTGTATATCGAACTATTCATTAAGAAAGAAAAAGAAACGGAAAAAAAGCTAACGGAAAAACCGTTAGCTTTTTTAGTAAAGGCTCATATATTGTTCACGTTCCCACGGATGCACAGCCGTGCGGAACATATCCCATTCAATTTCTTTCGCTTCGACAAAGTGTTCGAATAAATGTTTACCAAGCGCATTAACAATTACTTCATCCGATTTTAAGTTTTGGAGCGCTTCCGCTAATGTCGCAGGTAAGTCAACAATACCTTCCTCTAAACGTTCCTCTTTTGTCATCACATAAATGTTGCGATCGACTGGCGCAGGCGGCGTCAATTTGTTTTTAATTCCATCTAGTCCGGCCGCCAATAATACAGCCATGGCCAAATATGGATTAGCTGCAGGATCCACACTACGCACTTCAATTCGTGTGCTCATGCCGCGCGATGCTGGGATACGAACAAGCGGGCTACGATTACGTGCCGACCATGCAACGTAACAAGGTGCCTCATATCCTGGAACGAGACGTTTATATGAATTTACTGTTGGGTTCGTTACCGCTGTAAAGTTTGGCGCGTGTTTTAACACACCTGCAATAAACTGTAATGCTGTCTCGCTCAGTTGTAATTGGCCATTTGGATCAAAGAAAGCATTTTCACCATTTTTAAAGAGCGATAAGTTACAATGCATACCAGATCCGTTTACACCAAAAAGTGGTTTTGGCATAAATGTCGCGTGCAAACCATGTTTACGTGCAACAGTCTTGACCACAAGCTTAAATGTTTGAATGTCATCACACGCTTTTACCGCATTTGCATACTTGAAGTCAATTTCATGTTGCCCTGGCGCAACTTCATGGTGAGACGCTTCAATTTCGAATCCCATCTCTTCTAATTCTAATACAATATCCCGTCGGCAGTTTTCTCCTAAATCGGTTGGTGCTAAGTCAAAGTAACCGCCATTATCGTTTAACTCTAATGTAGGCTCTCCTTTTTCATCTAACTTAAACAAGAAGAACTCTGGCTCTGGCCCTAGGTTGAACTCTGTAAATCCGAGCTCCTCCATTTCTTTTAGTACACGTTTTAAGTTGTAACGCGGACACCCCTCAAACGGTGTACCATCCGGATTATAAATGTCACAAATAAAACGTGCCACTTTCCCTTTTTCAGCTGTCCATGGGAAAATAACGAATGTATCTAAATCTGGGTACAAGTACATATCTGATTCTTCGATGCGAACAAATCCCTCGATCGATGATCCATCAAACATCATTTTATTATCGAGCGCTTTTTGTAGCTGGCTCACTGGAATTTCTACGTTTTTAATCGTGCCGAGAATATCAGTAAATTGCAAGCGAATATACTTTACATTCTCTTCCTTTACAATACGAAAAATGTCTTCTTTTGTGTACTTAGCCATACATATTCCTCCCCCAAAAATGAAAAGATCATTTATGTTAAAAACATAAATTCTTTAATGAAAAAAACGAGCGATATCGCCTTGACGAAGTGAAGCGCGATTAAAGCGACCTGCTTGCATCAGCTCGGCACGCAAAAGTTTGCGCAACTCCGCTTCCGACAAATCTTGCTTCATGACTTTCGGCGCAACAGGTGGCGTTGCTTCAGCGTGTTGTTGCTGACGTGAAGCAAAAATTTGTTTAATTCCCGCCAAATTAACCCCTTGCTCGATTAGATCTTTAATTTCAAGCAACCGATCCACGTCATTAAACGAGAACAACCGCCGATTACCTTCTGTCCGTGCAGGTGAAATAAGACCGTGTTCTTCATAATAGCGAATTTGTCGCGCTGATAAATCTGTTAACTGCATAACGATACCGATAGGAAATAACGGCATGGAGCGACGAATGTGACTATTCATGTCGACCCCTCCTTACGTAATACGTATTTTTATTTTATTATATGTTAGTTTATATGTCAATGACACGTTACATCTTATCACATGTTTTTTTCTGAAAATTTTATAATTGAATCAACTGTTTTTCAAGCAACTGATCAATCGCCATGCAAACAGCGATTTTGACATGTGAGTACGTTAGTCCCCCTTGGACGTATGCAACATATGGAGGCCGAATCGGGCCATCGGCGGATAGCTCAATGCTTGCACCTTGTACAAATGTCCCTGCCGCCATAATGACGTCATCCTCATAGCCTGGCATATAGTTCGGGTATGGGGTGAAATGGGCATTGACTGGTGATGCAAATTGAATCGCCTGACAAAATGCAATCATTTGTTCTGCATCATCAAATTGCACCGATTGAATTAAATCTGTACGTACTGCATCCCACGTTGGATACGTATTCATTCCAATCCGTTCGAGCATCGCTGATGTGAAAACCGCCCCTTTTAACGCTTGTCCAACAACATGCGGAGCTAAGAAAAAACCTTGATACATTTCTTGCAAACTATATAAAGAGGCGCCTGCCTCTCCCCCGATTCCCGGAGATGTCATGCGGTACGCACACATCTCGATACATTCGCGTTTACCAACGAGATATCCTCCCGTTTTTGCTAATCCGCCACCTGGATTTTTAATAAGTGAACCCGCCATTAAATCGGCACCAACATGGCACGGCTCTTGGTTTTCCACAAATTCTCCGTAACAGTTATCAACAAACACAATAACGTCTTGTTTGATTGCTTTGACAAAATCAATCATCTCTTTTATTTCGGCGATAGTGAACGATGGTCGAGGATCGTACCCTTTCGAGCGTTGAATACCAATCATCTTTGTCCGTTCGTTGATCGCCTGTTTGACCGCTACGAAGTCAACTTTTCCTTCTGGAGTGAGCGGTACACTTTGATAGCCGATATGAAACTCTTTTAACGAGCCGATACCTTTGCCACGAATGCCGACAATTTCTTCGAGTGTATCGTACGGTTTGCCAGTGATGTATAAAAGCTCATCGCCGGGGCGCAAAATGCCAAACAAGGCAATCGTAATGGCGTGCGTACCGGAAATGATTTGCGGACGAACGAGCGCCGCTTCCCCACCGAATACGTCCGCATACACTTTTTCAAGCGTATCACGTCCGATGTCATCATAACCATATCCTGTTGATGGAATAAAGTGAGCATCGCTCACTTGATGGTGACGAAAGCTCTGCAAAACGCGATATTGGTTATAGTCGATCCGCTCTTCAATTGCCCGATGAACCGGCGCAATTTGTACTTCAACTTCTTTGACGAGCGCTTCAATTTTTTCTCCATGAGTTAAATGTTGAAACATAAAACAACCCTTTCTATTTTTGATATGTTCTTAGTTGTGCTAAAAGTGGATGTTCCGGCAATAAATAGCCGCTACACTCGTACATACCACTTTGTTCATTGAAATACATATGTTGTACAATTGTTTCTGCTTTTAGTTGTGCGAGCAATTTTCCTGCAAACGACGGAATCGCTACATTATAATGTTCCATCGCCTCTATCATTTTTTGTTCAATAAAATGGCGTAAGGTTTGGACGTCTTGTTCATGAAAGGCACTCACTAACAAATAGTCCGTTTTCGGGCTTGGCACAAAGCTCGGAAGGACGATGTCGCGTTTATTATACACGGTAGCAATTGGAATAGATGTCGCCTCCAACTCCTCAAGCAAGCGGTAAACAGTTTGTTCATGTTGAATATAGTCCGGATTGGACGAATCGACAATATGTAAAATCAAATCAGCTTCTTTCACTTCTTCTAACGTCGAACGAAACGCTGCAACAAGCGTTGTCGGCAAGTCTTGAATAAAGCCGACCGTGTCCGTCAACAGCGCGGTGTAGCCGCTTGGCAGCACAAGTTTTCTAGTGAGCGGATCTAACGTAGCGAACAATAAATTTTCTTCCAACGCATCTGCGTTCGTTAGGCGGTTAAAAAGCGTGGATTTTCCAGCGTTTGTATAGCCGACAAGCGCAATTTGAAACACAGCATTTTTTTTTCGTCGCTCACGATACCGTTCACGATGTTCGACGACCGCTCTTAGCTGCGCTTTAATTTCATCGATGCGACGGCGAATATGACGACGATCCGTTTCTAGTTTCGTTTCCCCCGGTCCCCTCGTTCCAATTCCACCACCTAAACGAGAGAGTTCTACACCTTGCCCGCTTAACCGCGGCAAGATGTATTGTAACTGAGCAAGCTCAACTTGCAATTTCCCTTCTTTTGAACGCGCCCGGCTTGCGAAAATGTCTAAAATAAGCTGCGTCCGATCAATGACACGCACATTCAATACCTTCGTTAAGTTGCGGTTTTGACTTGGCGACAGCTCGTCATTAAAAATAACAACATCTGGTTCAAACTGTTCAACAAGCCGAACAAGTTCTTCCACTTTTCCTTTACCAATATATGTAGCCGGATGGATCATCTCCCGCTTTTGCGTAAGCTGGATAACGACTTTACCGTTTGCCGTATGAGCGAGCGAAGAAAGCTCTTCCATTGAATACGAAAACCGCTCATCATCGACATGTGGTAATTGACACCCAACAATAATCACTCTTTCTTGTTCTTTTTGCATATTTTCCCTCTTTCCTGTTGAACGTCTGTTCTCATCATAACAAATCTTATGTAAAAGTGCTATGACTGAAAAATGAGCATTGATTTTTTCGTATTTTACACATAAAATTTTAACGTGATGTTACATGATAGAAAGGAATGCAACGATGACTTGGGAAGTATTAAGTATGATTGGCACCATCGCCTTTGCGATTAGCGGAGCCATTGTTGCTATGGAAGAAGAATACGATATTTTAGGTGTGTATATTCTCGGAATTGTAACCGCATTCGGCGGCGGTGCTGTACGCAACGTATTAATTGGTGTACCTGTATCGATCCTTTGGCAGCAACAAACTCTTTTTTTGATTGCGTTTATTGCGATGACGATTGTCTATTTGTTTCCGCAAAAAATGCTACCACATTGGCAGCGGTGGGGGAACTTTTTTGATGCCCTCGGTCTTTCAGCGTTCGCCATTCAAGGAGCGCTATATGCTGTTCAAATGAATCTTCCGTTGAGCGCGGTCATCGTCGCTGCTGTATTGACCGGGAGCGGTGGGGGGATGATCCGTGATGTACTGGCGGGAAGAAAACCGCTCGTATTGCGCGATGAAATTTATGCTGTTTGGGCTATTGTAGCTGGCATTACAGTCGGAACTGGAATCGCACATTCTTCAATTAGTTTGTACGTATTGTTTGTTATTGTTGCAACATTACGTATTTTATCATATACGTACAACTGGAAATTGCCAAATAAATCGTTGAAGATGGAAAACTGAAATCGGATGTCTTGATGGAGACATCCGATTTCTTTTTATTCTTCCCACCGTTCGATGATGGTCGCAGTGGACATACCGTGCCCGATGCAAATCGTCAGTAGCCCGTAGCGCCCCTTTCGTCGTTCGAGTTCGTGAACGAGGGATGCCATCAGTTTCACGCCCGTTGCACCGAGCGGATGACCTAAGGCGATGGCACCACCGTTAACGTTCACTTTCGAAAGGGGAGCACCGATTTCTTTTTGCCAAGCGAGGACGACAGGCGCAAACGCTTCGTTAATTTCGACAAGGTCAATATCATCAATGGTGAGGTTTGCTTTTTGCAATACTTTTTTCGTCGCCGGGATGACACCGTCAAGCATATATGTCGGGTCGGAGCCAACGACCGTTTGCGCGACGATTTTTGCTTTCGGCTTCAAGCCGAGGCGAATCGCTGTTTCGCGCTCCATCAGCAGCGCCGCAGCAGCACCGTCGCTCATTTGACTTGCGTTTCCAGCCGTAATTTTTCCGTTTTGTTTAAAGACCGGCTTCAATGTCGCCAACGCTTCAAACGATGTATCTTGGCGCGGTCCTTCGTCGGCTGTTACGATGATGTCGTTTCCATCTTTATCAAGCCCGTGGATGGGTATGATTTCTTCGGTGAAACGACCTTCCGCTTGTGCCCGAAGCGCCCGTTGATGACTTTCATATGCATATTCGTCCAACTGTTCTCTTGTCAATCCGTATTTTTCGGCAATCCGTTCAGCAGACACTCCTTGGTGAACGAATTCGTACTTTTCATGGAGCGACGGTGGAATCGTTCGCTCGTTCCCGTCACTTAAAATCGGCACTTTCGTCATACTTTCGACGCCAGCCGCAATCGTAATATCCATATCGCCTGATTTAATTTCTTGCGCAGCGAAATGAATCGCTTGCTGTCCCGACCCGCACATTCGGTTAATTTGCACCGCCGGTACTTCCACCGGAAAGCCTGCCTCTAATGCTGCTAGCCTCCCGATATTGTAGCCTTGTTCGCCAATCGGCGTTACGCATCCCATCACGATATCTTCGATCAGCTGTTTTCCAATCCCCGCTCGTCTCACGACTTCATCGAGCACCACAGCTGCTAAGTGAACAGGATGTTTGTCACGGAACACCCCGTTTCGCTTGCCAACAGGAGTGCGTACCGCTTCGACAATCACGACTTCGCGCATATCTTTCCCTTCTTTCATTCGTATGTGTAAAATCCTTTGCCTGTTTTTCGACCGAGATGCCCCGCTTCGACAAGTTTGCGAAGCGTTTGTGGTGGACGGAATCGGTCGCCATACGCTTCTGTCATATTTTCACTCACAAACAACATCGTATCTAATCCGACTAAATCGGCAAGTTCTAATGGTCCCATCGGGTAATTCAGCCCGAGGCGAATCGCTTTGTCAATATGCTCGGCGGAAGCAACTCCTTCTTCGTACATGCGAATGCATTCAATCATATGCGCCGCAAGCGCTCTTGTTGTCACAAATCCTTGCATATCTTTGACAACGACTGTTTCTTTGCCGATTTCTTCGGACAGTTGTTGAATCACTTCGATCGTTTGTTCGGATGTTGCCACGCCTTTGACGATCTCAATGAGCTTCATGACTGGCGCTGGGTTAAACCAATGCATGCCGACGACTTGGCTCGGACGTTTAGTCGCTGCGGCAATCGCGGTCACGCTTAATTCCGACGTATTCGTTGCTAAAATCGCTTCTTGTTTCGCATAGCGGTCAAGCTGTTCAAATACTTGTTTTTTGAGCGGCAAATGTTCTGGCACCGCTTCGATGACAACGTCCGCTTCTTTTACTGCTTCTTGCAAATTCGTTTCGGTTTGGATGCGGGCAAGAATAGCCGTTGCTTCTTGTTCTTGTAGTTTACCAGCCTTTACAAAGCGAGCAAGGCTTTTTTGAATCGACTGCATTCCTTTTTCAAGCGCTGCTTCGGAAATATCGTATAAATAAACCGTTTTTCCGCCCATCGCTAGCGACTGGGCAATGCCGCTTCCCATTAAGCCAGCACCGATGACTGCAATTGTTTGCATCGCTACTCCCCCTATTGAACATTCGTGAAATAATCGCGAAATTGTTCGCGTAATTTCATTTTCAAAAATTTTCCGACACTTGTTTTCGGAATTTCGTTCATAAAAATAATCTCATCCGGCAGCCACCATTTCGCAAATTGCGGACGTAAAAAGTCGTATAGTTCCTCTTTTGTCACATTTTTTCCTTCTTTCACTACCACGCAAGCGATCGGTCGCTCTTGCCATTGCGGGTGTGGCACCGCCACAACGGCAGCTTCAAACACCGCTTCGTGCGCCATCAAGGCATTTTCTAAATCGACAGACGAAATCCACTCCCCACCGCTTTTAATGACGTCTTTTGTCCGGTCGACGATTTTAATAAATCCTTCCTCATCGACGGTGACGACATCTCCCGTATATAGCCAACCATCGCGAAATGCGTCTTTGCTTCGCTCATCGTTGTAGTATTCGTCGGCAATCCACGGACCGCGCAAGCATAGTTCGCCCATTTCTGTTCCGTTCCACGCTACTTCGCCGTCTTTGCCAATCACTTTCATTTCTACCCCAGGGACAAGAAATCCTTGCTTCGCACGGATGTCCAATTTTTCTTCGTTCGATACGTGCTGCTGGTAGCTTTTTAGACGCGATAAGACGACAAGCGGACTCGTTTCCGTCATGCCGTAGGCGTGCACGAACGGGATGCCGTATTTTTCTTCAAAGGCGCGAATCATTCCTTTTGGCGCTGCTGAACCACCGCATAAAATGCGCGTCACGCTGCGTAAATCGTACGTGCCTTTTTCCAACTCATTCAATAAGCCAAGCCAAACGGTCGGCACACCAGCCGCAAGCGTCACTTTTTCTTGTTCCATTAGTTCTGCCAATATTTTCGGTGTAAATGCTGCCCCTGGCATAACGAGCGTCGTTCCAAACCAAACCGCCGCAAACGGCAAGCCCCACGCATTCGCATGAAACATCGGCACGACTGGCAGCGCCACATCCGATTCCGACAGCGCCGCGCTATCGGCAAGCCCTAGCGCCATGCTATGGAGAACGATGCCGCGATGGGAGTATAACACGCCCTTTGGATTTCCAGTTGTTGCGGACGTATAGCACATCCCAGCAGGATGATGCTCATCGATATCTTTGACAAACGAAATCGGCTCGGCTTGTTGTAACAATTCCTCATAATGATAAACAGGCGACAGCGTCGTCTCGGGAAGCGTCGGTTCATCGGTCATAATGACAAACGCTTCAACGTTTATTTCGTCTTTCACACGTTCAATGAGCGGCAGTAAATCGTCGTCAATCAATAGCACACGGTCGTTGGCGTGATTAATAATATAGGCGATATGTTGCGGCGACAGGCGAATGTTAATCGTATGCAACACCGCCCCGATGCCTGGAATGGCAAAATACGCTTCTAAATGGCGATGATGGTTCCATGCAAACGTACCGACGCGGTCTCCTGTATGGACGCCAAGTGTTCGTAATGCGCTCGCAAGCTTTCTCGTCCGTTCGCCAATTTCTTGATACGTGTGGCGGACAAGCCCGTTCTTCATCCGCGAAATGACTTGTTTTTTCGGAAAAAACATTTCTGCCCGTTCAAGCATTGTCACAATATTTAATGGAACGTTCATCATATGCATGCACTCCTCCATGTTCGTTTAGCTTTGGTGCTCGTGTACGTTTTGTAAAAAAATGTTCGTCATAACGAGTCGCCACTTCAATTTGGTCGTTGTCGATATGAATCATTTTTCGGTACGCGTTATTTGCAAACCACGTTTTCGCTTCATCTGTTTCGAATACCGGCGTTAAGCAACAATCGACTTGCTCGGCAAACGCAATCCATTGTTGGAACGTTTTTGTGCGAAACAACTGCTTTATTTCTAGAAAGAGAGGATTGTCGTCACAAGCTGCCGATAAATGTCCTTCATACCATTCTGGCTTTTCGACTGCGTCACAAAAATTGCGCCAAAAGTGTGCTTCCAGCGCGGCAAGCGCCATATAGCGCCCGTCTTTCGTTTCGTACAAATGATACGACACAACCGTGCCAGCTAATACAGGAATCCCGTTTTTTTGCCCCGTATAGTGTTCTACTACAAAATGGTTTGTCATCATTGAAAGTAAGCCGTCGACAAGGGCAACGTCTATATAACACCCTTTTCCCGTCCGCTCCCGAGCATACAAAGCAGCGGCAACTTGTTCAACGACATGCATGCTCGTAATGAGATCGGCAAGCGTGATCGTCGGATGAATGGGGCGGCCGTCCGCTTTCATCTGGGCTAAAACACCGGAAAGCGCCATATAATTGATGTCATGGCTCCCATATGTGCTATGCTGACCATACCCGCTGATAGAACAATAAACAATCGCTGGATTGAGAGCGGATACGTCTTCATAGCCAAGCCCAAGCTTTTTCATGACACCGGGACGGAAACTTTCGATAACGACGTCTGCTTCGCGGATAAGCTGTTGCGCGATTTGAACATCTTGCTCGTCCTTCAAATCGAGCGCGATGCTTTTTTTATTTTTATTGTTCGCGTCAAAAAGGTAATCATCGGCTAACTCCCGCATTCGATCGCCTGTTTTCGGCTCGATTTTGATTACTTCCGCCCCTAAATCCGCTAAGCGAAGACTCGCAAACGGACCGGGGAGATAATGGGAAAAATCAATCACTTTTATTCCAGCAAGCAACAAAATCCCCCCTAAAGCCCAAGATGTTTCGCAATGATCATTTTCATCACTTCATTCGTTCCGGCATAAATGGCGCTCACCGGAATATCGCGGTAACGTCTGGCAATCTCGTATTCTTCCATATAGCCATATCCTCCGTGAAGCTGCATCCCTTCCGAAGCAACACACTTTGCCATTTCTGTCATCCACCATTTCGCCATCGATACGTTTGCCACGACGTCTTTGCCTGCGATATGCTGTTCGATGACATCGTCAAGAAACGCGCGCCCTAACGCAATTTCCGTCGCCATTTCCGCAAGCCGAAATTGAACGGTTTGAAATTGGCTAATCGTTTTCCCAAACGCCGTACGTTCTTTCACATACCGCTTCGTTAAGTCAAACATCACTTCTGCTGCTGTTTGTGCAGCAATCGCAACAATGAGCCGCTCTTGTTGCAATTTTTCCATTAAATAGTAAAACCCTTTTCCTTCTTCTCCAAGTAAGTTTTCCACCGGAACTTTCGCGTCGCTAAAAAATAACTCCGCTGTATCTTGGGCATGCAATCCGACTTTTTCAAGCTTCCGACCGCGTGTAAACCCCGGTGTTTCTCGCTCTACCACAAGCAAACTAATCCCTTTATGCGGCGGGTTCGCACTCAGGTTCGTTTTGCAAACGACGATGACTAAGTCCGCATGAATGCCATTTGTAATGAACGTTTTTTGCCCGTTGACGATATAATGGTCACCTTGTTTCACCGCCGTTGTTTGGATACCTGCTAAATCAGAACCTGCGCCTGGTTCGGTCATCGCAATGGCGGTGATGAGTTCCCCGGATACACACTTCGGTAGCCATTTCTTCTTTTGTTCTTCTGTGCCGTACGATGCGATATACGGAACGACGATATCGTTATGCAAGCCGATGCCGACAAGGCTAGACCCTACTCTTTCTAACTCCTCATTGATGACGACTGAATAGCCGAAATCGGCACCAAATCCACCGTACGCTTCATCTACCCACGGACAAAGAAATCCGTTCTCCCCCATTTTCCGCCAAAACTCCCGTGGAATGATTCCTTGTTTTTCCCATTCCGCATAAAACGGGTACGCTTCTTTTTGCAAAAACTTTCGGAACGCCTCCCGAAAAATGTGATGTTCTTCATGCAAATAGGTTGCCATGTTGTCCCCACCTTATGATTGCGCCATTTTTTTCATTTGTTCGCGCAATAAAAACTTTTGAATTTTTCCGCTCGCATTGCGTGGCAGTGCCTCGACAAAATAGTACGCGCGCGGTCGTTTGTACGGAGCCAGCTTGTCGCTTTGTTTACAAAACGCCTCTAATTGTTCTGCGGTAAGCTGTTGGTCTTTTTTGACGACGAAAGCAACGACTTTTTCTCCCCATAGCGCATCTGGCTCGCCAAGCACTGCGACATCAAGCACGCCTTCATGTTCGTAAAGCACGTCTTCTACTTCGCGAGGATAGACATTTTCGCCGCCGCTAATAATCATGTCATCGACGCGGTCGGCCACGTACAAATAACCGTCTTCATCCATATAACCTAAATCGCCAGAATGATACCAGCCTTTATACATCGCTTTTTCGGTCGCGTCTTCACGGTTGTAGTAGCCAACCATCATACATGGACCTTTAACGATAATTTCACCAACTTGTCCCGGTGGCAAGATGTCATCTGGGTCGGATGGACCGTCTTCGCGCGGTTTGACGATGCGAATTTCATGGTTTAAGCACGCCCGCCCAGCAGACCCAGCTTTCGTTAACTGCTCATCTTCGTACAAGAACGTAACAGCTGGTCCCATTTCCGTCATGCCGTACGCTTGGATTAAATCAATGCCTAACCGCTCTTTGCATTCTTTCACAAGCACTGGCGCCATCGGAGCGGCTCCGTATAGACCGATGCGAAGCGACGATAAATCATAATCGGATAATTTTTCTTGCAAGAGCATATTCCACATCGTCGGTGCGGCAAATAAGATGGTAATTTGTTCTTGTTCGATGACCGTTAATACTTGTTTCGGGTCGAAATGATGAACAATCACGTTTGTTGCGCCAGCATGGACGCGTGGAAGGAAGCAACAATGCAATTCTGCGCAATGGAACATCGGTGCGGTGACAAGCCCTCGCTCTGTTTCGCGAATGCGCATGACCGAATTGCA
>NZ_JAIWYK010000025.1:0-3426 GCF_022030075.1 Anoxybacillus sp. LAT27
GTTGTCGTGGCGAATGTAATCCCGCCAGTTTTGTTTGCGCAACTCCACAGTAAGAAATCGGAATTGGAGTACATCGAAAAACGGAAATTGGAGCGTAAACGAGGAAGGTTCATTGCGAAGATAGTCGTAGCTAAATACCGCAATCGACAACATCCGCTTTCGGTATTTTTCAAACAAGCGGCTAAAGTAAATAAACATTCGTTCGGGAAACGATGGCTGCACGTAGCTTTGATTTTCGATATGGACGATAATCAAGCCGTCTTCCCCTTTTAATTTTGTTTCCACCAGCACATCGACGCGGTACTTCTCTCCCGCCGTCACGTCGGTGAACAGTTCCTCTGACAAAAAAGCCACGTGCTGAAAGTCGATATGCTCGTGCACATGTGGGAAAAAGAGAAGAAGAAATTCTTCAAAAAACGCCGTAATCAGCTCCTTAAATAATCGATCATGATCAACTGCCATATATACACCTCGCTTTCTGTTTTGTTGCATATTTTCGACAGCAAAAACAACAGTCCTGCTTCGGAAATGAAAAAACAGAGAGCCACCCAACGACTCTCTGTCTCTATCAAACTTCGACAATCTTCGGGGTGTGACAGGTACCATATCTAACGAACGAAAGAAATGAATGTTGCATCGAAAGGTGACACGCAACAAGTCTTTTAGATGGAAAACATCTTACCAACAAGCGTTCCACTATTTTGCTCTTTGCACGGTATCACAGATACTTTCCATTTCTGTATAATGGACAGGGTCCAAATTTTTAATAACATCTAAAATTTCCTTAACTATATTTGTGCTTTCACCCATTAAATTATCTATAGTGTTATCTCCAATTTCAATTGTTGCACTATGGGAATATTTATTTATAAACTTATATATTTTTTCCCTTTGAGTGACATCAATTATAGCTTCTTCTATAAGTTGCTTAAAATTACCTCTCTTTTTTGGGAATTTAAAACTCAGAAATATCTCCATTAACTTCCTAGATAAATTAGACACTAAAAAAGCTTCATCAAGTGATAAATCTCCTAGATCTTTAAAGCCGTACACTCTATAGAACAAATAATGATATTCAGAATTATATTTCAATATTGATTCATTCGCATTTTTTATTTCAGATTTTCTAATGTTTTCATTGAACTTAGCTTCTATTGTAAAAAAAGCAGCCCTTTCCTTTTCATTGTTTTTCTTATTATTTTTATCTCTTAGCCAATCTCTTATTAATTTGAAAAATACAAAATTATGAGTTAATACAAATAGTTGATAAACATTATCACATTCATTTCTTAAAAAAGAGTAGGCATAGAATAGATTGTTTGAATCAAAGCTAGAAATAGGATCATCAATAACCACTGTTGTTTTACTCAGGTCGTTCCCATTTTCCTTTAATTTTGTTATAAAGTAAACGAATGCTATAGCTGTTTTTTCACCCTCGCTCAGGTTTTTCGCTTGCATATTAGTTTTCGTTCGTATGATTCTATATCCTTTTTCTTTTTCAGCAAATTGAAGAGAAATCTCTCCGTGCCCTAAAAACTTATGTAGTTGCATATTGAATTGCTCGGCTCCCAGCACCTCATTGGACAGTTGTTTTTCTAACTCTAAAATCTTATTTTTAATTAAATTCTTTTTATTGATTAATTCTTCTTTTTTCTTATTTAACCCCTGTACCTCTGATACTTTATTGAAGTATTCAAACTCCTTAATTGCTTTAGCTGCATAATGTAGCTCAAGTTTATGTTTCTGCTTTTTAGTTTCTACTTGAAAATTCTCGCTTTTGTTATTATGGCGATTAATAATGTTTTGTAAGGCAAACGCTAAATCATTATATTTTGCAACTAAATTATTAGGAAATTCTTCTACATCATTAAGGATCTCAAATGGATTTATAGATTTTTTTTGCAAACATTCTATCCAACTTTGTAGCACACTATTGATTTTATCCGAGATTTCTTTTATCTCTCCCAGATATTGATTAAATTCATATTGAAGTTCTTCATATAAACTTAATGGGTTAGGAAGAATATTTATATCGATCCTATTATCTGTTAACCATTCTTGTGCTTTATATAATTTGTCCCTAAAATCATAGTACTCTTTATTAAAGTGTTTATCAAGTTCATCAAGACGGTTATATGGTATTTTCTGAGAACAGAATTCACAAGTAGCACTATTGAGTTCTCTGTGGATAGCTAAACCTTGTTCTATCCAATTACTAAGTTTCGTGTTATTGGCTAACCTCTCAACAGCTTTTGTGACTATACTAGACTGTAATAATTTATTAATTCGTTTTCTAGCTTCAATTAATTTATCACTGTCGATTCTCATATCAGGAATTTGTATCTTGTCTCTAATATCAGGCTTAATAGATGCAGTAATTAATTTAATCCTCTCGGGATTAAGCATCGATTTTTCATCAAGAAGCTCTTTCCTATATTCTTCTATAAATTTCTCAAGTCGTGTCTTATTATAAGAAAAATAATAATTATCCTTAGTATCTATGACCTGAAATTGTTCTTTTATGTTTTTGGCTGTAGATGATAAAAATTTATTTATCTCTTTTTGTGAGTTATCAATTTTATTTAATACCTCTCGTATTTCCATTTCAAGTGTATTGTGATCATTTTGAAGTTTCTTAAGTCTTTTTTGTTCCTCAATTTTTTCCTCCGAAATTATCAATATAGTTTTAACTGTTTCATCCCAATCAATGTTTTCTTTTATAAAATCATCGTTAAACACGGCTATATTAATATCGAAATCACAAATATTATTTTCATTTAATTTTCTTCCATTATCAAGGCTGATTTCAAAAACACATCCTCTAAAGTCATCATGTATTTTCTTCTTTTGGATGCTATAGAACAATCTTGCCAGAGTACTCTTGCCACTTCCATTCCAACCATAAAAAAGGTTATACCTACAAAATGGTTGTAGTTCTTTTGTTTTTTCAAAGTCTTGGTAAATACCAAATTGTTTAATTTTATCAATACTTGTTATCAACTCTTTCCTCTCCCCTCTTCAGCTCTTCTAAAGGATTTATTAAACAATAAATTATGAAAACTATTTAAATAATCGAGTTAAAAAGAAAAGACTACTTACTATATACCAATATCAGAAGTAACCAAAAAAATCTGTCGAATCCTGTCGTTGGAAGTAAAAAAAGACAGAAGTTTTAACAACTTCTGTCGTAAATGGATGGCTGAGCTGTATCTTTCTTCGCTAATTTTGTCTATATAGCGCCTCCAACCCTTTTATCGTCTTATTCGAATCAACATCATCGTGCGGGAT
This sequence comes from Anoxybacillus sp. LAT27, assembly GCF_022030075.1. Lineage (NCBI taxonomy): Bacteria > Bacillati > Bacillota > Bacilli > Caryophanales > Anoxybacillaceae > Anoxybacillus > Anoxybacillus sp. LAT27. The sequence goes on from NZ_JAIWYK010000025.1 coordinate 3,289, forward strand.
TAACAAGTATACCCATTCTTTTCCGTTGTTTGCACGAGCGTGGTCGGAAGCGTGTTGGCACCAAGTGATTGCTGCTTTTGCTTTTGCTTTGACTTCTTTATCGTCTTCGATTTTATTGGTCGCTTTGATTTCACATAT
>NZ_JAIWYK010000026.1:0-3031 GCF_022030075.1 Anoxybacillus sp. LAT27
GATGGGCTTTTTTGGCGGCATGGTCGCAGGACATATGACGAAAACGAATAACATTGGCGTGATTGCTGCATTTGAATGGCAGCCGGAAGTGGACGGTTTTTTCGAAGGAGCGTTATATGAAAACGAAAATGCCCATGTCGACGTTGAATATGTGCAAAATTGGGATGACATAAATACAGCTTTGGCGATTGCTGAGCGGATGATCGCAGATGGCGTAGATGTCATATATCCCGCTGGCGATAAATTCAGCGTGCCGATTATTGAAAAAATGAAAGAATATGGGCTTTATGCGATCGGATATGTAACAGACCAAGCAGATCTAGGGGAACGAACAGTGCTGACAAGCACCGTCCAACATGTCGACGAACTGTATGAACTCGTTGCGAAAAAATTTATAGATGGAAAGTTAAAAGCTGGGACGACATATGTCGACTTTCAAGACGGTGTCATCGAACTCGGCACGTTTAGCCCATTTGTCGAGGAATCGTTTCAGCAAAAAATAAAAAAAGCGATTACGCGATATAAAGCAACGGGAAAATTGCCGAATGAGTAAATGAGGTGTCGAGTAAGCACCTCATTTTTTTATTGCACGAAACGAAAAAAGAAAGTAAAATTAGTACCAAGTAATAAAGTTTGATAATAAAAGGAGACGATATTTCCGTGAGTGCAGGAATTATTGGAATTGGACGATACTTGCCGGAACGTATTGTGACGAATAAAGAATTAGAACAACGTATGGATACGTCCGATGAATGGATTCGGACGCGCACAGGCATTGAAGAGCGGCGCATTGCGTCAGACGATATCGATACGTCCGATATGGGCTATATCGCAGCAAAGCGCGCGCTTGATGATGCGGGCATTTCGCCAGAACAAATTGATCTCATTTTAGTAGCAACGGTGACGCCAGATCGCGCTTTTCCATCTGTCGCATGTATGTTGCAAGAAAAGCTTGGGGCGGTGCGTGCGGCAGCGCTTGATGTGAGCGCAGCATGCGCAGGATTTATGTATGCGATGGTGACCGCGAAGCAATTTATCGAAACGAATACGTACAAATATGTGCTTGTTGTAGGTGTGGAAAAATTATCAAAAATTGTTGATTGGACGGATCGCAACACAGCGGTGTTGTTTGGAGACGGCGCAGGCGCTGTCGTGATGGGAAAAGTGTCTGAAGGTCGTGGTATCGTGTCGTTTGAGCTAGGAGCGGACGGTACAGGCGGAAAATATTTATATCAAGACGATTTTGTTGTGATGAACGGACGAGAAGTGTTTAAGTTTGCGGTGCGTCAAATGGGCGAGTCGTGCATTCGCGTATTAGAAAAAGCAGGATTGACGAAAGCAGATGTTGACTTTTTAATTCCGCATCAAGCGAATATTCGCATTATGGAAGCGGCGCGCGAACGGTTAGAGCTCCCAATCGATCGCATGTCGATTACGGTCAATAAATACGGAAATACGTCCGCTGCATCGATTCCGATTTCGCTCGTTGAAGAAGTAGAAGCTGGACGCATTCAAGATGATGATCTCATCATTATGGTCGGCTTTGGCGGTGGATTAACGTGGGGAGCTATTGCGTTGCGTTGGGGCAAATAACGATGTATGATGAAACAAAGGAGTGATGTGTGATGGAAAAAAGACGAGTCGTCGTCACGGGATTAGGGGCTGTCACACCGTTAGGACATGATGTGGAAACGACATGGAAAAACATCGTGGCAGGACAATCGGGCATCGGTCCGCTTACACGGTTAAATGCGGACGATTTTCCTGCGAAAGTGGCGGCAGAAGTGAAAGATTTTCAAGTCGAACAATTTATTGATAAAAAAGAAGCGCGCAAAATGGACCGTTTCACGCAATATGCGGTCGCTGCTTCGATGATGGCAGTAAAAGATGCAAATTTACAAATTACGGAGGATAACGCTGCGCGCGTCGGCGTATGGATCGGTTCAGGTATCGGCGGGATGGAAACGTACGAAGAACAACTGAAGACATTTTTAGAAAAAGGGTATCGTCGCGTCAGCCCGTTTTTCGTTCCGATGATGATTCCAGATATGGCGGCCGGACAAGTGTCGATTATGCTTGGAGCGAAAGGAATAAACTCATGTACGGTGACCGCCTGCGCCACAGGAACGAACTCGATTGGCGATGCGTTCAAAGTAATTGAACGTGGCGACGCCGATGTGATGATTACAGGCGGAACAGAGGCGCCGATTACACATATGGCGTTTGCAGGATTTAGCGCTGCAAAAGCGCTCTCGTTTAACCCTGATCCGAACACAGCATGCCGTCCGTTCGATCAACATCGTGACGGATTTATTATGGGCGAAGGGGCAGGCATTATTATTTTAGAAGAACTCGAACATGCGTTAAAACGTGGTGCACGCATTTATGCAGAAATTGTCGGCTACGGTGCGACAGGCGATGCGTATCATATTACCGCGCCAGCACCGGGCGGAGAAGGCGGCGTCCGCGCGATGCGCCAAGCGCTTCATGATGCGAACATGCGACCAGAAGACATCGATTACATTAACGCACATGGAACGAGCACAGAGTATAACGATAAATACGAAACGATGGCGATTAAAGAAGTATTTGGTGAACATGCGTATAAACTAGCGGTCAGCTCGACAAAATCGATGACAGGGCATTTGCTCGGGGCAGCAGGGGCTGTTGAAGCGATTTTCTCCGTGTTATCCATTTACGATGGCGTTATTCCGCCAACGATTAACTATGAAACACCAGATCCAGAATGCGATTTAGATTACGTACCAAACGTTGCCCGCAAACAAAATGTGCGTGCTGTATTAAGCAACTCGCTCGGTTTTGGTGGCCATAATGCGACGATCATTTTCAAAAAATATGAAGGATGAGGCTTTCCTCATCCTTCAAAGTGTTGAAAAAGTGGGGAGTCAAGAAAAAGTTCACTTTCCTCGTGAATTTTTTCTTCTTTTCTTTTTTCCTTATTTGTGGTAACTTAAATCTATACCATGTGATTGAAGGGATCGTAACTTGGTCCACTTCTTGAGGTTTTGGA
>NZ_JAIWYK010000027.1:0-2576 GCF_022030075.1 Anoxybacillus sp. LAT27
TTTCCAACCCTTTGAACCTGATCTGGTTTGTACCAGCGGAGGGAAGTAGGCTATGTTTTCGATATGCAAACTAGTCGATTCTGTCCGACTAGTTTTTATTTTTTAAGGGGGAATGAATGATGAATGTAGGACAATGGTTAATGCGTGTTAGAAAGGAGTCACCACTCGTACATAATATGACAAATGTCGTGGTGACCAATTTTGTTGCGAATGGTTTGCTTGCTGTAGGCGCATCTCCTGTTATGGCGTATGCAAAAGAAGAAGTAGCGGATATGGTTCGGTTAGCTCGTGCTTTAGTGTTAAACATTGGCACGCTAAACGAAACAGACGTAGAGGCGATGTTAATTGCCGGAAAAGCAGCAAATGAGGCAAACATTCCTGTCATTTTCGATCCTGTTGGAGCTGGTGCGACAGCGTACCGCACCGAAACAGCCAGACGTATATTACGTGAAGTAAACATTTCGATTTTACGTGGGAACGCATCGGAAATTGCGAGCATTGCGGGTGAACAAGTACGTACAAAAGGAGTCGATGCAGGGGACGTTCAAAGTGACCTCGTGGATGTAGCGAAAAAAGCAGCACTCATGTTTCGTTGTGTAGTCGTTATAACAGGAAAAGACGATATAGTAACCGATGGAGAACGTATTGTAATCGTCTCAAATGGTGATGCGATGTTGACGAAAGTAACAGGGACAGGTTGTTTGTTAAGTTCGGTATTAGGTGCATTTGCAGGTATAGGAGACGATATGATGATGTCATCAGTTGCTGCCCTCGCTTATTACGGTGTGGCGGCTGAAAAAGCAACCAAACAAGCAAAAGCACCTGGTTCTTTTCAACTTTCTTTTTTAAATGCTTTACATGAAACGAGTGCAGAAGAAGTTGATCAATACGCGCGTATTCAAGGGGAATAAATGATGAGGCAGAAGCTATCGTTGTATTTCGTTATGGGAAGTATCGATTGTACGAAAGATCCGCTCGCTGTGCTTGATGAAGCAATTAAAGGCGGTATTACAATGTTTCAGTTTCGCGAAAAAGGAAAGGGGGCGCTTACGGGAATTGAAAAATACCGCTTAGCCGAGAAATTACTTGAACGATGCCGAATGTATAATATTCCTTTTATCGTGAATGACGATGTCGATTTGGCCCTCGCTTTACAGGCAGATGGCGTTCATGTCGGTCAAGAAGACGAAGTAGCTGAACGCGTTCGCGATCGCATAGGAGATAAATATTTAGGCGTATCTGTTCACAACTTAAATGAAGTAAAAAAAGCGCTTGCTGCTTGCGCCGATTATGTTGGATTAGGCCCGATTTTCCCAACTGTTTCAAAAGAGGATGCAAAGCAAGCATGTGGACTGACAATGATTGAACATATTCGTGCCCATGAAAAACGTGTTCCACTCGTTGCGATCGGTGGAATTACAGAACAAACAGCCAAACAAGTGATCGAAGCGGGTGCAGACGGAATTGCTGTCATTTCGGCCATTTGCCGTGCTGAACATATTTACGAACAAACAAAACGACTATATGAGATTGTCATACGTGCAAAACAAAAAGGCGACAGGTGATGTCGTCTTTTTCCTTTGTTCTGTGCAGGATTTTATTCATATATGTCGAAAGAAAATAGCGAACAAACGAAAGAGGGGATGGAGAAGATGGAACATATCGTACTATCATACGAAAATCGCGTCGCAACCATTGAATTGAATCGTCCGAATGCGCTAAATGCTTTACATGAACAAATGTTAACAGAGTTGTTACAAGCGTTAAAAGAAGTTGAAGCAAGTGAAGCGGATATCGTCATCATTCGTGGTCGCGGCAAAGGATTTAGCGCAGGGGGCGACATTAAGACGATGTTGCAATCAACGAATGAACATTCATTCATTGAAGTGATGGAAACGATTAAACAAATAGCGATGACATTGCATCAATTGCCGAAACTAACGATTAGCTACATACATGGTGCCGCTGCAGGATTAGGATTTAGTTTAGCCCTTGCTTGCGATCATGTAATCGCAAATGAACAAGCGCGCGTTGCAATGAATTTCATTGGCATTGGTTTAGTTCCAGATGGTGGGGGACATTTCTTTTTAAATCGAAAAATTGGAGATGTCAAATCAAAACAAATCATATGGGAAGGAAAAATAATGAGTGCACAAGAGGCATATGAAGTGGGACTCGTTGATGAAATCGGTGATGAACAAGCGATTCAGCACAAAGTGAATGAATGGCTAGCAAAACCGATTCGTGCGATGATTGCGACGAAGCAGTTATATGCTCGTTTAAGCGAACAACAGTTGTTGAACACGTTGCAAATGGAGACAGCGTATCAAGCGGAAATGCGCAAAACAAAAGACCACGAAGAAGGGATTCGCGCCTTTTTAGAGAAGCGACGTCCGCATTTTAGCGGAAAATAAAAAATTTGCAAAACTTTCATGATTAATCACGCAGGAAACCCCTGCTTTCAAGCATGGGGAGGAATGCGTTTTTTTTGTTTATTTTTCACTAAAAAAATATAAAATAAAATTAGTGAAAGGTGGTGAGGACATGAAATTGACTTTAACAGCAAAAATTAAAAT
>NZ_JAIWYK010000028.1:0-2367 GCF_022030075.1 Anoxybacillus sp. LAT27
AAAGTGAAAGTAAATGGGCATGTTGAAGAGGTGCTAAACGCTTTAAAACAGGCGATTAGCTCAAACAAATAATGAAATCGTTGCGTACGATATAGTAGAGCACACACCTCCTCAAAGACGTATGTGGCGATTCTGTGTAGAGTCGCCCTTTTTTCTTTCAGGAAAATACAATTGACAAAAGGTTTTATTTTTTTGTACACTATTTATAAAAATTATAAAGTAATAATTATAATTTTTATAAATGAAAGTGGGGGGGCATGACGGTGACGCACGCACATCAATTAAAAGAAGCGCTTCATACGTTGAAAGAAACCGGCGTCCGTATTACACCGCAACGTCATGCGATACTCGAATATTTGATTCAGTCAATGTCCCATCCAACAGCGGATGAAATTTATAAAGCTTTGGAAGGAAAATTCCCAAATATGAGTGTCGCAACTGTGTACAATAATTTGCGCGTGTTTAAAGAAGTCGGTCTCGTTAAAGAGTTAACGTATGGTGACGCATCTAGTCGTTTCGATTTTGTTACGACACATCACTATCACGTTATTTGCGAAACATGTGGGAAAATTGTCGATTTCCATTACCCGGGCTTAGATGAAGTAGAAGATTTAGCGGCACATGTGACAGGTTTTAAAGTAAGTCATCATCGGATGGAGATTTACGGAACGTGCCCGGATTGCCAAAAGGGACATCATTAAAAAAGCTGGTAGCATCGATGCTATCAGCTTTTTTTGTCCCTTGCTTTCCGATTATATTTTTCATCAAACTCTTTCCCTTCGAGCGTTGGATCAAGGGTGAGTGGTTCGTTGCAATACATACATACATCGACTCGACCTAGCATTTTTGTTACTTTGTTACATGAAGGGCAAACGACTTGTACCGTCTTTGTCGACAACATACCAATCCAAAAATAAACGACTGTACTTGCGATAATAAACAACAGTCCTAAAATCATAAATAATGTCATAACAATCGGCGATGTACGAAAAAAGATGCCTCCATACATGACGAAAAATCCGATAAAAATTAAACTTAACGCAAACGTACGAATTTTGTTAATTTTGCTTGAATATTTTACACCCACATTTATCTCCTCCTACGCATAACTATATCATAAGTTTTGAATGATAAGCATTAACCAAGCAGGAGTTTTTTAAAAAATGTCGAATACGGTCAAACAATGTTGAAGAGTGGAGGATTCGATTATGGAAGATGTGTTACGCCCGATTTACCAAGAGCGAGCTAGTCAGTCACGCACTCTCGGTATTTTAATGGTTGAAAGAGGATCGGATTATTCTCCGGAGACGGATTTATTTGATGTTATCTTATTCGTTATCGTTCGAGAGGGAGAAGAAGCGGTTTTTATTAAACATTACGTGTTTGGTGAAAAAAGTGCATCATTGTACGTTGTAGATGAACATCGAGTAAAAGAATGGGTGTTGCTCGGTTCAAATCGTAAAGTAATGAATTGGTTGTTAAATGGAAAAATTTTATTTGAACGCAACGAATATATTGGACAATTGCGTCAACGTCTATTGCAGTTTCCGGAAGAGGAAAGAAAGGTAAAGATGGGGATAGAGTTCGCAAAGCTAGTGCGTCGTTACATTGAGGGGAGAAGTTTTTTTGAAAAAGATCAATGGCTTGATGCGTACAATCATGTGTTGCATGCTCTTCATCATTTAGCTCGTCTATCTATTATCGAACACGGTTTTTATCCCGAAGTTACTGTATGGAATCAGGTCAAACAGATTGAACCGCAAATTTATAAATTGTATGCAGAGTTAGTCGGGAGTGAAGAACCGCTTGATAAACGATTGCAATTGTTATTTTTAGCAAGTGATTTTTTTATTCATTCGAAGTTAAAGCAAGGAGCAAGTCATCTGATACACGTGCTGGAGAAGAGAGAAACATCGTGGTCTATGGCCGATTTGTTAAATGAAAAAGAGTTGTCGGTATATGGTGTTGATTTGGAGATTTTGCTTGAATTTTTAGTTGAAAAACACCTAATTACTGTTGAGAAAATTGCAACGAAAGGACAAGGAGTATTTCATAGACACTATGTAGTTGAAAAAAAATAAAGAAAAGGTGTTGACGTTTAAAAGTTTTCGTGATATATTTCTAATCGTCGCTACTGAGATGTGGCGGCGGTTAAAAACGAAACTTGTTGACATCGGATTTGTGATGTGATAACATGAGAAAGTCGCTCAAATAGTGATGAAGATGTTCCTTGAAAACTGAACGAAGCGAAAAGCGTAAAGAAGCTAGAGATATGAACTTTCTATGGAGAGTTTGATCCTGGCTCAGGACGAACGCTGGCGGCGTGCCTAATACATGCAAGTCGAGCGGACGAATCGAAAGCTTGCT
>NZ_JAIWYK010000029.1:0-3832 GCF_022030075.1 Anoxybacillus sp. LAT27
TTTCATATGCTTTTCTGTTCTTTTTCAATTCTGACTTGGAGAAAGGACGGTACATACTTCTACCTCTCCTTCTTCATAGTTTTCCTTTAACATATTAACAAAAGAAAAACGATTTTGTCCTTGACAAAATCGTTTTTCAACAGTCTGTCGCTTGCCATCTTTATACATAAAGATGGCAAGCGATGAAATATATATTATTTACTAAGGGGGAAAAGAAATGAAGAAAAAATGGTTACTCACCATGCTTACGTTTCTTCTTGTAGCAGCGACTGCGCTTGCAGGTTGCGGCAAGTCGGAACAAACAGGTGGAGAGAAGACAGAAGAAACGAACAAGCCGACAACGCTCGTTTATGGGCGTGGCGGAGACTCCGTTGGATTAGACCCAGCGACAGTGACAGACGGTGAATCGTTTAAAGTCACGAAAAACATTTTTGACACATTGCTCGATTACAATGATGGCGACACGTCGATCCAACCGGCATTAGCGGAAAAATGGGAAGTTTCCCCAGATGGACTTACGTATACGTTTACGCTTCGTAAAGGCGTGAAGTTCCACGACGGAACAGATTTTAACGCAGAAGCGGTTGTATTTAACTTTGAACGTTGGGCAAACGGAAATGCGGATACGTTCCCATACTACGGCTCTATGTTTGGTGGATACAAAAACGATGAAGGGCATGTCATTAAAGAAGTAAAAGCGTTAGATGAACATACTGTGCAGTTTGTTTTAAAACGTCCGCAAGCACCATTCTTAAAAAACCTTGCGATGGTACCGTTTGCGATTGCTAGTCCTGAAGCCGTAAAAAAATATGGCGATAAATTTGGTGAAAATCCTGTTGGAACGGGACCGTTCGTCTTTAAAGAGTGGAAACGCAATGAGCGCATCGTGCTTGAGAAAAATAAAGAATATTGGTTAGAAGGACATCCAAAACTTGATAAATTAATTTTCGTGTCTATCCCAGATAACTCTGCTCGTTTGAATGCGTTATTAAAAGGCGAGATTGATATTATGGAAGATTTGAATCCTTCTGATTTAGCTCAAGTAGAAGGAAATAAAGATTTCCAAGTGTTTAAACGTCCTTCGATGAACGTTGGTTATGTCGGATTAACGGTTACACGTGGTCCGTTAGGCAATAAACTCGTTCGTCAAGCGTTGAATCATGCGGTCGATAAACAGGCGATCATTGATGCGTTTTATGCAGGTCAAGCACAACCTGCGAAAAACCCATTGCCACCAAGCATTCCTGGCTATAATGATGCGATTCAAGATTATCCGTATGATTTAGAAAAAGCAAAACAATTGCTTGCAGAAGCTGGTTATCCAAACGGATTTGAAATGGAATTATGGGCGATGCCTGTTCCACGTCCGTACATGCCAGATGGACAAAAAGTAGCTGAAGCGTTGCAAGCAAGCTTTGCGAAAATTGGGGTAAAAGCAAAAATCGTCACGTATGAATGGGCAACATACTTAGATAAAGTAGCAAAAGGAGAAGCAGATGCGTTCTTGCTCGGTTGGACAGGTGATAACGGTGACGCTGACAACTTCTTGTATGCGCTACTTGATAAAGATAGCATTGGAAGCAACAACTACACGTACTATGCAAACGATGAGTTGCACAACATTTTAATCGAAGCGCAAACAGTTAGCGATGAAAACAAACGAAATGAATTGTACAAAAAAGCGCAAGAAATTATTAAAGAAGACGCACCATGGATTCCGCTCGTACACTCAACACCGTTATTAGCAGGTAAAGCAAACGTTGAAGGATTTAATCCGCATCCGACAGGAACGGATAAATTTACAAAAGTACAGTTTAAATAATCGTTGTGTTGAGGGAGGGGAGGGAATCCTCTCCCTTTCCATCATGTGAGAAAGGAGTGAGACGTATGTTTTCATATACGATCAAACGCTTGTTAACGGTCATTCCTGTGTTGCTTGGTATGTCGCTCGTTGTATTTTTTATGATTCGTGCTATTCCAGGTAACCCAGCTCAAGTCATTTTAGGACAAAAGGCGACGAAAGAAGCTGTTGAAGCATTAACGCATAAACTCGGATTAGATCAACCGTGGTATGTTCAATATATTAAATATCTCGGTGGATTATTAAAAGGGGATTTAGGGGAATCGCTGCGTACGGGGGTTGCGGTCTCGCAAGAAATTTGGCCATATTTAGCAGCGACATTAGAATTATCGCTTGCAGCAATGTTCATCGCTGTTGTGATCGGTGTCAATGCAGGTATTATTAGTGCATGGTTTCAAAATTCTTGGTTTGACTATGTAGCGATGGTGTTAGCGTTAGTTGGCGTTTCGATGCCGATTTTTTGGCTTGGGTTGATGGAACAATGGATTTTTGCAATTAACTTAGATTGGTTTCCAACATCTGGACGTGAAGATGTTCGTAATCCGATTGAACCGATTACCCACTTATATGTCATTGATACGTTAATGCAAGGACATACAGATCAGTTTGTTCAAACGTTGCAACATTTAGTGCTTCCGAGCGTCGCTTTAGCAACGATCCCAATGGCGATTATTGCTCGCATGACTCGCTCAAGCATGCTTGAGGTGATGAAGTCCGATTATATTCGCACAGCACGTGCGAAAGGATTAAGTATGTTTTGGGTAGTGTACAAGCATTCGTTAAAAAATGCGATCATCCCTGTGTTGACGGTGATTGGCTTGCAAATGGGGTTGTTGCTTGGCGGTGCGATTTTAACCGAAACGATTTTTAGCTGGCCGGGAATTGGTCGCTATATTTATGAAGCGATCGGCTATCGTGATTACCCTGTCATTCAATCTGGTATTTTGATTGTGGCGATGATTTTTATTTTCATTAATTTAATTGTGGATTTGTTATATGCAGCGATCGATCCGCGCATTAAATATAACTAAAGGAGGGAAGCGAATTGGCTGAGCTTGCACGAAACGAAGCAAATATTGTACAACAAGAAGAACAAGCGACATCGTTATGGAAAGAAGGATGGATTCGCTTTCGGAAAAATAAAATGGCTCTCGTCGGAAGCGGCATTGTACTATTTTTCATTTTGCTTGCTGTTTTTGCCCCATTAATTGCTCCGTACGAGATGAACGATCAACAACTTTCGATGCGTTTACAAGCTCCATCGAAAGACCATATATTTGGGACAGACGATTTCGGGAGAGATATTTTTTCTCGCGTCGTTTATGGAGCACGCATTTCGCTATGGGTCGGATTTTTTTCAGTATTAGGTTCGGTAGTCATCGGTTCTTTACTTGGAATTATCGCAGGGTATTATGGGCGTTGGATCGACGCCGTCATTTCGCGCATATTTGACATTATGCTGGCGTTTCCAAGTATTTTGTTAGCAATCGGCATCGTTGCCGTTTTAGGACCGTCGTTGAAAAATGCACTTATTGCGATTGCAGTCATTAACATTCCAAACTTCGGTCGTCTCATTCGTTCGCGTGTATTAAGCATTAAGCAGGAGGAGTATATTACAGCAGCAAAAGCAATCGGGATGAGTGATGCACGCATTTTATTTCATCACATTTTACCAAACAGCATGGCGCCGATTATTGTGCAAGGCACGCTTGCGATTGCGACGGCAATCATTGAAGCAGCAGCGCTTGGGTTTCTCGGATTAGGAGCTCAGCCGCCGAACCCGGAATGGGGGAAAATGCTAGCCGATTCAAAAGCGTATTTAACACAGGCGCCTTGGACGATGATTTTTCCAGGGCTGGCAATCATGCTAACGGTGTTAGGATTTAACTTAATGGGAGATGGATTGCGCGATGCATTGGATCCGCGCATGAAGAGCTAAAAAGATGTCCCGAGACACAGCCGGGACATCTT
>NZ_JAIWYK010000030.1:0-2927 GCF_022030075.1 Anoxybacillus sp. LAT27
TAACTAAACACATAAAGAAAAGCGGAGGCGACTGTCCAGCCACGAAGAACGCGAAAGGCCTGCGAGGAGGCTGTTGCCGCCACAGCAGGACTGAAGCGGTTCGAGGGGCTAGGAGCCGCAGCTAGACATCACGAAAAGCGGAGAACGGTTCTTGACGTAGTCAAGAAAACGTCCGACGGAGCCGAGAGCTTTTGACGAAGACGTGCGTGCACGTCGAACGGAAAAAGCGAAGGCGCAGGAGGATGTTAGTTCGAAGCTAGACATCAAGAAAAGCGAAGGCGACTGTTCTGTTATCTAGTTTTGAAGGAATAAAAAATGCTTGACAACAAAAAATATTCCGTTATAATAACATTTGTCTAAAGCATTATTGCTCGGTGACGATGGCGGAGAGGTCACACCCGTTCCCATCCCGAACACGGAAGTTAAGCTCTCCAGCGCCGATAGTAGTTGGCGGGACACCGCCTGCGAGAGTAGGACGTTGCCGGGCAAAACAATATGTTATTCCGCAGTAGCTCAGTGACGAGCGATGCTTCGTCGATCAAGCTGCGAGTTGCCTCGACGCATTCATCATCATTGAGTATGCGAGTAGAGGAAGAGGCAGTAACATTCAATTGAAATAATGGTTAAGCAGTATGAATTACTTACATTTTTATTCCGCAGTAGCTCAGTGGTAGAGCACTCGGCTGTTAACCGAGCGGTCGTAGGTTCGAATCCTACCTGCGGAGCCAGTGCTTCCATAGCTCAGTTGGTAGAGCACTTCCATGGTAAGGAAGAGGTCACCGGTTCAAGCCCGGTTGGAAGCTTGTGTGTCGTATGTTGGCCCGTTGGTCAAGTGGTTAAGACACCGCCCTTTCACGGCGGTAACACGGGTTCGAATCCCGTACGGGTCATCTTTTATGGAGGATTAGCTCAGCTGGGAGAGCACTTGCCTTACAAGCAAGGGGTCGGCGGTTCGATCCCGTCATCCTCCACCATACGTTTTGATGAATGTGTAGGAAATTGGGTAGCATAATGTAGTCTAGGGAAAATAACTGCCGGCTTAGCTCAATTGGTAGAGCAACTGACTTGTAATCAGTAGGTTGCGGGTTCAAGTCCTGCAGCCGGCACCATCCGCGGAGGGGTAGCGAAGTGGCTAAACGCGGCGGACTGTAAATCCGCTCCCTTTGGGTTCGGCGGTTCGAATCCGTCCCCCTCCACCATTATTTTGTTTCATCAATGGGCTATAGCCAAGCGGTAAGGCAACGGACTTTGACTCCGTGATGCGCTGGTTCGAATCCAGCTAGCCCAGCCATTTAATTATAATTTAACTTATAACGAGCCATTAGCTCAGTAGGTAGAGCATCTGACTTTTAATCAGAGGGTCGGAGGTTCGAGTCCTCCATGGCTCACTGTTTGCGGAAGTAGTTCAGTGGTAGAACACCACCTTGCCAAGGTGGGGGTCGCGGGTTCGAGTCCCGTCTTCCGCTCCATGGGGCCTTAGCTCAGCTGGGAGAGCGCCTGCTTTGCACGCAGGAGGTCATCGGTTCGATCCCGATAGGCTCCATACTAAAACCTTAGGTATTACCTAAGGTTTTTTTCTGTTTGTTATAGAATAAATATTCAAAAAGTTGTCGAGTTGAGCCAACTGTTTCTCCTCATGTACAATAAACATCAGATACAACAAGGGGAGGAGATCGAGATGAACATTTCGATTATTGGAGTGCCAATGGACTTAGGACAAACACGTCGTGGTGTCGATATGGGGCCAAGTGCCATTCGCTACGCTGGCGTAGTAGAGCGTTTAGAAAACTTAAATCATGATATTGAGGATTTAGGAGATATTCAAATTGGTCGCGCTGAGCGCGTTCAAGGTGTGACAAATCCAAAATTACGAAACTTGAAAGCGGTTGCTGAAGCGAATGAAAAACTAGCCGCTACGGTGGATGAAGTTGTAGCCAAAGGTCGTTTCCCACTAGTGCTTGGTGGGGATCACAGCATTGCGATTGGGACACTTGCAGGAGTGGCTAGACATTATAAAAATTTAGGCGTCATTTGGTACGATGCACATGGAGATTTAAACACGGAAGAAACGTCTCCCTCGGGAAATATTCACGGTATGTCGCTTGCTGCAAGTTTAGGACTTGGTCATCCAGCTTTAACGATGATTGGTGGATATAGTCCAAAAGTGAAACCAGAAAATATTGTGATCATCGGTGCTCGTGCACTTGATGAAGGCGAAAAACAATTAATTAAAGAAAAAGGAATCAAAATATATACAATGCATGAGGTTGATCGTCTCGGTATGACAAAAGTAATGGAAGAGACGATTGCGTATTTAAAAGAACGAACAGACGGTGTACATTTGTCTCTTGACTTAGATGGGCTTGACCCACATGATGCACCTGGAGTTGGAACGCCGGTGATCGGTGGGCTCTCTTACCGTGAAAGTCATTTAGCGATGGAAATGTTAGCTGAAGCGCAAATCGTCACTTCAGCTGAATTTGTTGAAGTGAATCCGATTTTAGATGAGCGCAATAAAACAGCTGCAACTGCTGTCGCTTTAATGGGATCGCTGTTCGGTGAGAAGCTTGTATGAGGGGTGGCATGATGCCACCTCTTCATTTTTTTTAAAATATGAACATATTCGTTGCGATTTGTGGAACTTTGCTTTATGTTATTCGTATAAAATAGTAGCCCCCATGTGGAGGTAAATATTACATGGACATGTTTATTAGGCAACGCATTAAAGCAGTTAAAAAAGGAGATCAAAGTGCTTTTGCTGATATTGTTGAAATGTACAAAGATAAAATTTATCAACTATGCTATCGCATGTTAGGAAATCGTCATGAGGCGGAGGATGCGGCACAAGAAGCTTTTATTCGGGCGTATGTCAACATCCATACGTACGATCCAACTATGAAATTTTCTTCTTGGTTGTATCGCATTGC
>NZ_JAIWYK010000031.1:0-2260 GCF_022030075.1 Anoxybacillus sp. LAT27
CCAAGCCAAAGTGATTGTGGTAGACCCAACATACACATCCCAAACATGTCCAAAATGCGGACATACAGCAAAGGCGAATCGAAATAAGAAAACGCACACGTTCTGTTGCCAAACATGCCAATATACATCAAACGACGACCGAGTTGGCGCGATGAATCTTCAACGAAAAGGAATCGAGTACATCGTTGAAGAAACAACAAAAGCATGACTTTTGTTGTTGGGTAGTTGTCAACCTGCCCTGATGCAACCCCAAGTGAAGGAAGGAGGATAACATCCGCTTGCACTTCTGGGGAGTTGCAAGCCCACGACTTTAGTCGTTGGGTAGTTGACGTCATCGTGCTAAAATAAGGGGGGATTATTTTTATACTGGGGGACTGAACAATGACAACGACGGCGAAGATCAAAACGGACATTGAAATTGCCCAAGAAACAAAATTAAAGCGCATTCAAGACATTGCAAGTGAACTTGATTTGTTAGAAGAAGAGCTTGAACCGTATGGGCATTATAAAGCGAAAATTTCCCTTCATGCACTGAAGCGGTTAGCGACGAAACAAGACGGCCATGTCATCTTAGTGACTTCCATTAATCCAACGCCAGCGGGGGAAGGGAAATCAACAGTTACAGTTGGGCTTGGTCAAGCGTTACATAAACTTGGTAAAAAAGTGATGATCGCGATGCGGGAACCTTCCCTTGGCCCGACGATGGGCATAAAAGGTGGGGCGACAGGCGGAGGGTATTCACAAGTGTTGCCGATGGAAGACATTAATTTGCACTTTACTGGCGATTTGCATGCGATTACGACCGCGAATAACGCCTTAGCTGCCCTTATTGACAACCATATTCATCAAGGAAATGAATTACGAATTGATACGCGTCGTATCGTTTGGAAGCGAGCAGTTGATTTAAATGACCGTGCGCTACGTAAAGTCGTGGTCGGATTAGGTGGACCGACGCAAGGCGTGCCACGCGAGGACGGATTTGACATTACCGTTGCTTCTGAAATCATGGCGGTGTTCTGCTTAGCAACCGATTTGCAAGACTTAAAACAGCGTTTAGCAAAAATGGTTGTGGCATATAACGTGGATCGTCAACCAGTTACAGTAGCTGACCTTGGCGTCGAAGGAGCCCTCACACTTTTATTAAAAGATGCGCTAAAACCGAATTTAGTCCAAACGGTAGAACATGTACCTGCGCTTGTGCACGGTGGCCCGTTTGCCAATATCGCTCACGGATGCAATAGCGTCATTGCGACAAAAATGGCGCAAAAGCTTGGTGACTATGTCGTGACAGAGGCGGGATTTGGTGCAGATTTAGGGGCGGAGAAATTTTTACATATTAAAGCGCGCACGGCAGGAATTGAACCATCAGCAGTTGTCATTGTGGCAACGGTTCGGGCGTTAAAAATGCACGGCGGGGTAGGGAAACAACAACTAGCGAGCGAAAATGTCGGAGCATTAAAAAAAGGACTAGCCAATTTAGAGAAACATATTGAAACGATTCAAGCGTTTGGTTTGCCGTTTGTCGTTGCTATTAACCGTTTTATTACGGATACAGATAAAGAAATTCAAGCATTAACGGCATTTTGTGAAGAAAAAGAATATCCTGTATCGTTAACGGAAGTATGGGAAAAAGGTGGAGATGGCGGAATTGATTTAGCTCATAAAGTATTAGAAGTAATCGAAAATACAAGAAGCACGTACACCCCGTTATACGAATTAGATGAACCGATTACGGATAAAATCCAAAAAATTGCCCGCATTGTTTATGGCGCAAACGACGTTTCTTTTTCCGATAAGGCGAAAAAGCAAATCGAACAATTTACATCGTTCGGGTGGGACAAGCTCCCCATTTGCATGGCGAAAACGCAATATTCGCTTTCCGATGATCCATCAAAACTCGGGCGACCAATCGATTTCACGATTACAGTGCGCGAATTAAAACCATCGATTGGCGCAGGTTTCCTCGTTGCCTTAACAGGAGATGTAATGACGATGCCAGGGCTACCAAAACAACCAGCAGCGCTTCAAATGGATGTCGATGAATATGGAAACGCGCGTGGGCTTTTCTAAGTGAGCAATAAGGTGTAAAAGCGTCTCATCTATGTGATGAGGCGCTTTCAGCTTGTCGACAAAGTCGACAAGCTGTTTTAATATATAGGTATAAGGGTATAGGAGGGGGAAATCGGATGCTTCAACGTCATCAAGAAGATCGTAGACATGTGGAAACAACGGTAAAGATTGATGACCTTGTTCCTGAGGA
>NZ_JAIWYK010000032.1:0-2074 GCF_022030075.1 Anoxybacillus sp. LAT27
AAAAATAACCAGTGGTCGCGAAGCGTACCTATGGATTGTTAGATATCAACAAAAATGAAAAAGTATGTGATTCATTTTGTCGAAAAAATTTTTTTGGCACCCCTATGATGCCAAGAAACCTTGATATATCAACATTTCTAGAGGGAGGGAGAACGATGTATCCAAACGTCGATATTACACAATTTACACAATCGGCAAAAGCGATCCAAAAACTTTTTAAAGACGCAACAGCTATTTCCTCAAAAATTGCGAACGATCCTGTTTTTGCGAAAAAATTGATGGAGAAAGCTCAACAATCGAAACAAGAAGAAGTACAAAAACAACTCCAATCGATTAGTATTGAATCTGAAATAAACATTTCTTTTAATCCAAATACGATTCATATAACGCTTTCTCCAAAAAAAGGCGAGTCGCCTTGTTGCCAACTCACCTTTCTTCTTTACTGGCGATAATTCGGTTCCGCCATTTGTTTCTCACCAATATGGGCTGCGTCGCGCAAATCATATCCATCATCTGTTTCACTTACATGAATGATATCTTCTTTTGCTCCCAACCGATTTGCGCGAAGCAATTGTTCTTCTTCTCTCATTATGATCCCCTCCGTATTGTTATGTTGTGCAAACGACTATCACTTATGTATTGACATTTTTTGTTTTATCATATACCATTTCGTTAACGAATAAAAAAAGGAGGTTAACAAATGCGCGCAAAAGACTTAACATTTATCGCTATGTTTGCAGCATTAATGGCGATCGGTGCAAACATTACATCATGGGCCCCGTTTCTCGTCATTGGTGGCGTTCCGATTACGTTGCAAACATTTTTTTGTGTACTAGCTGGTGCCATTCTTGGCGCAAAGCGTGGCGCAATGGCCATGACGGTTTACATGTTGATCGGGCTATTTGGTGCGCCTGTTTTTGCACGTTTTAGCGGAGGATTTTCAACTGTCATTGCCCCAACATTTGGATTTATTCTTTCTTTTATTCTTGCAGCATACGTAACTGGCCTACTGATCGAAAAAAGTACAAATCGTTCGATCGCACGTTTTATTACTGCCACAATCATCGGTATGGTCATTAACTATGTTGTCGGTACAAACTGGATGTATGCAGCATTTAAATTATGGGCTGAAGCACCAGAAGGTTTCTCGTACGCGATGGCATGGAGCTGGATGCTCGTTCCACTTCCAAAAGACATCATTTTATCCATCGTCGCTGGTATCATCGCACCGCGTATTTATAAAGCATTAAACCAACATCAATCATATAACAAATACGTTGCATAACGAAGAAAAAGGAAGTTCGGTTATAGCCCGACTTCCTTTTTCTTTATATATTGTTGTCGAAACACTTGCATCGATTCGTTTTCGTTCAGTGCTATCATCTCTTGCTCCGATAATGTCCCATCTCCGCGTTTGACGACATATACATTCACTTTTTTCTTCCCCCAATGTTTATACACATCATCTACTGTTTCGTAATACAAATCAATTTTATGACCTTTAATCGCTGACCCTGTATCCGCAACAACACCATATCCATATCCTGGGATAAATAAAATCGTCCCGATTGGAAAAATTCTCAAATCAGCTGCGATTGTTGAATACAAATCACGTTTTACACGTACACCCGAATATGTAATGCCATAACTCGGGTGATCGGGCGTTTTTCCTGTTGACTCCACTCCCGCTGTATATCCTGTCGCTACAACTGTGACAGAAGGATATCGTGACCAGTCAAACGCTTCTTCTAGCGTCAACGATTCGTTTGTCGTCTGCTGTGACGAGAGTTGAGTCACTTGTTTTTCGTGTTTACGAAAACGATCAGCTACGTACTCATACGTATCTGATGAAAATAATGATTTAAACGAGAAAAAAGAAAAACGTGAAGGTGAAAACCAATCAGATAACATTTTCGCTTCAACGCCCGATATCGATTGAAATGTCGTCATGAACGCGCACAAAAACAATACAACCATGGTCGACCGTCTTAACCATTTTATACCCATTTATTCACTCCTCCCACGGTTGTATTTCTTTCCAACATTCAAAAAAAATATACATTAGCTACAAAAA
>NZ_JAIWYK010000033.1:0-16964 GCF_022030075.1 Anoxybacillus sp. LAT27
AAATAACCAGTGGTCGCGAAGCGTACCTATGGATTGTTAGATATCAACAAAAATGAAAAAGTATGTGATTCATTTTGTCGAAAAAATTTTTTTGGCACCCCTATGATGCCAAGAAACCTTGATATATCAACATTTCTAGAGGGAGGAGAAGATAAATCTTGTTTTGCTATACGTTGTAATTCATCGGAAACAAAGCGGATCGGCAGAGCGATTTGACGGCTCACTAAAAAAGAAAAGATGTTACCAAGCAAAATGACAGATACGATCATTGTTAGTGATACGATGTATGTTTGTTTCGTGTGCTGTTCAATACGCTGTTGATCTGTTTCTAACAGTGTTTTTTGTCGTTGTAACATTTGTTCCGCTGTTTGTAAAAAGCGATGACCTGTTTCTTGAAGTTTTTGAACAACATTTGTCCGTTCTTGTTCATGTGTTGTGCGTAGAAATTGTTGCACAAGTTGAAAATATTCATATTCTAGCTGCTGTAATTTATTAATCATTGTCTTACTTTCTGTAGTAGTTAACATTGAGTTTATTTTTTCATAACTTCCATAAAATTGTCTTCGTTTTTCCTCATAGCTTGTTAAAAATTTGTCATCTTTTAACAATAAATAAGTAAGTATGTCTTTTCTTTCTTCATAAAAATAGGTGACCATTTCGTCTGTTTTTGTTATGATATTGAAGCGATGGTCGATGAGACGGCTATACATCTCTTTTGTTTCGTTCATTCTTAATATTTGAAATGTTCCCACACATATCGCGAATAACAAAATGAAGAAACATCCGAAAAATATTTTTCGACGAATACCCATATTTACCCACCTTTATATTCATTTTCCAACCTATTATATGTTTAGAAATAAAAGGTGGTTTGTGCGAACAAAATAAAAAGGTGCCCCTAACATTATCCAGGGATACCTTTTTTTAGTTTGGAAACCATTGAGATTGGCAATGTCCGATGTTGGCGCACTTGACCGATAAATAGTAAGCTAAGGGGTGTTGCGTGTATTGTATAACAGACGCCGACGGAAACGATTGTTGTAATTGAAAACAAAAGCACCGCTTGTAACATAGAATACATTGTCGTCGGAATGATTGCTGCAAACACATATAGAAAAAATATATGACCGATATATGCTCCGTACGTATATTGACTAATGAACCGTAATGCTGTGTATAATCGCGATTTTGTTTGTACGATCGTAATCGATAAACCATATAACAAGAAAATTTCTGATGTGACATATAACACCATGGAAGGTTTTAAATACGTAATCGTTGTTAAATCGATCGAAAAAATGCTTTGCGATGTAAATAATTCATACCCAACAAAAATGAATAAAGATAAAAATAAAAATGTGTTAAGCGGGATAGCCCGAATTACAAACTTTCGCCAAGTTGGTAAAGTGTATGCAGCGAAACCACCCAAACAAAAATAGAAAAAATAAGCTAAAAATGTACGATCCACATAATGTATATATGACTCGCTTTGAACGATCGGAGAAATGAATGTAATAAAACTAATGTAAATGAGTGCACTAATTGTAATAAATGATTTCCAATATTTTTTTTGCTCAAGCCAACGGAAAAATGGAACAAATATCACAACAAGTATATGAAATTGTATGATCATGACGACGTACCATAAATGGGGAGCAGCTTCTCCGAATAATAGTTGCTTTATCGCCTTTAATACATGTGGATGACTAGAAAATAATGTAAAATAAACAAACGACCATGTGATATATGGAACGATGAGCTCTTTCCATTTATGGGACATGTAACGTGAGTAAGAAATCACTTCTGTTAGTTGTGCGATATGAAATCCGACTAAAAATACAAACACAGGAGCGGAAAATTTAACGAATTGAAACCAGATACTGAGCATAATCGCTTCCTCCGGATGAGGTGAGCGGTGATTCATTACATATAATAGCGCACTTTGAAAAACGACAGCTAAAAATGCTAAACTTTTCATGACAGTTAATTCCGCAGGTGTTTTTTTTGTCATTTTGCCTCACCAGTTTCATTTGTCAGTTTATTCATATACTAGTATAATGCTAATAGTTTCACAAAGTTGGTTAGGGAAATGAACATTTATTGAAAAAAACATCGCAAATTCATGAATATTAATAATCAATATGATGTAAAACGTTTACAAACACAAATAAGGAAGGTGAGAACATGCGTTACCATACACATATTGTTTCATCGTTAGCCATTGGAGCTGGCATTGCAACATACACCCCTGCATCTTTTACTATCGCTTATGCTACGGGATTAGTTATTGGGGGGTTGCTCCCTGATATTGATGAACCAAACTCATATATCGGTCGCCGTTCGCTCGGTGTAGCGAAACAAGTAAAAAAAGCGTTCGGTCATCGTGGATTTACGCACTCGCTATTAGCATGGGGAGCAATCACAGCTGTTTTATTATTACAGCACTTTTCCTCTTTTACGCTCGGGTTATGCTTAGGTTATGCGTTTCACATTCTAGCTGATTATTGTTCTAGCCAAGGTGTTCCGTTATTATGGCCATTTTCTAAAAGAAGATACCGGTTTATCGTTACATATCGTACATCTAGTTTTCTTGAAACCGTGCTTTTTTACTGTTTTCTCGCCTTATTCATTTATTTTTTAATGAACGGCGCGATAGAAGAGCAGGATTCACTATTTTTGTTTTAATTTATTTATTTTTTAGAATAGATTGACTATTATTAGGGTGAGATTGGTGAAAATGGGGGATGAGGATGAAAACAGCAGATTTATGTGATCAATATGGAGAACGTGTGCGTGTTTGTTCACTTACCTTTCAAAACTTCGGGGGAAAAACATCGTTTTATGGACCTATTACAACGGTAGATGTTATGGAAGATAATGTACTCGTTCGAGAAGCACTCGAAACGGTACCCGCAGGCAGTGTGGTTGTTGTTGATGGGAAAGGTTCGAAACAATGTGCGCTTGTGGGCGATCGTCTTGCGCAAATTGCATGTGACCGTCAATTAGCAGGCATTATTGTACATGGATGCATTCGTGATTCGAAAGAAATAGGTGCAATGCCAATTGGCGTACTTGCACTTGGAACATGTCCTCGCAAAAGTAAAAAAGAAGGAAAAGGGGCGCGGGATATAGTTGTTTATTTCGGGGATATAGAGTGGAAGCCAGGTACATATGTATATGTTGATGAAGATGGAGTGGTTGTTTCAGACGGACCTTTGCATGAATAACGATTTGTTCGGTTATTCTATCGTCTAGGAGGGCTGGACGATGAAGAAAAAACAAACAATGCCAGAAGATGAAGTGGCGTTTGCTGAACAAGAGATCGATCGTTATTTTTATGACAAGCAACATGAAGAAGGTGTTCCGTTTTATATTGGTAACAACACACCAGCTATTCGTGTGAACAAGCGAAAAGAATGAGTCGGGCGATCAGCCCGACTTTTTCATTACTCTGTTTTATCGTTTTGGCTTTTGTTTTGTTTGCGCCCTTTACTGTTGTCCCCTACTTCCTCATGCAACTTGCCATGTTGTGTCGGTGCGTTTTGATTTTTGCTTCCTTCGTTCACTTTTTTTGTCATGTTCTTTGCTCCTTTCTGCTACAATAAACGTAACATGTTTATTTTTTCAAAAAGGGGTGGAGTTATGCGCGCATGGCATAAAGAGGCGGAAAAACAATGGGATGAGCGAGCAGAGTGGTGGCATCAAGGCAGCGAGGAGATGTGGGAGAGAGGAAGTCGAAAAACGATCATTCCGTTTGTGACGACATATATGCCGAAAGAAGGATATATTGCAGATATTGGATGTGGGGATGGATACGGGTCATATAAACTATGTCAACAAGGGTATCGTGTCATCGGATTAGATTTATCGAGTGAAATGATTGAATTAGCCAAAAAACGAAGAACTCATGAACATCTTCATTTTCAACAAGCGGATATTATGAATTTACCTTTTCCAGATGAAACGTTTACAGGCGCGATGATCATTAACTGTTTTGAATGGACAGAACGACCATTTGCTGCACTTGAAGAAGTTCGTCGGGTGTTAAAAACAAATGCATATGTATGTGTCGGCATTCTTGGCCCAACAGCTGCTCCACGGGTGAATAGTTATCGTCGTTTATATAATGAAGCGGTCATTTGTAATACGATGATGCCGTGGGAGTTCGAGCAATTAGCAAAAGAAAATGGTTTCACGCTTGTCGGGCAAGAGGGTGTATATAAGCGTGGAGTTGATGAATCGTTTATAAAACAACTACCAACGGAATTAAAGCAAGCCGTTTCGTTTCTTTGGTTGTTTATGTTGCGAAAAAGGTAGGGGACGGATTATTGCCCCCTATCTTTTTGTTGTACTTCCAGTTTCTCATTTCCCATAAAGAAAATGGCGAACGCTGCGAGTGCAATCGGAACTAATGCGATAGAAAATGCATACGTGATGGATGAAGCCATGGCATCTACAATTTTTTGCAACACATTGGGTGGGATTTGAGCTCGTGTTCCAGCTTCAAACAATGCATGCGGATCCGGAGAAAATGAAGCTGTGTTCGCACCGAACGTGTTATGTAACTCGTTAATTAATTTGTTTGATTGAATTGTACCGAAAATCGTTACACCAATCGTCATACCAAGCGAGCGGAAAAACGAGTTTGTTGAGTTTGCTGTACCTCGAAAACGAGGTTCTAAGTTATGCATAGATGCCGACGGTAAAAGTGAGAAGGAGAAACCCACCCCAAATCCAGCTAATGCCATATAAACAGTTAACCATAGTCGCGATGTTTCTGGTGTCATCATACTGAGAAGAAGCATACCAAAAAAATAGGCGATAATCGAAACGAACATAATATTTCGATAAGATGTTTTCGTTTGGGAAATTCCTGCTACCGAGCTTCCCGCAACAGAACCAAGCATCATTGGCATTAAAATGAGGCCAGCATTTTTAGCAGTTCCTCCATATACAGCTTGGACAAAAATAGGAATAAACACAGTTAAAATAACGAATGTTGCTCCATATAAAAATGCTAATAGTTGTGCGATCGCAAACGTGCGCCGTTTAAACAAAACAAATGAGATGATTGGCTCTTTTGCTTTTGTTTCTACATATAAGAAAGCCACAAAGAAAACAAAGCTAATAGAAAACAATGAAATGATAGGAGTTGACTTCCAATCGTATTGTTTTCCACCTAATTCTAATGCAAACATTAAACTAACGACAGCAACAACGAGAGTCAAAGCGCCAAACCAGTCAATGGCTTGTTTTGTATGCTGTGTCGATTCTTTGTAATAACGAACAATGAAAAAAATAGACAATAAACCGATTGGGACATTCACATAAAATACCCAATGCCAACTTAAATAATCGGTAATATAAGCACCGAGCAATGGACCAAGCACGCTTGACATTCCAAAGACTGCACCGAGCAATCCGGTCATTTTTCCTCGTTTTTCGGGTGGAAACACGTCAAATACGATTGTAAATGCAATCGGCATTAACGCACCGCCACCAATTCCTTGAATTGCACGAAAAATACTCAGCTGTACAATATTTTGAGCTAAGCCACATAACGCGGAACCAATTAAAAAAACAGCGAGTCCAAAAAGAAAAAATCGCTTTCTTCCATACATATCAGATAACTTCCCGAAAATTGGCATACCGGCCATGACGGTCACCATGTAAGCGGATGTGACCCAAACAAATTGATCTACGCCACCTAAATCTGCGACAATTGTACCGATTGCGGTTGCGACAATTGTATTATCCATTGCTGCCATAAAAATAGCTAATAACAGTCCCGCTACAATAAAAGAAATATGTCGGGTTTGATCAACCATGTGTACATCTCCTTTCTTTATGTATACAAAACATTATATTCTTTTTTTACATACTTACAAATAAAAAAGCTCTCGCAGAAAAGCGAAAGCCTACTCCCAAATGTAAGGCGTCTCTTGATAAACATAATAGTTGAGCCAATTGACAAACAGTAAGTTAGCGTGAGAACGCCATGTGTTATACGGTTGCTTATTCGGATCGTCATGCGGAAAATAATGTTTTGGAATTTGAATGTCTAGACCTTTGGCTAAGTCACGTTCGTATTCTTCTTTTAGCGTTGTGCCATCATACTCTGGGTGCCCTGTTAAAAACACTTGTTTGCCATCGTTTGAAATGACGAGACAGACGCCAGCTTCTTCGGATGAAGATAAAATCGTTAACTCTGAAACCGCTTCGATATGTTCACGTTTCACATCTGTATGGCGTGAGTGTGGGATTTTATGAATATCGTCAAATCCACGAATCAGTTTCACGTGCTTTTGTTCTAACACATGATCGAATACCCCGAAACATTTTTGTGGTAAATCGTATTTTGGAATACCATAGTGATAGTACATTCCCGCTTGTGCACCCCAACAAATATGTAACGTAGATGTGACATTTGTTTTTGTCCATTCCATTATTTTGGTCAATTCATTCCAGTAATCGACTTGTTCAAACGGTAAATGTTCAACAGGTGCCCCGGTAATGATCATACCGTCATACTTTCGATGTCGTACATGTTGAAATGTTGTATAAAATTGGTCAAGATGGTGTTTTGATGTTGTTTTTGCTTCATGTGTTTCTGGACGCAAGAAGGTTACATTCACTTGTAGCGGTGAATTTCCGAGTAAACGTAGCAATTGTGTTTCCGCTTTTTCTTTTTGGGGCATTAAGTTTAAAATAATAATGTTTAGCGGTCGAATGTCTTGAGAATAGGCACGATCTTCATCCATAACGAAAATATTTTCTTGTTCTAGTACCTCTTTCGCAGGAAGATTACGTGGAATATTAATTGGCAATGTCCTCAACCTCCATTTACATTATATAAATACATTCATTATAAAAATTTTTAGAAAATTGTTCAATGTTTTTTATTTTATTGATTTTTCTATTTACATTGTTGTATTCTTGTAAAAGCAATAATGATTTGGAGGGATGTACGTATGTTTATGTCATATGAAGAATATATGCGCCAAGTTGTACAACCGATGCGTGATGAATTAGTAAACGGCGGATTTAAAGAATTGCGCACGAGTGAAGAAGTGGAACAGTTTATGGAACAGGTAGAGGGAACAACTTTTGTTGTCGTTAATTCTGTTTGTGGTTGTGCAGCAGGGCTTGCGCGTCCAGCGGCTATTCAGGCGGTACAAATGAGCGAGAAAAAACCGAATCATCTCGTTACTGTTTTTGCAGGGCAAGATCGAGAAGCGACAGCTAAAATGCGTGAGTATTTTGTCGGTATCGAACCTTCTTCTCCATCGATGGCATTATTAAAAGGTAAAGAAGTTGTTCATTTTATTCCACGTCACGATATCGAAGCAAACTCGCTCGAAAATATTATGCAAAATATTATGCAAGCTTTTGAAAAACATTGCTAAGGGTGTCCTACAGACATCCTTTTTCTTTTGAGGTGAACGTATGATTGTGACAACTGCAGGTAGAACGAATGACCAAATGATCGAGAAAGCGAAACAAATTGCGTTAGAATTACAAACTTTATACATTCCGCGTCGAAAACGTTCCATTACGACCATCCACCAATTTGTAGCTCAACCTGTTCTTGTCGTTGGAAAAGAGAGATTAGAACTCCATTTCCCGAACGGACGTGAACCGTTATTTTTTCATCCTAATTCTGCTTCTTTTCGAGCAAAGCGCATTTTAAAAGGAGAAAGTGAACCGTTTTTACAAGCTACGAAGTTACAAAAGGGGATGACGTTTTTAGATTGTACGCTTGGATTGGCGGCCGATAGTATTATCGCCAGCTTAGCTGTTGGTCCGGAAGGAAAAGTGGTAGGAATTGAGGGGAGTGTATATATCGCTTACTTAACAAAACAAGGGTTACGTCATTGGGATAGCGATGTAGTTGAACTTAATGAAGCGATGCGACGTATTTGTGTGCATCATGATGATTTTCGCTCATTTTTAGCGCAATGCGATGATAAATCATATGATGTTGTTTATTTGGATCCGATGTTTGAAGTAAGTATTGAAGAGTCGGATGGGATAAAGGGATTAAAACAGGTAGCGCTATATACGAACGTAACAAAAGAAGATATCGAACAGGCGAAACGAGTAGCCCGTCAACGAGTTGTGTTGAAAGATCATTGGCAAAGCTCGCGATTTCATCAATTTGGTTTCTCTGTTTATCGAAGAAAAACAGCAAAATTTCATTTCGGTACGATTGAACTTTCGTAAATGGCACAAAATAAAGCAGTAGGGGGTGAATCAGATGGGAAAACGAAAAAAAGATGCTTCGAAAGCGGGATTAAGCTCACCGGAGATCAAAGGGCAAGGTACGACTGACTATGAAACAGGAAACATTGAGTTGGATTCAAGTCGTAAAAAAACAAAGCGCGCGTAGGCTACCACATCATTGTGGTAGTTTTTTTGTAAAAAAAGAAATTCAAATACTTTTCTAACAATTATACTCATTTTTTCTTTACAATCTTAAAAAAAAACATTTACAATTGAATGGGTTCTCTCCCTTAACCCTTTTCCCATGCGAAGTTGAATACGTTTTACAGCAAAAGACGCAGAACCAGTATCGATGGAAACCGCACAAAAAACTTAAACGTCCCGAAAAGCATCAGTGGTTTTGTCCAGCCGCTTGGAGCGACAATTAATATGGACGGAACGGCCATTATGCAAGGTGTGGCAACAATGTTTATCGCACAAGTGTACGGTGTAGATTTGACATTAAGTGATCTTTTGACAGTCGTTTTGACGGCAACACTTGCTAGCATTGGTACAGCAGGCGTTCCGGGCGTCGGCTTAATTATGCTTTCTATGGTACTGACATCCGTCGGTCTACCTGTTGAAGGAATTGCCCTTATTTTAGGAGTTGATCGCTTGCTTGATATGACGAGAACAGTTGTGAATATTACAGGTGATGCGGCATGTGCGGTGATTGTGGCGAAATCAGAAGAGAAATATGAAAAGGCGAGCTAAACGAGGGAATCCATCCCTCGTTTATTATTTATAATAGATGAGATGAGAGAAACAATGACAGTCCGATGAACCGAATTTTTTCACGAGCCATGTTCCTTTATATTGTTGTAAAAGTTGTTGGGCACGCTCACATTCACTAAGCTCAGAAGAATATGTTTGAACGTGTGTAATTTCTCCATATGGACGAATGTAATCGATATGCCAACGTTTTCGTTTTTCCAGTTGCATATGACGTCGAATACGTGATTGAATGTTTCGTTTCGCACTCCCTACATAAATATAGTTTCCGCTCGGAAATAAAAAACTACCCAATTTACCGACTTCTACAGTAACATTGCTAGTTATGGTGAAGAATATAGCATATACTGTATGTTGATTGTCAAACATTTCTCACACCTCTTAAAAATTAGTCATTGAAAAATGAAGATCTTAGCAATACAATAAAAGAAGCGTATGTATGAAAAAAGGAGATGACGTTATGCTTTCAAATATCGGAGTGCCTGGTTTAATTTTAATTCTTGTCATCGCTCTTGTCATTTTCGGACCGAAAAAACTGCCTGAAATTGGACGTGCTTTCGGTGAAACGTTGCGTGAGTTTAAAAAGTCAACAAAAGGATTGCGCGACGAAGTATTAGAAGAGCTTGATGAAAATAAAAAATAAAGAGACGAATTCAACGATAAGGCGGCAACAGTATGTTGCCGTTTTTAACATGGAAAAAGGTAGGTGTTTACGCCCGTGGAACAAAAGAGACGATATGAAGATCAAGAGATGACGTTAGTCGAACACTTAGAAGAATTACGCAAACGCGTGTTTATTGTTGTCGGGGCTCTTATTTTATTTTTTATTGTAGGATTTATTTTTGTTCAAGATTTATATCGCTGGTTGATTGCTGATTTAGATGTAAAGTTAACTATTTTAGGTCCGACAGATATTTTATGGGTATATGTTATGTTAGCAGGGGTATTTGCCATCACAATGACGATTCCTGTATTTGTTTGGCAACTATGGATGTTCGTGAAGCCTGCTCTTACTCCAAGAGAACGAAAAGTAACGTTATCGTATATTCCAGCGACATTTTTGTTATTTGTTCTCGGTTTATGTTTTGGTTACTTTGTTGTTTTGCCGATGGTGTTCCACTTTTTAATGAGTCTTGGCGAAGATTTGTTCGCAACGATGTTTACAACAGAGAAGTATTTTCGATTTATTTTAAATATGACGATTCCGTTTGCTATATTGTTTGAATTACCGATCATCGTTATGTTTTTAACAAGCGTTGGTTTAATTAATCCGTACGCGTTACAAAAAGTAAGAAAATATGCGTATTTTGTATTAGTTATTATTGCGGTAACGATTACCCCACCAGACTTTATTTCTGACTTTTTGGTAACCATCCCGTTACTCTTATTATATGAAGTGAGTATATCTATTTCAAAATTTGTGTATAAACGCAAAGAAAAGTAGCCAGAGCAAGAAGCGTCTTCAGAGTAGAAGGCGCTTTTGTTTTTTAATTATTTGGCTAACGAAGGAAAAGTAGTCATGATCGTACCAAAAGAAGATGAACAGGCCATTCTTGATGTACTTCGTTCCCAACTAGAAGGAAAAGACGCAGCTGTGATCGGAACAGTTCGCGCAACAAAAAAAGGGCAGTTGTTATTACGGACACCGCTTGGTACAACACGACGGTTATATCGACTGACAGGGCTTATGTTACCTCGTATTTGTTAAACCGTAGGGCAAATCCTACGGTTTTTTTGTCTTTCCTACTTTTTTGCTTTATGTCATAATAAATGACAGCAAATAAAAAAAGGGTGAGGGCATCATGAAGCAATATTTACAATTACTTGAAGATATTTTGCAAAACGGTGTGTATAAAGATGACCGTACGGGGACGGGAACGCTTTCTGTATTTGGACGTCAGTTACGTTTTGATTTACGAGAAGGATTTCCTTTACTGACAACAAAAAAATTACATATTCGTTCCATTATTCATGAATTGCTTTGGTTTTTGAGCGGAGATACGAATATTCGCTATTTAAAAGAAAATGGTGTAACGATTTGGGATGAATGGGCAGATGAAAACGGAGATTTAGGACCGGTGTACGGAGCGCAATGGCGTTCGTGGAGAGGAGCAGACGGACGAACGATTGATCAAATAAGTGAAGTGATTGAACAAATAAAAACAAATCCAAACTCCCGCCGTCTTTTAGTGAGCGCGTGGAACGTTGCAGAATTAGATCATATGAAGTTGCCACCTTGTCATTATGCTTTTCAGTTTTATGTGGAAAACGGGACATTATCATGCATGTGGCAACAGCGATCTGTCGATACGTTTTTAGGTCTTCCGTTCAATATCGCAAGCTACGCGCTACTTACACATATGGTTGCTCAACAATGCGATCTGCAGCCGAAAGAACTTATTTTTACTGGCGGTGATGTCCATTTATATATGAACCATATTGAACAAGCAAAATTGCAATTAACAAGAGAACCGCGACCGCTCCCGAAATTGATAATCAAACGAAAGCCTGCTTCTATTTTTGAGTATCGTTTTGAAGATTTTGAAATTGTTGATTATGATCCACATCCGCATATTAAAGCGGACGTGTCTGTATAAGGAAGTGATTTAGTTGATCTCTATTATTGTTGCGATGGATCGCAATCGGGTGATTGGTTATAACAATACGTTACCTTGGCATTTGCCGGCGGATTTAGCTTACTTTAAACGCGTTACTTTCGGACACCCGATCGTTATGGGGCGAAAAACGTTTGCATCGATTGGTCGTCCACTCCCCGGGAGAATCAATATCATACTGACACGAGACAAAATGTTTTCAACAGATGCGAATGTGCAAGTCATTCATTCGATAGATAACATTCGACAAATCGAGCAACAATATGGCCATGCGTTCGTTATTGGAGGAGCACAAGTATTTGAACAAGCGATGCCGCTAGCGGATCGCCTGTACGTTACACATATTGACGCAACGTTTACAGGCGATACATTTTTCCCGCCAATCGATGAAAAACAATGGACGCTTTGTACCGCCCAACCGGGTGTGCAAGATGAAAAAAATCGCTATCCACATACATTTTGCATATATGAACGAGCTCGCTAATCGGCGGGCTTTATCTTTTTAAATAATTTTTAGAAAATTTACTTTTCTTTATCCGAAAATATGATATATTTTAGAATAACATAAATGTGACAACGAATTTATAAGTGGAAAGGAAACGAGAAGATGGAACAACAAGTAAAACGAAAACATGGCGTATATGTAGAAGATATTTTAATTGCTTATCAAACGTTAAAGGATGTCGTGTATCATACCCCTTTACAAAAAAATGAATTGCTTTCAGAACGTTATGATTGCCACGTATACTTTAAACGGGAAGATTTACAAGTCGTTCGATCGTTTAAAATTCGCGGGGCATATTATCGAATGAAAAGTTTATGTGAAGAAGAAAAGAAAAACGGCGTTGTCTGTGCAAGTGCAGGAAATCACGCCCAAGGCGTTGCTTATTCGTGTCGAGCACTCGGCGTACACGGTAAAATTTATATGCCGTCTACTACTCCACGACAAAAAGTATCACAAGTACAATTTTTTGGTCGGGAATTTGTTGATATCATTTTAGTTGGTGATACATTTGATGACTCTTATGAGCAGGCGATTGTTTGTGCCAAAAAAGAGCAACGAACGTTTATCCATCCGTTTGATGATGAGGCTGTCATTGCTGGACAGGGAACGGTCGGGGTTGAAATTTTAAATGATTGTGAAGAGCCGATCGACTATGTGTTCGCAAGTATTGGCGGGGGAGGGCTTATTTCTGGTGTCGGTACGTATATAAAAAGTATTTCACCAACGACAAAATTAATCGGTATCGAACCTGAAGGAGCTCCTTCGATGAAAAAATCGTTTGAAGCAAAAGAAGTCGTTACTTTAAGTGAAATCGACCCCTTCGTAGATGGAGCAGCGGTAAAGCGTGTCGGGGAAAAAACATTTACGTTAGCCAAAGAAATAGTCGATGATATTGTTGTTGTTCCTGAAGGAAAAGTGTGTACAACGATTTTACAGCTTTATAATGAAAATGCGATTGTAGTCGAGCCTGCTGGAGCGTTGCCGGTTGCTGCACTTGATTTATATAAAGAACATATTCGTGGCAAAACAGTTGTTTGCATTATCAGTGGAGGAAACAACGATATTGGACGTATGCAAGAAATTAAAGAGCGTTCTATGATTTATGAAGGACTTCAGCATTATTTTATTGTCAATTTTCCACAACGTGCAGGCGCTTTACGTGAATTTCTTGATGAAGTGCTGGGACCAACAGATGACATTACATTGTTTGAATATACGAAAAAGAATAATAAAGATAGTGGTCCAGCTCTCGTTGGCATTGAATTGAAATGTCGTGAAGATTATGGTCCGCTTGTTGAACGAATGAAGAAAAAAGGTTTTCCGTTTATGGAAGTGAATAAAGATAGTAGTTTATTCCATTTGCTCATTTGACAAAAATTTTTTATAAATCGATGACGAAATGTGACATACTTCAACACAAAAATCGTGTATAATATAAGTAAATCGGTCAAAAAAGAGGATTGATATTTTGTTATTCAAAAGCCTAGAGTTTAAAAACGTAGATGGGCAAAAAGTAAAAATTATCGAAATTCCGGTATTGGAGGACGATAACCCTTATCAATTTATGGTAAAAGTAAGGTTACAAACGTTTATTGCACAAGTGTATGCGAGCAAAAAAACAAAGAAGGTGCATTCGTTTAAAGATTATTTAAAACGTGTATTGAAGTGGCCGGTATACGAACAAATATTTAAATCTGAAATTTTAAAAAACAATGCATAAATGACGAAGGAGCTGTTTTGCTAATGTGCAAATCAGCTCTTTTTTTACAAAAAATTTTATGAAAACGACGACATACAGGGCGATTTTATTATATAATTTCACCGTACGAAAATTTTAGAATGAAATACAGGAAGTGAAAAAATGAGTAAAGTAAAAATTGTAACAGACTCTACGATCGATTTACCAAGAGAAATAATTGAAGCGTGGGACATTCGTGTCGTTCCATTATCCATCTCTATTGATGGGGAAACATATTTAGATGGTATTGACTTAACTCCACAACAATTTATTGAAAAAATGAAACAAGCAAATGAACTTCCGAAAAGCTCTCAACCGTCTGCGGGACAGTTTTTACAAGTGTATGATGAACTTGGAGAAGCGGGATACGATGTCGTTTCGATTCATATGACAGGGGGAATGAGCGGAACGGTGCGCTCTGCCGAAAGTGCAGCTGCGATGACAAAGACGAACGTCACCGTTGTCGACTCACGCTTTATTTCTCTTGCACTTAGCTTTCAAGTATTAGAAGCGGCCAAAATGGCCTCTGAGGGAAAGACAGTATCAGAGATTGTTTCCCATCTCGATACAATTCGTGCGAATACACATTTATTCGTTGTTGTTGATACGCTTGAAAATCTCGTCAAAGGTGGACGCATCGGACGAGGGAAAGCGATGATAGGTTCGTTACTAAACATCAAGCCGATCGCTTCATTAGAAGATGGGGTATATACGCCTGTCACAAAAGTTCGGAGCCAGTCCCAAATTGTCAAATATTTAACCAATCAATTTGTTGAACATACGAAGGGAAAAAAAGTTCGAGCAGTCGGAATTGCTCACGCAGATGCGCTTGATTTAAGTGAACGATTAAAGCAATCCATTGCGGAAGCGACAGGATGGACACAGACGGACATTGTGTATACAACTCCAATCATTTCGACACATACAGGTCCAGGAGCGATAGGGTTTATGTACTATACGGAATAGGAGGACATAAAAGGTGAAACGTATATGTTTATGGCTGTTTGCTGTGCTGTTGTTCTCGCTTGTTGCTTGTCAGCAAGCGATTCCAGATGCAAAAAATTGGCCGATCGAAGATTTCACATTTACTGACCAACATGGTCAACAGTTTGGTCTAGCTGATTTAAAAGGAAAAGTGTGGGTAGCCGATTTTATTTTCACACGATGTGCTGACGTTTGTCCACCGATGACAGCAAATATGGCGAAATTACAAAAAATGGCCAAGGAAAAAGGGTTAGATGTGCACTTTGTTTCATTTAGTGTAGATCCCGAAAACGATACACCAGATGCGTTAAAAATGTATGTTGAAAAGTTTCAAGGAGATTTAAGTAATTGGCACTTACTTACAGGTTACACCCAACAAGACATTGAACGCTTTGCGCAAAAAAACTTTAAAGCCGTTGTAAAAAAGCCACAAGAAGGGGATCAAGTCATTCACGGTACAGATTTTTATCTCGTTGACCAAAATGGAACGATCGTGAAGTATTATAGTGGCTTAAACGATGTACCGTACGAAGAAATTTTAAAACATATTGACATGTTACAAGAATAACATATGCAGACAAAAATGATGACCGTGTCATTTTTGTCTTTTCTTTTATAGAGAGGGGATCCCATATGAACAAACTGCTTCTTCTATTTCTTTGTGTATGTTTAGTCGGATGTTCCTCGACCTCTACAACTACTGTCCCAGCGACCATACAAGAAAATGAACAAGAACAAATAAAGCCACGTGATTTACATGTTGTAGCGTTAGGCGATTCGTTAACGCAAGGGGTAGGGGATGGTAAAGGTGGCTATGTCACA
This sequence comes from Anoxybacillus sp. LAT27, assembly GCF_022030075.1. NCBI lineage: Bacteria > Bacillati > Bacillota > Bacilli > Caryophanales > Anoxybacillaceae > Anoxybacillus > Anoxybacillus sp. LAT27. The sequence continues at coordinate 15,659 of NZ_JAIWYK010000033.1, forward strand.
TTCATTAAGCAATATTTAGAGCAACGTGAAGATGTAAATAAGGTGTTTGTTCAAAATTTTGGCAAGCGGGGGTTGCGTAGTGAACAACTAACTGATGTCATCATGAACAATGAATCGGTCATTCGAAAAGCAGATGTTATTTTGATCACAATTGGCGGAAACGATGTCATGAAAGTTGTCCGGTCACATTTTTTATCCTTAACATATGAATTGTTTGTTAAAGAACAACAGATGTTTGCTTCTCGACTTGACGAGCAATTGCAACTTCTTCGCTATATAAATCCAGATGCTTATATTGTACTTGTCGGGTTATACAATCCGTTTTCTTCGGCTTTTCCGAATATACAAGAAATGAGGGAGATCATACACATATGGAACGAAGGAAGTAAGAAAGTGATCTCGCGTTATGATCGTGCGCTATTTGTACCTATTGACGATTTGTTTGAAGAACGTGATGATATATTGTATGACGATCAATTTCATCCGAACACACGTGGCTATGAACTAATCGCACAACGTATGTATGAACATCTACAAAAACATGAAGAATGGATAGGGGAATAAATAGTGAAGTGGAAAGTGTTATTTTTTAGTTTGTTAGGAATAAATAGTTTAGTGATGGCGTTATTACTTTTTTATATGTTTCAATCATCTCCTTCCCCATATATATCGAATGTTAACGTGGAAGGACCGACATTTACTGTTCAAACATCTAAACAACATCTAAATGCGTTAGTGAACGACTATATTCAGAAGCATGAAGAACAAGGTAGTTTGTCTTACAATGTTCAATTAGCTGATCGGTTGTATATAACAAGTGCTATCCCGATATTCGGAAAGACTGTTGATTTGACGATGGCATTTGATCCAACGGTGGATGAGAATGGTCACGTTGTACTTGCTCATCCGATGATGACGTTTGGGCAACTCCGTTTACCTGTACCGTATGTATTAACGTATATCAATAAACATGCTTCATTGCCAAATTGGGTGAAAATCGATGCGAAACGTGAACGCATTTATATTGTTGTAAGCAACATTCGTATAAAAGAAGGACTCGTGTTGAAGGCGAAAACGTTCGATTTAAATAAAAATGATATCACTTTTACAGTTACTATAACAAAATAATAAGGATGTCTCTCATTACTGAGGGACATCCTCAGACTGTTGACAAAATGGTTGGAAGACACCTGTCTTTCAAACATTTTGTTCCATTTTGGCATTTGTCTCCCTTGATGAACCGACGAAAATAACGACATACATAATTGAAAAAGAGGAGAGATGCCCATTCTCCATAGGCAGTTTG
>NZ_JAIWYK010000034.1:0-1864 GCF_022030075.1 Anoxybacillus sp. LAT27
AAAAATGGAGGGAACGAATAACAAGATCAAGCTAATCAAACGTAGGGGGTACGGATACAGAAATATCCATCGTTTTGCCTTGCGGGTTCGCCTAGAAACAGCTAACATACTTTAATGGCAGATGCAAGTACATCTTTTGGTGATGAACCCGACATAATAAAAAAGATTGGGAGTTCCCAATCTTTTTTAAGTTTTAAGCGTATCGGCGAATGAGTGAAGCAAGATCTGTTTGTAATGTGTGCATATGTTGTTCACGGATTGTGACACGAATAAATGTTTCATCTAAATCAAGCGCCTCTGCAAATAATCCAGCTAACCCACGCGCTCGTCGATCGACTTGTATAAGCAATTCACATTCATCTAGCGCATGTGGGAAAAAGATGATTTCTACTTCATCCAACTTCCCGCGAAATTCCCCGCTAACCGGTACAAATTCAAATTCTTGAACAAAAGGGAGTCGTTTACGGACATGGTAGGCAGCTTCTTTGCACTCGGCTTCTTTTAAGCGGAAGCCTAAGTTTTCCATTACTTGAAATACCGCATCCATAACACGGGTAGGCTGGACGCGAATATAGTCCTCATCTGTTGGATCAACAGCATTTTTTATGTCAAGTCCTGTGTGTAACCACACTCTTGTTTTTCCAACTGTAATTGGTGTGTCAAGCGGAAGGGAAAAAGAAAATGGAAATTCTTTCTTTTCTCCAGCACGAATTTTGAATGATTGGGCGATTTTCCATTTTTCAATAATTGCTTGCTTCGTTACTTTGCGATCATCTACTTCTTTTGTATATGTAGCGCAGAGAGATAAATATATATCATCAATTTGTTGTTCTATATTTCCTCCCGTTACCTCTACAACCCCAGTCACACTTTCACCGAGCAATAAATGTGACTCATGCAACTTTGTATCTACTTTCGCCGCACCAATCCCAATACTCGCTAAAACTTTATTAAACAGACCCATAAAAACCCTCCTCTTATTTATCAGTACACTATGTTGTACGAATAAAAAAAGAAAATGTTTCAAATTTCAAGCAAAAAAACGACGGGACATCCGCCGTTTTATTCATCAATCACTTCCTCATCAATAATACTTTTTTCGATCAAATAATCAAACATAATATCTGCCATTTCTTCAATTTCACGCTCTGTTGGGACAAACCCTCGCCGAACAAGTTCATTGTAAAAGAACTCCGCAATTTCTTCCGTATCGATCACAACTTCAATTTCTTTCACAACATCGCCCCCTTTGTATTATGTTATGAAAAAATGATCCATTTATGTCAGCCGTTTTTATGTATATTTACCGCTATGTACACATACGTTGGAAGTAAAAAGGAACGGAGGACAAGCTTATGAATGAACGAATTGATCAATGGCTGGAGACGATCACGAATGTATTATTCTATATCATACTCTTTTTCTGTATTCCTTATTTCATATCCGTATTATCGCAATGTATATAATTTCATTCGCGTCGTCTCCGTCGGGTAAACTTTTTTAATTGCTCAATGATTTGTTCCATCATCTGTTCGTACTGTTCATCACCAAATCGTTCGTACAACCATTTGTAATCGTTATAAATATCTAGTAAACCGTCAATAATCTCTTTTTCTTCTTGTTTTCGACGCAATCGCTCGTTTTCAAATTTTCGAGATATCACATGAACTTCACTCCAATGTTGAGCATCGTAATTAGTAATAGTATATGTACAGAATCGAGTAGGAGGAGGTGATTAACCTCCGTCCTCTCACACCACCGTACGTACGGTTCCGTATACGGCGGTTCAATCAAGATCAATGACGCAAGAATTCATAACGTTCTTGTAGACTTTTGAGCCCTTGGTCATTCCAGTAGGAGTTTC
>NZ_JAIWYK010000035.1:0-1512 GCF_022030075.1 Anoxybacillus sp. LAT27
CGCTGCAGCAAAATATTGTCCACGCATATGCTCGGGTGCCAATTTAGCAACAAACGTTTGTTGTAAACCGACTGTCATCAGTTCTGCTAGCGTAAATAAAGCAATTAAAAAGATCATCATCCATAGAGATGTGGTTTGACCAAAAAGAAAAATGGCGATTCCGTAAAAAAGTGAAGAAAAGACAAACACCCATTTTTCTTTATAGTTTTCCATCCACTTCGTCACAGCTACCGTAAATAAAGCAACAAGCAATCCGTTTTCCGCAATCAGAACACTAAACGCCTTCTCCCCGCTCAACGAAAGCGACCAATGTCCGACAGAAAATAACGTTTGTTTTGAAACGACTTCCTTTATGTAAACAGGAAGTAAAATGTCGAGTTGCATAAACGTTTGTGCCACAAGAATACCAGCAACAATAAATAAAAGAAACGTACGATCTTTTACGATGAGGCGATAATTGTTTAACTGCTCAATAAAAAACATATACCATGTTCCTGTTGTTTTTCTCCATATCGGTGCTGTTTCATCTAAATAAATAAAAAGAACAATCGCAACGATCGCACAAAACGTCCCTGCGATGAGAAGTAAGAAAAACTGGTGTTCAGGATAAAATACTCCTCCAAGGAGTGGACCGATGACAACCATGATGTTATTCATCGTATAAAATACAGCAAACACGCGACTTTGATCTTTTTCTGAAACAACATCTGCAACCATCGCCTGACTTGCAGGCCAATAAAGTGAGCCGCATACGCCTACGAGGGCAAAACAAATAAAACTCATCAACGGTGATGAGAATAACGGAGAATTGGATAGTGCAAATAAGAAAAAAGCAAGCGCTTGTCCACACGCTGCAAGCACCATCATCTTCTTTCTTCCAAATCGATCAGCAAAATACCCTCCAAGTAAATTAGCAATTACCGAAAATAATTGCGAAATAACAAGCAATACACCTGTTTTTTCTCGACCGAATATGCCAGAAAAATAAATGGCGATAAAAGGAAATATCATCCAAAAAGTAACTCCAACGAGTGATTCCCCAATTAAACGAATACGTAAGTTTCGATCCCAATCTCGTATTCGCATCGTAATCCTCCCTTCTTAAAACAACTATTTTGTTATTATACCATTTTCGTACAAAAGTTTCGCTAATAAAAAAGATTGACAAAATAACAGAAAAATAAGAAAATAAAATCAAAAGGAAGTGAGCACTGTGAAAATAGTGAAAAATGTTATCGTTTCATACGCGACGGTTGTGGCCATTATTGCATTACTCCCTGCTTTTCTAATTACAAATGATGTAAGTATTATCGATTCATTTCTTTCCGCAATAAAAGACTAAATCTCCTGCCTAGGCAGGAGATTTCAAAGTGTTGAAAAAGTGGGGAGTCAAGAAAAAGTTCACTTTCCTCGTGAATTTTTTCTTCTTTTCTTTTTTCCTTATTTGTGGTAACTTAAATCTATACCATGTGATTGAAGGGATCGTAACTTGGTCCACTTCTTGAGGTTTTG
>NZ_JAIWYK010000036.1:0-1862 GCF_022030075.1 Anoxybacillus sp. LAT27
TTATCTAGCACCAGGAGTATTACTTGAACATTTATAAACAGTTGTATTCGATTTTTTATGACACGCTTTATTTATGTTTACGATAAAAAACAAGTACACCAGCAATTTTTGAGAATGATTGTTCAGAAAATATACTGTTTGCCCATTAGATGTTGAAATAATCCTGTCATTCAAATACTTTGAATAATTAAGTAACAAAACACTTCATATGACTGTAGCAAATGGTGATCAAAAGAGGCGGCCATCCTTTGGAATAACGTTGTAATCACATAAAAAACTAAGTTTTCTATAGGGACGTGACACACACAACCGAAAATCATATAATTGTAATAGCATGGAAATAAAAGGACGGTGACCAGATGGAACAAATCATTGTGGAAACATTAAAGAATGCGGTCTCCCCTTCTGTCATTTATTTGTTCGGATCAGCAGCAACAGGACACATTCGCCACGATAGCGACATTGACATTGCTTTTTTGAGCGATGAACGATCATTAGACCACTATGAACGCTTTATGCTTGCACAACAATTGTCAGAGCAGTTACAACGAGACGTCGATCTCATCGATTTAAAACAAGCGAGCACCGTTTTTCAAGCACAAATCGTCAGTAGCGGGAAGGTCATCTATTGTGCAGACGAACAAAAACGGGCAGAATATGAATGGCTAGTGCTGAAAATGTATGCAAAACTAAACGAGGAACGAGCCGAAATTTTGCGAAACATTGTGGAAAGTGGGTCGGTTTATGATTCATGATGTCATCCTAAATAAAATCAGTGTCATCGAACGGTGTCTGAAACGTATTCATGAAGAATATGAAAACAACCCAAAACATTTGGAGAATTACACAAAGCAAGATTCCATTGTCCTCAACCTCCAACGAGCGTGTGAATCAAGCATTGACTTAGCGATGCACGTCGTTGCACAAAAAAGCTCGGACTTCCACAAACAAGCCGAGACGCTTTCACTCTTTTAGAACAACACGGCATCATTTCTTCATCTTTGTCACAAAAAATGAAAGCGATGGTCGGATTTCTCAATATCGCTGTGCATGACTATCAAGAACTGAACTTGACGATTTTACAAAAAATACTCGACAACCATTTAACAGACTTCACCGAGTTTACGAAAGCGATTGTTAGGCAAAAGTAGGCGGTGCGAATATGCACCGCCTTATCCACTACTTTCAATCCCAATGTTTCTTTCACTCATCTAAAAAGGCAGGGAGACGCTGTTGATGCGGAGTGATGAAAACTCAAACAAGAGATGACATCACTTCAACCCCTCAATCTCTTCCATAGACAACTCCGTTAGTTCATGAATTGTCTGTACATCGTAGCCTTTTTCCAGCATCTTTTTCGCAATCTGGCGCTTTTCTTGTTGTAACCCTCGTTCCACGCCTTCTTTCAAACCCTTCTCTAGCGCTTTTTTCTCATATGAAATGATTAAATCCAACACTTGTTCTTTTTCTTTCGTTTCCATTTCATTCACCTCGTTTCGTAATTGTTGTTTCCACATGCTTGGAGGAGTGGCATCACACCGAATTTTTCTCAACTTTCAAGCAAATGATGTACTTCTTCTTCCGTAAGATCTACAAGGTCTGCGATTTCTTTTGGTGTCATTCCTTTTTTCGACATATTGCGAACAAGATGTTTCATTCCTTGTTTAAATCCTTCCTTTTTTCCCTTTTGTTCATACGAGATTAACAATTCCAGCACTTGTTCTTTTTCTTTCGTTTCCATTTCATTCACCTCGTTTCGTAATTGTTGTTCTTCCTCATCCGACAGTTTCACATATGTTTCAAAAAAGCCGATTAACAATCGCTGCTTGGCTTCGTCTAATTCCATCCGTACGATCATGCGT
>NZ_JAIWYK010000037.1:0-1179 GCF_022030075.1 Anoxybacillus sp. LAT27
TTCACTCCTTTTGCAATTTCAAAATCACCGCCGACCCCGTAACGATCCAACACTTTAATCGGCAAAATATCGATTGGCGCATCTCCAATGAGTCCTGCTATCCCTTTTCCGTTATTGACACTAGCAGCTAAAATGCCTGTCACATGCGTCCCATGCCCAAACGTATCATCCGCATACCGCTTGTTTTCTGCATAATCAACGCTTACACTATACAGCACATGATCGTTCAAATCTTCATGCAGTGCGACACCCGAATCGACAATCGCCACAATGACATGATTGACCCCTTTCAACTCCACGATGCGCGGACGATTCGTCCAATTTGGTGACATAACATATAAATGAACCGTTGAGGAAGGGCGAGAGAGAAGAACATCCAGACGAGCAAGTTCTCCTTCGTTCTCCCCTAACATCGCCCCTGTTTCATCTTTCACTTGTATACGCCACGGTCCTTCGATATGATCGACTGTGACAGAAAGGCGAGATAATGTTTCTTCTCCGAGCGTAATGACGATATGTTCCCCTTCAAACGATTTACCATCGTACACGTATTCTCGTCCATCAACAATCATCTGTTTACCAATTAGCCGATTTATAGATGTTAACGAGGGGATATGCCAATCAATCATCGCTAAAGACCACTGCTCCGAAAACAACGGATCATCGACAGCCGCTCGTTTGATGTCGTTTTTCTCCATGTTTAACACAAACGGTAAACGAGATATGTTTTCTCGCTCTTCTTCTGTTACCGCCACTTTCACAAACGTCCCGATCGTATCCACAACGTACGGTTGAAGATGTCGAACGTCCGAGGCGTGTCGAACTTGAACGATCCATTCTTCTTTTTCACTCGCCCAAACGACTTGTGGGATAAAAAGAAAAATAAATGATAGCCATAACCATCTACTCATATGAAATTCCCTCCTACGTACTTCCATTGTATCGCGTCCATTTCGACAAGAATAGCCAAAAACTTTAACTTCATAAAAATAGATAATTAACTAAAAAATAATAGTTTTTTAACATTTTAGGTTCATCACCAAAAGATGTACTTGCATCTGCCATTAAAGTATGTTAGCTGTTTCTAGGCGAACCCGCAAGGCAAAACGATGGATATTTCTGTATCCGTACCCCCTACGTTTGATTAGCTTGATCTTGTTATTCGTTCCCTCCATTTTT
>NZ_JAIWYK010000038.1:0-1008 GCF_022030075.1 Anoxybacillus sp. LAT27
CAAACACTTGACGGATATCGACTTTGAACGGTTTGACTTCACGCAAAGAAGCCCCACATCCTTGACACGTGTGCACACGATGGACGATGCGATGATGTGGATGTTCCACTTGGCGGAGCGTCGGTCCTTGATGTCCTTCTTGTCCGCCTGGCTTGTTGCCAGATGGTTTGCGAGAAGAACGTGTGTTGGCAAAACGGTCAGAAGATGGGGGCAAATGGCTATTGGAGCTGTTTTTTTTCGTGCGTGCTTCCAACTCTTGAACGCGATACTTCAGTTGTTCATTTTCTTTGCGTAGCTGTTTGTTTTCTGTTAACAACTGATCGATGACTTGTTGTTGGTGAGCAATGAGTTTTTTCTGTTGTTGGACTTTGCTGATTAAGCTCTCAACCGTAAATACAGCTTGTTGTACCGTCAACATGCGATTCACCTCCTTGTCTATCAGTATTCACATCATAGACAAGGAAAGAAAAAAATATTCAGCTCACTTTATGATGTGGCTGAATAGTTACCTGTTTGATTTTACTAAGAAAGCAATAGTTCATTATTATAGAATATAAAAAATAAGATATAGAAGTTGCCCAAGCTATTGATACAATATCAAAATGAATTGAGATGAAAATAATACATAATATAATATTTATGAAAATTGTGATAACCTGTATTAGGAAATAAACTTTATGATTTTTAGTAGCATTAAAATAGTTGGCTGCAAAGTTAACTAAGGTTAAAGGGTAGATTCCCAAAATAAGGACTTGTCCTGCTGACACTCCTCTATTATAGTCGGGTATAAATAGATTTACGAACAAAGGGAATACCAAATATAGCACAAGTATTAATAATGCCATTAATATAGCAAGGAAAGAATTAACTCTAAGATATTGTCGATAAATTTCTTTATAATTTTGCATACTTACAAGTTCTACTACTTTAGGGTAAAAAACTTGTCCAATTACTTGCGGTAAAAGCATTATAGAGTTAAATATTAACATCCCCACACCATAATTACCT
>NZ_JAIWYK010000039.1:0-1036 GCF_022030075.1 Anoxybacillus sp. LAT27
TGTTCTTTTTCAATTCTGACTTGGAGAAAGGACGGTACATACTTCTACCTCTCCTTCTTCATAGTTTTCCTTTAACATATTAACAAAAGAAAAACGATTTTGTCCTTGACAAAATCGTTTTTCAACAGTCTGTAAAAGAACGAGGGGATCCCTCGTTCTTTTATTTTAATACGGCAGATGGAATGACGTTCGATCGTTGCGGCGCATCTTTTTGTTTTTGACTGCGCGTTGCCAGTAGCACAAAGTAACTTAATACACCGAACAAACAGGAAATAAAAAACGCATGTGCTAAGGCGACGTATAAGTTCAACTCTGTAAAGACGACGAGCGCCCCTGTTGCGACTTGGCAGCTGACAAGAGCGAACGCAATCAGCCAGCCCCAATACATAATTGGCTGTTGTTTATATCGTTTCATCGCATATATCGTCGCTATGAAAATCCAAATAAATAATAATCCCGCGGCGAAGCGGTGACCCATTTGCACCCATTCATGTAGTTGGGTTGGGAAGAACCTTGTTTGTGCGCAAAACGGCCAGCTCGGGCACGCTAAACTCGCTTGTTTATGGCGCACGAGCGCGCCTGTATATACGACGATATAGCAATACGCAATAATGCCGTAAATATGAAATTTCATCGTACGATCAAGCACGACGGACGCGGCATCAAATTTTTTATCGACTTCAAAAATAAACAACGTCAATAAAAAGACGGCCGCAAATGAAATGAGCGAAATGCCAAAATGAAGCGCTAGCACAACGTCCGATTGGCCCCATACGACCGCGGCAGCGCCGATCAACCCTTGTAAGACGAGAAAAACAAACGATACGATCGCCAAAAACTTCGTTTCACGAATATGACCGATCGCTTTCCAAGCCCAAATGGATAAAATAAGTACCATCAACCCAACGACACCAGAGACAACACGGTGGCTTAATTCAATAAGCAACTCTACCGTAATGTTGGATGGGATGAGCTGTCCGTGACACAGCGGCCACGAACGACCGCACCCCATGCCTGAGCCTGTTTTTGTGACGAG
>NZ_JAIWYK010000040.1:0-1020 GCF_022030075.1 Anoxybacillus sp. LAT27
ACACTCCAATGAACAACAGTATGACCAAAAGAATGAACAACTTTCAAAACGTTTTTATTAAAATTTCCTGTCGGCACGCGTAGGAAAGGGGTATGTTTAATGCCTAACGTATCAAACACTTTTTTAGCTTGAGCTAAGTCACGAATAATTTTCCCTCTCTCTAGTTCAGTATAGTTTTTGTACTCATAACCCATACTCCCGATCTCGTGTCCATCATCTACGATTTTTTTTACGATGCGTGGGTGACGTTCAGCCCAAGAAGCAGATAGAAAAAATGTAGCTTTCACTCCATGTTTTTTTAGTACGTTTAAAACAGGTATCGCATTTGTTTCTCCCCAACTAATATCAAATGTCAATGCGAGCTCATTGTTTTTATTTTCGACTTTGTAAATGGCTTTCGGCCCAGGGTCAGTGGAAAATACAAACTCACTTGCAAGCTGTTGAATATAAAAAATCGAAGCTGTGACGAAGGCAATTGATATGATGAGAAGCCATTTTTTTATTTCTTTTCCGTCGAGTATATAAAAAAACTTCAACATTTGTCCCCCCTTGTCCTTTTTATCACCATCTTATGCAAGAAATAACATGATATGATCAATGAATATAACGAGAACATTTTTTGAAAAAATAATGTTGACAACAAAATAAAATGTATGTTAAATTAATAAACGTCGTCAGCAACGAAAAATGTGGTTGACGATAAGTGAAAAAAGTGTTAAAATGCTGAAGTCGTTGTTTGACAAAGATGTTCCTTGAAAACTGAACGAAGCGAAAAGCGTAAAGAAGCTAGAGATATGAACTTTCTATGGAGAGTTTGATCCTGGCTCAGGACGAACGCTGGCGGCGTGCCTAATACATGCAAGTCGAGCGGGCGAATCGAAAGCTTGCTTTTGATTCGTTAGCGGCGGACGGGTGAGTAACACGTGGGCAACCTGCCCTGTAGACGGGGATAACACCGAGAAATCGGTGCTAATACCGGATAACACGAAATGTCGCATGACGTTTCGTTGAAAGACGGCG
>NZ_JAIWYK010000041.1:0-857 GCF_022030075.1 Anoxybacillus sp. LAT27
CGATATGCTTGCATCGTTTTTTGAAGAAGTTGTTCTTGTTCAGATGTCGGTAAAATTTTAATTTTTGCTGTTAAAGTCAATTTCATGTCCTCACCACCTTTCACTAATTTTATTTTATATTTTTTTAGTGAAAAATAAACAAAAAAAAACGCATTCCTCCCCATGCTTGAAAGCAGGGGTTTCCTGCGTGATTAATCATGAAAACGAAATTCGTGCACTAAAAGCAAAATAACGATGCAAAAGGCTGTCACAAACTTCCTTGGGACAGCCTTTTCCATTTATTTTTCCTCTTTTGCTAGTTGTTCAAACGACTTCACTTTCCCGTGCGGTTCATTTTGCGCTTGCTTACGAACGGTCCATTGTCGCTCTTTTTGTCGTTTCGATTGAGTCATTGTGCCACCTCCCCTTTTTATCATTTGTTCCTTTTTCTTTTTTATGACTTTTTTATTGTTTGAAAATTGTGTATATTTGAGATAAGGGGAAAAGGGTCTTGAACAACAAGCGATGAGCGTCCATCAACTTGCGAAAGAAGCAGCCGTGTTGGCGGAAAACGTCAATCAGCTGAAACAAATTTTACATCGGTTTGGCGTGGAATAAAGAGAAAAGGCGAGCCTAATGTGCATTGGCTCGCTCGTTTTTTGTATGATACATATATGCCAAAATGCCGATCGCTAAAACGAAAAGAAGTAAGAACATATCCCCTGCTTCTAAACTAGCTGCAACGCTACACCCGAAACAAAAGAGAAGCGGCGTTTTCAGCCACTCTTCACCGCTAAATAACCACCATTCCAACAAACCGATCGTAAACGCCAATACGTACATCGTTCCGTCATGAAACAAAACATAACCGCCAAATG
>NZ_JAIWYK010000042.1:0-834 GCF_022030075.1 Anoxybacillus sp. LAT27
CTGCGCTGGACAAATTACCGTGGATTGGAAAGAAACCAGATGCAGGCGATGCTTGTTTGTGCTGCGATGAATTTAAAGAAATTAGCAAACTGCCTATGGAGAATGGGCATCTCTCCTCTTTTTCAATTATGTATGTCGTTATTTTCGACGGTTCATCAAGGGAGACAAATGCCAAAATGGAACAAAATGGTTGAAAGACAGGTGTCTTCCAACCATTTTGTCAACAGTCTGAGCTGCTAGATGAACTAGCAGCTTTCCTTTTCTTCACCTTTCTTTTTTAGTACAATGAAAGAATGGACACTTTTTATAGAAAGTGAGCGGATGATGGATGAAAGAAATAAAAATTTCAACAGAAACCATTACACTCGGACAATTTTTAAAACTAGCGAACGTCATCTCAACAGGTGGGATGGCGAAATGGTTTTTACAAACAAACGATGTATTTGTTAATGGTGAGCGGGAACAACGTCGCGGGCGAAAGCTAAAGGTAGGGGACGTTGTCGACATCAAAACAATCGGTACATTTACGATTTGTTCGTGAAGGTGGGAGCACCTTTGTTTTTGGAACAATTAACTTTAAAAAACTACCGCAATTATGAACAAGGTTGTTGGCAATTTCAAAATAAAGTAAACGTCATTTTAGGTGAAAATGCCCAAGGTAAGACGAACATCATGGAATCCATTTATGTTTTATCTATGGCGAAATCACATCGAACGACGAACGATAAAGATTTAATTCGTTGGGACGAAGATTATGCTAAAATAGAAGGTAAAGTAGGAAAGAAAAACGGATCCATTTTTCTGCAACTAACTGTGTCAAAAAAAGGCAAGAAA
>NZ_JAIWYK010000043.1:0-1155 GCF_022030075.1 Anoxybacillus sp. LAT27
CCCCTCAAGATGAGATTTCCCATCGCGTCAAGCGAGTAAGATCCCTTGAAGATGACAAGGTAGATAGGTCCGAGGTGGAAGCGTGGCGACACGTGCAGCTGACGGATACTAATCGATCGAGGACTTAACTAAACACACAAGAAAAGCGAAGGCGACTGTCCAGCCACGAAGAACGCGAAAGGCCTGCGAGGAGGCTGTTGCCGCCACAGCAGGACTGAAGCGATTCGAGGGGCTAGGAGCCGCAGCTAGACATCACGAAAAGCGAAGGCGACTGTTCTGTTATCTAGTTTTGAAGGAATTATCCTTCACGCCGAAAGAGGCGAAACGAAAGAGCATGTTTGCTCGGTGACGATGGCGGAGAGGTCACACCCGTTCCCATCCCGAACACGGAAGTTAAGCTCTCCAGCGCCGATGGTAGTTGGCGGGACACCGCCTGCGAGAGTAGGACGTTGCCGGGCAAGAAAAAGACCAAGACAAATTAGTCTTGGTCTTTTTGTCTTTTTGCACCCCCGCACCAAATGATTATTTCTGAAGTATATTGTTATATGAAACTGGGAAAACTATTGGCGGGAGGTGGAGAACGAATGTGTTATAAAGAAACTTGTATTGTATGTGATGAGCAAAATAAAAAAGGGATTCATGTTTTTCATCATTTCATATGTATGGATTGTCACAACGACTTGATTCAAACCGAAACAAATGATGAAAAATACAAATTTTACGTTGATCGGTTGAAAAGAATAGGAGAGAATAAAATATATTCATAACTGAGGCCCCTACTATGATTAGGGCCTGTTTTATTTTAATATAAAATATATAAAACAACTTGAGCGAGGAAGCGAATAAAGATGGATCAAACGAAAACACCTCTATATACACTTTTGCGTGAACATGCTTCGACACAACCGATTTCATTTCACGTACCAGGGCATAAATATGGAGCTGTTTTTTATGAAGAAGCTCTTTTTTCTTTTGCGCCATTATTGCATTTAGACGTAACTGAGCTTTCACATTTAGACGATTTACATCATCCAGCAGGGGCAATTGAACAAGCACAACAGTTAGCAGCAAATTTGTATGGAGTAAAGCGCACATATTTTTTAGTCAATGGTTCTACGGCTGGTAATTTAGCTATGATTGTAGCCGTGTGTGAAA
>NZ_JAIWYK010000044.1:0-767 GCF_022030075.1 Anoxybacillus sp. LAT27
CCAAAACCTCAAGAAGTGGACCAAGTTACGATCCCTTCAATCACATGGTATAGATTTAAGTTACCACAAATAAGGAAAAAAGAAAAGAAGAAAAAATTCACGAGGAAAGTGAACTTTTTCTTGACTCCCCACTTTTTCAACACTTTGGAATAAGCGAGCGTCTATGCTCGCTTATTCGCCTTCCAAACCATCCATAACACAATCGTCGCCCCGATCATATCGATGATGACGTCAGAAAATAGCGCTGTTCGCTTCGGTTGAAACGATTGATGCCATTCGTCAAACATGGCACAAAAAAGCGTCAATAACCAAGCGACACGGTATGAAGCCGTTGCTTTCCATGCAAAAAACGCAAACGTTCCAAATACCGTCATATGCGCACATTTCCGAACGATAAAATTCCATGAAAATAATCCGTCGCTTACAGGACGATTCGTTTCAATTCCAAAATAATTTAACCAATGGCGTATCCATTGCGCGGTTTGCTCTCCAGTAAATAGCGGAGACTCGGTAAAATAGTAAATAAGTGCACACCATGCAACGACAAGACCCCACCATATCATACGATTTGTTTTAGTCATCATTCAGACCCTTTCTATTTCTATATATGGAAATATACAGGCTCTTCACCACAAGTTGTACTTGATCATTGAAGATCGGTGTGCATAGAGAAAATAGAGAGTACAAAAAATGCGAATTTTCCTGTATGGTAAAGGTGACCAAACCAAACCATTGGAGGAAAATTCGCATGTACTCTCAGTTTATCA
>NZ_JAIWYK010000045.1:0-677 GCF_022030075.1 Anoxybacillus sp. LAT27
AAATAACCAGTGGTCGCGAAGCGTACCTATGGATTGTTAGATATCAACAAAAATGAAAAAGTATGTGATTCATTTTGTCGAAAAAATTTTTTTGGCACCCCTATGATGCCAAGAAACCTTGATATATCAACATTTCTAGAGGGAGGAATGGATGATGACGATTACATTACAAGTACAAGGAATGACATGCGGACATTGCAAAGCGGCGGTGACAAATGCACTTCAAACGTTAGATGGCGTCAGCCGTGTAGAAGTGCATTTGCAAGAAGGTACGGTCGATGTCGAGTATGATGAAACAAAGGTCAGCGTAGAAAAACTGAAAGAAGCGATTGAAGAGCAAGGATATGATGTGAAGTAAGGGAGAAAGGGTGCCCACACAATGTTGGACACCCTCTTTCTTATTCCCCTTTATTCGTTGTGTTATTCGGATCTGGGGTATAGTCCGATTTGTAATCGGTATATTTTACTTCTGTGACCATTCCGGCTGAAGCGTGATGCAAGTCATGGCAATGGAACATCCAATTTCCCGGATTATCTGCTTGAAATGCAACGACATATTCTTCACCAGGGTTTACATTTAACGAATCCTTAATCAATGGAGCGCCTGTGACTGGCTTCCCGTTTTTGCTTAATACTTGGAAGAAATGTCCGTGTAAATGCATCGGATGGACATCCAT
>NZ_JAIWYK010000046.1:0-1142 GCF_022030075.1 Anoxybacillus sp. LAT27
TGACGGTAGCGAACGATTTTACTCCCAAATCAATACCAATGCCTTCGTTGTATGTTCCATGTTTCACTTCCGCTTCCTCTACACCGACCGTTAAAAACCAATGAAGTCCGTCAAACACGATGCGCGGATTGACATACTTTATATGTGCACCGTGAGGAATACGACCTCTTTCAGCAAGACAGATCCAATTGAATTTCTGTCTATTTTTCTTTTTAGAAGGCGTCAGTTTCTCTAGTTTCACATGCGTGTCGGTGATTTTGATTTTCGATGTATCTTGATAAAAGCTCGGTCGCGTTCGTTTTTTCGTTTTAAACTTCGGAAACTTCGCCCGTCCTTCAAAAAAGTTTTTGTAAGCTTGATACGCGTCTTTGATCGCTTGTTTTGTGATGTTATTGGAATAATTGTTGAGCCAACTGTACTCTTTCGTTTGTTTGAGCTGCGTTAATCTTTTTCTTAGTTCACCATCACTTAAAAATTTGCCACCTTGTTTATGATTTTCTTGTTGTTGCGCTAATGCAAAGTTATACGCCCATCTGGCAACACCTGCGCATTGAAAAAGCTTCGTCTTTTGCTTATTGTTGGGCAGAAGCATGACTTTGTACGTGCGAATCATCTTCTCCCAGCCCCTTTTTGACTTTTTTCATATAAAATGATCATCAGATTTTTATAAATATTTATTTTATATATTTATCATGAACAGTCAAAAGCCCCTTTCAACGCCGTCACCGTCGCTATAAACGAAGCTTCATCAAAAATCGAATAGACGTTGACATGACGGTTTATTTTTTTCACTAGACCGCTTAATACTTTTCCAGGACCGATTTCGATAAACGTATCTACACCCAAGTCAATCATCGTTTGAACAGATTGCTCCCAACGAACCGGGGAGTATAACTGTTCAACG
The DNA here is from genome assembly GCF_022030075.1 of Anoxybacillus sp. LAT27. Classification (NCBI taxonomy): domain Bacteria; kingdom Bacillati; phylum Bacillota; class Bacilli; order Caryophanales; family Anoxybacillaceae; genus Anoxybacillus; species Anoxybacillus sp. LAT27. Next base: position 905 of record NZ_JAIWYK010000046.1, read on the forward strand.
AGACGTTGTTTGATTTCTGTTGGATTTGTCATCGGCTCAGCTGTCACATTTGAAATGACTGGCACAGCGCTTTCTTGAAACGCCAACGTATCAAGTACCGATAAAAACTGCTCTGCCGCCGGTTTCATTAAAATGGAGTGGAACGGCCCGCTTACTTCGAGCGGAATGACTCGCTTCGCTCCTTTTTCTTTTGCCAGTTGTGACGCTCGCTCAACCGCTTCTTTCGCTCCTGAAATGA
>NZ_JAIWYK010000003.1:0-20981 GCF_022030075.1 Anoxybacillus sp. LAT27
AGCCCAGGGGAGCCGCAGTGAAAAGGCCCAAGCGACTGTTTATCAAAAACACAGGTCTCTGCGAAGCCGTAAGGCGAAGTATAGGGGCTGACACCTGCCCGGTGCTGGAAGGTTAAGGGGAGCGCTTAGCGCAAGCGAAGGTGCGAACCGAAGCCCCAGTAAACGGCGGCCGTAACTATAACGGTCCTAAGGTAGCGAAATTCCTTGTCGGGTAAGTTCCGACCCGCACGAAAGGTGTAACGACTTGGGCACTGTCTCAACGAGAGACCCGGTGAAATCATAGTACCTGTGAAGATGCAGGTTACCCGCGACAGGACGGAAAGACCCCGTGGAGCTTTACTGCAGCCTGATATTGAATGTTGGTGCGACATGTACAGCATAGGTGGGAGACTGAGAAGCCTGGACGCCAGTCTAGGTGGAGTCGCCGTTGGGATACCACCCTTGTCGTACTGAGATTCTAACCCGCACCCCTGATCGGGGTGGGAGACAGTGTCAGGTGGGCAGTTTGACTGGGGCGGTCGCCTCCCAAAGCGTAACGGAGGCGCCCAAAGGTTCCCTCAGAATGGTTGGAAATCATTCGAAGAGTGTAAAGGCAGAAGGGAGCTTGACTGCGAGACCTACAAGTCGAGCAGGGACGAAAGTCGGGCTTAGTGATCCGGTGGTTCCGAATGGAAGGGCCATCGCTCAACGGATAAAAGCTACCCCGGGGATAACAGGCTTATCTCCCCCAAGAGTCCACATCGACGGGGAGGTTTGGCACCTCGATGTCGGCTCATCGCATCCTGGGGCTGTAGTCGGTCCCAAGGGTTGGGCTGTTCGCCCATTAAAGCGGTACGCGAGCTGGGTTCAGAACGTCGTGAGACAGTTCGGTCCCTATCCGTCGCGGGCGTAGGAAATTTGAGAGGAGCTGTCCTTAGTACGAGAGGACCGGGATGGACGCACCGCTGGTGTACCAGTTGTCCCGCCAGGGGCACAGCTGGGTAGCTATGTGCGGAAGGGATAAGCGCTGAAAGCATCTAAGCGTGAAGCCCCCCTCAAGATGAGATTTCCCATCGCGTCAAGCGAGTAAGATCCCTTGAAGATGACAAGGTAGATAGGTCCGAGGTGGAAGCGTGGCGACACGTGTAGCTGACGGATACTAATCGATCGAGGACTTAACTAAGCACACAAGAAAAGCGAAGGTGACTGTTCTGTTATCTAGTTTTGAAGGAATTATCCTTCACGCCGAAAGAGGCGAAACGAAAAAGCATGTTTGCTCGGTGACGATGGCGGAGAGGTCACACCCGTTCCCATCCCGAACACGGAAGTTAAGCTCTCCAGCGCCGATGGTAGTTGGCGGGACACCGCCTGCAAGAGTAGGACGTTGCCGGGCGGACATGGTAAGTTAGAGGGCATCTCGACTTTGTTCTCTAACTTTTTTTGTCCATGTATTTGCGTTTAACGCTTTTACAATCCTCTCCCCCATAGTGAAGAGCTAACCAGCATTGGTTAGCTCATTTTTTATTTAATTTCTACTTTTCTCTTTATATGATCAGGAATAAGGCGATGAAGCTGAATAAAAAGCAACCCATTCTCGTATACAGCTTCCACTTTTTCACCTACAGGAAAAGGAAGTTGTATTACTCGTTCAAACGGTCCTTGTGTAATTCCTTCCTCAATTAATTCAAATCCTTCAAAATGTAATTGAACATTTGCTTTGATCTCCAATGTATTGTAATGAATATATACTTCTGCATCATGTACATTCTCTAAACCGGGGATGGCAACGACAACAAGCAACTCATGATCACGACGATACATATTGATGCCAGATGAATGAGAAGAAAAGGTATTTGATGCATTCCAAAAAGGATTAGAAAAAAATGCTTCCCATTGTTTTGTCCAGTCCACTGTTTTCCTCCTCTCTCTTTTTCTTTTACTATACGATGAAATGGATCAAAGGGTGAACTTTAAGTAAAATCCGAACATTAAATATTAAGTTTATAAAAATGTTCGATTTTATGTTGACATGATGGAAAAATGACTGGTAAGATGAAAGTAAGTGAATACATGATTGAACCCTCATATAATTTTGGGAATATGGCCCAAAAGTCTCTACCCAATAACCGTAAATTATTGGACTATGAGGGAAAGGATCTTATTGGCTTTTTTCACCCTAGGGGCGAAATATGTCCAGAACGATGCTTTCCCTTATGATCGAGGGACGTCGTTCTGGATTTTTTTCTGAATGATAAAAAGAGGTGAGTGTAAATGCAGCCACTTGTCGCTGTCATTATGGGAAGTCAATCGGACTGGGAAACGATGCGTCATGCGTGTGATATATTAGAAGAATTGCATATTCCATTTGAGAAAAAAGTTGTTTCAGCCCATCGTACACCAGATTTTATGTTTACATATGCTGAATCGGCTGAAGAGCGAGGAATTAAAGTCATTATTGCTGGAGCGGGAGGAGCTGCGCATTTACCGGGAATGGTAGCAGCAAAAACAACATTACCGGTTATCGGTGTACCAATTATGTCTAAGACATTGAACGGTCTTGATTCATTGCTTTCTATTGTCCAGATGCCAGGTGGAGTACCGGTAGCAACGGTAGCGATCGGAAAAGCAGGAGCCATAAATGCGGCATTGCTTGCTGCATCGATACTCGGTACGTATGAACCAACATATATGGAGGCATTACGGGCACGTCGTGAAACGATTCGAAAACAAGTGATGGAAAGTAGTGATCAGCTTGACTAAAATGATTGTTCCGGGGCAAACGATTGGCATTATTGGCGGAGGACAACTAGGAAGAATGATGGCGATCGCTGCGAAAGAGATGGGGTTTTTCGTTGCTGTACTCGATCCTACCCCACACTCTCCATGTGCTCAAGTCGCTGACATTGAAATTGTTGCTTCATATAGCGATGAACGAGCATTATGTCAGCTAGCTGAAGTAAGTGATGTCATCACCTATGAATTTGAAAATATTGATGCGGATGCATTGAATCGATTAGCAGAGAGAGGATATGTGCCTCAAGGAAGCGAGCTTCTTGCGATTACACAACATCGTTGGAAAGAAAAGAGAGCCGTTCAGTCTGCTGGCTTACCTGTTGCGCCTTATCGTCTTGTATTCAAAGAAGAGGAACTAGAGGAAGCGATTCGAGAGATAGGCATTCCATCTGTATTGAAAACGTGCCGTGGTGGATATGATGGAAAAGGGCAAGTTGTCATTCGTTGTTTAGATGATGTGCATAAAGCTCGTTCACTTTTAGCCAACGGTGAGTGTGTGTTAGAAGCATGGGTTCCTTTTGTAAAAGAATTATCCATCATCGTTGTACGCAATGTTTCTGGTGATATGGCGTTGTTTCCTGTCGTTGAAAACATTCATCGCGACAACATTTTACATGAAACGATTGCGCCGGCTCAGGTGAGTGAACGCATTATCGAACAAGCTGAAACATATGCGAAACAGTTAGCAGAAGCGTTCCAACTTGTAGGGACGTTAGCGATTGAAATGTTTTTGACTAAAAACGGACAATTGTATGTGAATGAACTTGCCCCTAGACCGCACAACTCAGGTCATTATACAATAAACGGTTGTATCACATCGCAATTTCAACAACATATTCGCGCCATTTGCGATTGGCCGCTTGGCAGTACGAAATTGTTAAAACCGGCAATGATGGTCAATGTGTTAGGAGAACATGTGGGTGCTGTGATTCGCAACATCGCTCAATTGGGTGAGGCACACGTTCATTTTTATGGCAAAAAAGAAGCAAAGCCGAAGCGGAAAATGGGACATATCACATGGTTGGTTGACGATGTCGATGCGATGCAACGAAAAATAGACGAATTTTCCATTTGGACAGATCGGAGGATGAACGTATGATTGAACGTTACACAAGACCTGAAATGGGCGCCATTTGGACGGAAGAAAACCGTTTTCGTGCTTGGTTGGAAGTCGAAATTTTAGCATGTGAAGCATGGGCGGAGTTAGGTGTCATTCCAAAAGAAGATGTGGAAAAAATCCGCCAACATGCGTCTTTTGACATCGACCGCATAAAACAAATCGAAGAAGAGACACGCCATGATGTTGTTGCCTTTACGCGTGCGGTATCAGAAACGCTAGGAGAAGAACGAAAATGGGTACATTACGGCCTTACGTCTACGGATGTGGTTGATACAGCATTATCATACTTATTAAAACAAGCAAATGAAATTTTATTGCGTGACTTAGAGAACTTTATTGCTGTATTAAAAGAAAAAGCGATTGAACATAAATATACGGTCATGATGGGGCGGACACACGGTGTTCATGCTGAGCCAACGACATTTGGATTAAAATTGGCGCTTTGGTATGCCGAAATGGAGCGAAATTTAGAACGTTTCAAGCAAGCAGCCGAAACGGTACGCGTTGGAAAAATTTCTGGTGCTGTTGGTACGTATGCCAATATCGATCCGTTTGTTGAGCAGTACGTATGTGAAAAACTTGGCTTACAGCCTGCGCCTATTTCGACGCAAACGTTACAGCGTGATCGTCATGCCCACTATATGGCGACGCTCGCTTTAATTGCCACATCGATTGAAAAATTTGCTGTTGAAATTCGAGGATTGCAAAAAAGTGAAACGCGTGAAGTGGAAGAATTTTTCGCTAGAGGACAAAAAGGTTCATCAGCGATGCCACATAAACGCAATCCGATCGGTTCAGAAAATATGACAGGAATGGCTCGCGTTATTCGCGGTTATATGTTAACGGCGTACGAAAATGTACCACTTTGGCATGAGCGTGACATTTCGCATTCGTCAGCGGAGCGCATTATTTTACCGGATGCAACGATTGCTTTAGACTACATGCTAAACCGCTTTACAAATATCGTGAAAAACTTGACCGTATTCCCTGAAAACATGAAGAAAAATATGGATCGCACGCTCGGACTTATTTATTCTCAGCGCGTGTTGCTAGCGCTTATTGACACAGGTATGACGCGCGAGGAAGCGTATGATCTTGTACAACCAAAGGCGATGGAAGCATGGGAAAAACAAGTGCCGTTCCGCTCGTTAATTGAAGCAGACGAAGTGATTACAAGTCGTTTAACGAAGGATCAAATCGCAGATTGCTTCGATTATAACTATCATTTAAAACATGTTGATACGATTTTTAGCCGACTTGGCTTATAGTAGGTAAGGCATTTGCCTTGCCTACAGACTAAAAGTTCCTAATATTCTGTATAAATGGGGGAGAAAATATGGAAAAGCAATACCTTCTATACGAAGGAAAGGCGAAAAAAGTGTATGCAACGAATGAGAAGCATGTATTATGGATCGAGTATAAAGATGAGGCAACAGCATTTAACGGCGAAAAAAAAGCAACGATTGTTGGCAAAGGAAGACTAAATAACGAGATTACAAGTTTACTATTTTCCTTGTTGCATGAGGCAGGTGTAAGCAATCATTTTATTCGCAAAATATCTGATACTGAACAGCTTGTGCGACGAGTGACGATCATCCCCCTCGAAGTTGTTGTCCGCAATATTGTCGCCGGTAGTTTAGCAAAACGCATCGGTTTAGAGGAAGGAACCGTGATGAAAAAACCGATTGTAGAATTTTACTATAAAAACGACGACTTAGGCGATCCCCTATTAACGGAAGATCATATCGCTTTGTTACAGCTCGCCACTCATGATGAGCTTTTGCACATGAAACAGATGGCGTTACGCATTAACGACATTTTAACTTCTTTATTTCGTTCATGTGACTTACAGCTCGTTGACTTCAAATTAGAGTTTGGAAAAGATGAAACGGGAGCGGTATTGTTGGCGGATGAAATTTCCCCAGATACGTGTCGATTATGGGATGTACACACGAAAGAAAAATTTGATAAAGATGTATTTCGTCGTGATTTAGGCGACTTAACAGAAACATATACGAAACTTTTACAACGATTAGGAGGATTATCATGTACAAAGTAAAAGTGTATGTCACATTGCGTGAAAATGTATTAGATCCACAAGGCAATGCGGTAAAAGGAGCATTGCATAGCTTAAACTATCGTGAAGTGCAAGATGTACGGATCGGGAAGTTTATGGAGTTACTCGTCGAAAAAAGTGATCGTAACATCGATGCAGTTGTGAAAGAGATGTGTGAAAAGTTACTTGCGAATACCGTCATTGAAGATTATCGCTACGAGATTGAGGAGGTTGTCGTTCAGTGAAATTTGCAGTCGTTGTATTTCCGGGCTCCAATTGTGATGTCGATATGTATCATGCCATTTCAGATGAACTAGGGGAGGAAGTTGAATACGTTTGGCATGATGTGGATAGCTTAGATGATTTTGATGCCATTCTTTTGCCGGGCGGCTTTTCGTATGGGGATTATTTACGCTCTGGAGCGATTGCACGCTTTTCTAACGTGATGAAGGCGATCAAAAAAGCAGCCGATGAAGGCAAGCCGATTTTAGGTGTATGTAACGGATTTCAAATTTTACTTGAAGCAGGACTTCTCCCAGGTGCGATGCGACGCAACAATACGTTAACGTTTATTTGCCGTCCGGTAAAGCTTCGTGTCGAAAATAACGAAACGATGTTTACATCGCAATACGAGCAAGGAGAAGTGATTACAATCCCCATTGCGCACGGAGAAGGAAACTATTATTGTGATGAACAAACGTTACAACAGCTTATCGCTAATAACCAAATTGTTTTTCGGTATGAGGGAGAAAATCCAAACGGCAGTTTATTCAACATTGCGGGCATCGTGAATGAAAAGGGAAACGTGCTTGGTATGATGCCACACCCTGAGCGAGCTGTTCATGAGTTGCTTGGAGGGGCAGATGGTTTAAAACTGTTTCAATCAATTGTGACGTATTGGAGGGACGCACATGTCGTTACTACTTGAGCCAAGTCCAACAATGATTAAAGAACAGAAGATGTATCGTGACATGGGATTAACAGATGAAGAGTTTGCGATGATTGAGCGTATTCTTGGACGTTTGCCTAATTATACAGAAACGGGCATTTTTTCTGTCATGTGGTCAGAACATTGTAGCTATAAAAATTCGAAACCCGTATTAAAAAAGTTTCCGACTGAAGGGAAACATGTGCTCCAAGGACCAGGAGAAGGCGCTGGTATTGTCGATATTGGAGATGGATTAGCGGTAGCATTTAAAATTGAAAGCCATAACCATCCATCTGCGATTGAGCCGTATCAAGGGGCTGCCACAGGTGTTGGGGGAATTATTCGCGATGTCTTCTCGATGGGGGCAAGACCAATTGCGTTATTAAACTCGCTCCGCTTTGGCGAATTAACGTCACCGCGTGTGAAATATTTATTCGAGCGCGTTGTCGCAGGGATTGCGGGATATGGAAATTGTGTCGGTATTCCGACCGTTGGTGGTGAAGTGCAATTTGATGCGGCGTACGAAGGAAACCCGCTTGTCAATGCGATGTGCGTCGGGGTGATTCGACATGAAGATATTCAAAAAGGAATCGCATCAGGCGTTGGAAATACAGTTATGTATGTTGGCGCGAAAACGGGGCGTGACGGCATTCATGGGGCGACATTTGCATCGGAAGAATTAACGGAACAATCTGAACAAAAACGGCCAGCTGTGCAAGTCGGGGATCCATTTATGGAAAAATTGCTTCTTGAAGCGTGTTTGGAAGTCATTCATTGCGATGCACTCGTTGGTATGCAAGATATGGGGGCGGCCGGTTTAACAAGCTCGTCGGCGGAAATGGCAAGCAAAGCAGGTTCTGGCATTGAACTAAACTTAGATCTCGTTCCACAACGTGAAACAGGAATGACACCGTATGAAATGATGCTGTCTGAATCACAAGAACGCATGCTTCTCGTTGTGAAAAAAGGTCGCGAACAAGAAATCATGGATGTATTTTCAAAATATGGACTAGAGGCAAAAGCGATCGGGCGTGTCACAGATGACCATATGTTGCGTTTGTATCATCGCGGGGACGTAGTTGCCGAAATTCCAGTTGATGCGCTGGCGAAAGATGCTCCTGTTTATCATAAACCGTCGCAAGAACCGGCGTATTATCGTCAGTTTCAAGCGACGGAATATGTACCGAAAGTGGATAATTATGAAGAAGCGCTGCTTGCGTTGTTAAGCCAGCCGACGATTGCAAGTAAAGAATGGGTATATGAGCAATACGACTATATGGTGCGGACAAACACGGTTGTGGCTCCAGGATCTGACGCAGCTGTTTTACGCATTCGTGGCACAAATAAAGCGTTAGCGATGACAACGGATTGTAATTCTCGTTACGTATACTTAGATCCAGAAGTCGGTGGGAAAATTGCGATTGCAGAAGCAGCACGAAACATTGTTTGTTCTGGGGCTCAGCCACTTGCTGTCACCGATTGCTTAAATTTTGGTAATCCAGAGAAGCCTGAAATTTTTTGGCAACTTGAAAAAGCAGTAGAGGGAATGAGCGAAGCGTGCCGTATACTTGAAACGCCTGTCATTAGCGGAAATGTATCGCTTTATAATGAGACGAACGGTGAAGCCATTTATCCGACACCGATTGTCGGGATGGTTGGTATCGTTGAACATATTAGTCATATTACGACACAAGCATTTAAACAACCTGGCGACTTGATTTATGTCATTGGGGAAGCTAAGCAAGAATTTGGTGGGAGCGAGCTACAAAAATGGCTAACAGGTCGTATTTTCGGCAAAGCTCCAACGATTGATTTACATGTGGAAGCGAAACGACAACGCCAACTTCTCGCTGCCATTCGAGCTGGGGTTGTAGCGTCAGCACACGATGTATCAGAAGGGGGCTTAGCTGTTGCCCTTGCGGAATGTTTAATGAGCGCAAAAGGTTTAGGTGCACGTGTGGCGATCAGTGGCGACGTCGTTTCTGAACTGTTTAGTGAAACGCAATCCCGCTTTGTTGTTTCTGTGAAAAAAGAGGATCAGCAAACATTTGAACAACTTGTTCAAGCGGTACGTATCGGGGAAGTGACCAATGACGGAACGCTCCATGTGACAGCCGGGGGTACGTGCATTCTCCACGTTCCAGTAGAAACGATGCGAAATGTATGGAAAGGAGCTATTCCATGCTTGCTGAAATCAAAGGATTAAATGAAGAATGCGGAATTTTTGGCATTTGGGGACATGAAGAAGCAGCGACGTTGACATATTACGGACTGCATAGTTTACAACATCGTGGTCAAGAAGGAGCGGGAATCGTTGTCGGTGGAAATGGAACGCTCCAGTTTCATAAAGGACTTGGTTTAGTGACGGAAGTATTTGGTCGTGGGGAATTAGCGCAATTAACGGGCATGGCTGCGATCGGCCACGTCCGTTACTCTACTGCTGGTGGGGGCGGATATGCAAATGTTCAACCGCTTTTATTCCGTTCCCAAGGCGGTAGTTTGGCGCTTGCGCATAACGGAAATTTAGTGAATGCCGATGAATTGCGCTTCCGTTTAGAACAACAAGGGAGCATTTTTCAAACGACGTCTGATACCGAAGTGCTTGCTCATTTAATTAAGCGTAGTGATGAGCCGGTTTTAAAAGAGCGAATTAAAGAAGCGTTAACACATTTACGTGGCGCTTTTGCCTTTCTTATTTTAACGGAAACGGAAATGTATATTGCGCTTGATCCACATGGTTTTCGTCCTTTATCGCTTGGGCGCTTAGGTGAGGCGTACGTTGTGGCATCGGAAACGTGTGCGTTTGATGTCATTGGTGCGACATATGAGCGGGAAGTGGAGCCAGGAGAGCTCATTATGATTAATAAACAAGGGATTCGTTCCGAGCGTTTCGCCCCTAAAGTAGCTCGCTCCATTTGTAGTATGGAATATATTTATTTCGCTCGCCCGGACAGCAATGTGGACGGCATTAACATTCATACAGCGAGGAAAAATCTTGGCAAGCGGTTAGCATTTGAAGCACCTGTTGAAGCAGACGTTGTTACAGGTGTGCCGGATTCGAGTATTTCGGTAGCCATTGGTTATGCGGAGGCAACAGGCATTCCATATGAGTTAGGGTTAATTAAAAATCGGTATGTTGGACGGACGTTTATTCAGCCATCGCAGGCACTTCGTGAACAAGGTGTAAAAATGAAATTATCGCCTGTTCGTGGAGTTGTAGCTGGGAAGCGAGTTGTCATGGTTGATGATTCCATCGTACGTGGAACGACGAGCAAGCGTATCGTGCGCATGCTTCGTGAGGCAGGGGCGACCGAAGTGCACGTACGCATTAGCTCACCGCCGATTACGCATCCATGTTTTTATGGCATCGATACATCAACGAAAGAAGAGCTTATTGCGGCTAACCATACGATCGAACACATTCGACAGCTCATTGAAGCGGACTCTCTTGCTTTTTTAAGTCCAGAAGGGCTTTTGCAAGCGATTGGAAGACCAAACGATTCAGCAAACTGTGGGCAATGTTTAGCTTGTTTTACAGGACAATATCCGACGAAGATTGGAGGAGAGCATGTTGGCACATGTGTACAAACAAGCCGGTGTGAATATTGAAGCTGGATATGAAGCGGTAGAGCGGATGAAAAAACATGTCGCCAAAACTGCCCGAATCGGTGCACTTGGAAGCTTAGGTGGTTTTGGAGGAATGTTTGACCTCTCTTCGCTCGGGTATAAACAACCTGTCCTTGTATCTGGAACAGACGGTGTAGGGACGAAACTAATGCTTGCATTCGCCCTAGACCGGCACGATACGATCGGAATTGATTGCGTAGCGATGTGCGTAAACGATATTGTCGTACAAGGAGCAGAGCCGCTTTTTTTCCTTGATTACATCGCTTGCGGAAAAGCGGTGCCTGAAAAAATCGAACATATTGTAAAAGGAATTTCTGATGGCTGTGTCGAAGCAGGGTGTGCCCTCATCGGGGGGGAAACAGCGGAAATGCCGGGCATGTATCCCGAAGATGAATACGATGTAGCTGGGTTTGCCGTCGGAGTAGTGGAAAAAGAAAAACTTGTTACAGGAGATGCGATTGTTCCTGGTGATGTGCTGATCGGTTTAGCTTCAAGTGGCTTGCATAGCAACGGATATTCGCTCGTTAGAAAAATTATAAAAGATGCGAATTTGCAATTGGATCACGTATATGAACCATTTGCTCACACGCTTGGTGAAGAACTATTGACCCCTACACGCATTTATGTTCGAGCAGTACTTGAAGCGTTAAAACAATTCCATATCAAAGGGATGGCGCATATTACAGGAGGAGGTTTTATCGAAAACATTCCACGTATGTTGCCGAATGGATTGCAAGCCGAAATCGATTACGGTTCATGGCCGATTCCATCAATTTTTAACTTTTTACAACAATACGGACAGCTACAGCGAATCGATATGTTCAATATTTTTAATATGGGCATCGGGTTTGTATTAGCGGTTGATAGCCGTGTTGTGTCAGACGTTGTACAGTTGCTTGAAGCGTGTGGAGAAGAGGCGTACATTATCGGTCGTGTAAAAGAAGGAACGGGTGTATCATTTGCTGGAGGAAAAATCGAATGAAGCGGATAGCTATTTTTGCTTCAGGAAGCGGCACGAATTTTCAAGCGATTGTTGATGCCGTAAAAAAAGGAGATATTCAAGCCGAAGTGGCGCTTCTTGTATGTGATCGACCGCAAGCGAAAGTGATTGAACGAGCGATGCGTGAACACGTGCCGATATTTGTTTTTAACCCTAAACAATATGAAACGAAACAACAATTTGAACGTGAGATTTTACAACAACTACAACAAAAAGAAATCGACTTAGTTGTTCTTGCTGGTTATATGCGGCTTATCGGTCCAACGCTTTTACAGGCATATCCGAACAGAATTGTAAACATTCATCCCTCTCTTTTGCCGGCGTTTCCAGGAAAAGATGCGATTGGCCAAGCGTATCGCTACGGTGTGAAAGTGACAGGGGTTACAGTGCATTACGTTGATGAAGGAATGGATACGGGACCAATTATTGCGCAACGGGCACTATATATTGATGACGGAGAACTATTAGAAAGCGTTGAGCGCCGCATTCATGAAATTGAACATGTGTTGTATCCGCAAGTCATTCAACAATTGTTGACGGAGAAAGGGAGTACAAAGGATGAAAAAGCGAGCGATCATTAGCGTATCAAATAAAAAAGGAATTGTTACGTTTGCTAAACAACTAGTTGAGTTAGGTGTTGAAATTATTTCAACGGGCGGAACGAAACGCGTATTGGCGGAGCATGGCATTCCGGTCGTAAGCATTTCTGATGTGACAAACTTCCCAGAAATTTTAGACGGACGGGTAAAAACATTGCACCCAAATATTCACGGTGGACTGTTAGCTGTTCGAGATGATGAAACGCATAAAAAACAGTTGCAAGAGCATGCCATTACGCCGATCGATTTTGTTGTTGTCAATTTATATCCATTTCAAGAAACGATCGCAAATCCGAACGTAACGCTGATGGAAGCGATTGAACAGATCGATATTGGCGGACCGACGATGCTTAGGGCAGCAGCGAAAAATCACGCTTATGTGACAGCGGTTGTGGATCCAGCTGATTATCACTTAGTCATTGAACAACTGAAACAATACGATGAAGTGTTGCTTGAGACGAGACGGGCGTTAGCTGCAAAAGTATTTCGCCATACTGCAGCGTACGATGCGATGATTGCACAATATTTGACAAACGTCGTTGGAGAAACGTATCCGGAAACGATGACGATGACGTTTGTGAAAAAACAATCGTTACGATATGGTGAAAATCCACATCAAACGGCTGCATTTTACGAAAAACCGCTCAGTTCACCATTTTCTATTACAAAAGCGAAGCAATTACATGGAAAAGAACTGTCTTACAACAACATTAACGATGCCAATGCAGCTTTACAAATTGTAGGGGAATTCGCTGAACCAGCGGCGGTAGCGGTGAAACATATGAATCCGTGTGGAGTCGGCGTTGGCAAGACGATCGCTGAAGCGTTTCAAAAAGCTTACGAAGCCGACCCAACGTCCATTTTCGGTGGCATCGTGGCGCTTAATCGTGAAGTTGACGAACAAACGGCTGCGAAATTACATGACATTTTTTTAGAAATTGTTATCGCTCCGTCATTTACAGAACAAGCGCTAGAAATTTTAACGAGAAAGAAAAACATTCGTCTGTTAACGATCGATTTTGAAGCAGAAAGGAAAAAAGAACCATTTGTCGTATCGGTACGTGGGGGACTACTTGTTCAAGACGAAGACACGTATACAATTGATGATGCGACATTGCGAGTTGTTACAGAAAGAAAACCGACAGAAGAAGAATGGTCGAATTTAACGTTTGCTTGGCGTGTGGTGAAGCATGTCAAATCGAATGCGATTGTACTCGCGAAAAACGGGATGACGATAGGTGTCGGCGCTGGACAAATGAACCGTGTAGGTGCGGCAAACATCGCAATAGAACAAGCCGGCGATCGTGCGAAAGGTGCTGTACTAGCATCTGATGCGTTTTTCCCGATGAGCGATACCGTTGAGGCAGCTGCACAGGCGGGAGTGACTGCCATTATTCAACCGGGCGGTTCGATTCGCGATGAAGATTCTATTCAAAAAGCAAATGAATACGGTATTGCGATGATATTTACAGGAGTACGCCATTTTAAACATTAAAGGAGGCGACAAATGATGAAAGTGCTCATTATCGGGCGCGGTGGTCGCGAACATGCACTTGTATGGAAAGTAGCCCAAAGCCCGCTTGTCACTCGTGTATATGTGGCGCCAGGAAACGATGGGATGAATAGTATGGCTACGCGCGTTCCGATTGCGGAAACGGATGTTGAAACACTTGTGCAGTGGGCGAAAAAAGAAGCAATCGATTTGACGATCGTTGGTCCGGAAGCTCCGTTGTTAGCGGGTATTGTCGATCGTTTTGAAGATGGAGGATTGCGCATTTTCGGTCCAAAACAGCAAGCCGCGTTGATTGAAGGAAGCAAAGCGTTTGCAAAGGACATGATGAAAAAGTACAACATCCCGACGGCAAATTATGCGACGTTTACAAATTACGATGAAGCTGTTCAATATGTGCATGAACAAGGAACCCCGATTGTGATTAAAGCGGATGGACTTGCAGCGGGAAAAGGTGTCACGGTAGCAATGACGATCGACGAAGCGCTTCATGCGTTGCATGATATAATGGTCGCCAAAAAGTTCGGTGAAGCTGGTGCCCAAGTTGTCATTGAGCAATATTTACAGGGCGAAGAATTTTCCTTGATGACGTTTGTGCATGGAGAACGAGTGTATCCAATGGTTATCGCCCAAGATCATAAACGTGCATTCGATGGCGATCAAGGACCGAACACAGGAGGGATGGGCGCGTATTCCCCTGTTCCGCAAATTAGTGAACAAATAGTGCGTGAGGCGGTTGAAACAATTGTAAAACCGATCGCGAAGGCGCTGAAACAAGAAGGTTGTGCATTTACAGGATTTTTGTATGCCGGCTTAATTGCAACCGAACAAGGACCGAAAGTAATAGAGTTTAATGCACGATTTGGCGACCCGGAAGCACAAGTGATTTTACCGCGGTTACAAAATGATCTTGTTGAGGTCATTGTCTCGCTTTTGGAAGATCGACCGATCACGTTGCATTGGAGTGACGAAGCAACGATTGGGGTTGTGTTGGCGGCGAAAGGATATCCTGAACAATATGAAAAAGGTGCTGTTATTCGTGGTCTAGAACGTATAACGAGAGCACAAATTTTCCACGCTGGCACAAAACGTGTGGACGATGAGTGGGTAACAGATGGGGGACGAGTGCTCCTTGTTGTGGCGAGTGGGAACACGTTGAAAGAAGCACAACGTCTTGTGTATGAACAAATTCAGAACATTGACTGTGCCCAACTTTTTTATCGACGTGATATTGGCAATAAAGCTATCGCGCACGTCGCTTGCGAACGTATACAAAACTAAGGGCAACGATGCTGCCAATTAAAAGAATAAGAATAAAGAATGTATCTGTTATATATTCAGCAATCATACTTTCTCTCCTTTCCCCCCTTGTATGCATACAAGGGGGTTATTGTTACGAAGGGTTAACTGGCTCAATCGGAATCGCTTTCTCTTTCTCATTGTTGCTGTCACAATGGCATTGATATCGTTCAAACAAAGCCATCACAGGACAAAAACGAACGATACCTTCTGCGATTTTCATCGCAGCGAGCATCATGACCCAAATATACGATTCACGCCACGGTTTGCGAGAAAAATTGGCAGTTGCCCAAGCTAGCATCGTAAATCCGCATGTGATGCGAATCATCGCATTGATGATACCGATGTTTTGTTTCATATTCATCCTCCTTTTTGTTTGTGAAATTTGCTTTCATCCGTTAAAATGTGTATAGACGATGGTACGATTTAGGAGGAAAGCGATCATGATGGAAAAACGATATCGATGGAAAAACGAGCAAATTCGCCGACACGTTGCCGTTGTTGACGGAAAGCAAGCGCCAACAAAAGTGTTCATGAACGCAACGTATTTACATCCATACATACGTCAATGGGTACAAGGAAACGTTTGGGTTTGCGATGACCGAATTGTATATGTCGGTCCAAATAAACCGAAGCAACTCGATTCATGCGAAGTAGTGGACTGCTCGAATCAAGTGCTTGTTGCTGGCTATATGGAGCCACATGCTCATCCGTTTCAGTTATATAATCCCCATACGTTAGCGGAATATGCAGCACAGCACGGTACAACAACACTTATTAATGACAATCTATTCCTTTTTTTACAGTTAACAAAAAAGAAAGCGTTTTCTTTTTTGTCCGCTATGGAAAAACAACCGGTGACGATGTATTGGTGGTGCCGACTGGATCCACAGACAGAAATGAACGGAGAAGAGCATTTTTTTTCGTATAAAAACATGAAAAGTTGGCTGGAAAATGATGCGGTATTACAAGTTGGCGAATTGACTGGATGGCCAAAGCTGTTAGAAGGGGACGATTTCATTCTCCATTGGATACAGGAAGCGAAAAAGATTGGCAAAAAAGTGGAAGGTCATTTTCCGGGAGCTTCAGACCGAACGTTAACAAAAATGAAATTGTTTGGTGCTGATGCGGACCATGAAGCGATGACCGGAAGCGATGTGTATAAGCGTTTAATGCAAGGATATACCGTATCATTGCGTCATTCGTCCATTCGCCCTGATTTGCCGACGTTGCTTAAAGAAATGAGACAATGCGGCATTCATCATTACGATCATTGCATGTTTACGACAGATGGCTCAACACCTGCGTTTTATGAAAATGGAATGATCGACGAAATGATTCGCATTGCATTACAAGAAGGAGTAATCGATATTGATGCATATAGCATGGCCACATGGAACGTTGCTCGTTATTATAATATCGATCATTTGCACGGAAGCATTACGCCAGGACGCATTGCACACATTAACATTCTTGAACATGCTTCTAATCCGACTCCTATTTCTGTTTTAGCGAGTGGACAATGGGTCAAACGTGACGGTGTACCTGTCGCTGCTTTTCCAACAGTTAATTGGGATATACACGGTCTTTCGCCACTTTCGCTATCTTGGGACTTACAGATGGATGATTTACAGTTTTCGATGCCGTTAGGGATGTATATGGAAAACTCGGTCATTATTAAGCCATATTCGATTTCGATTGATACATCTGCTGATGAGCTATCAATGGATCATGATGAAAGCTTTTTAATGCTTATTGATCGCAGCGGAAAATGGCGTGTAAACACTATATTAAAAGGGTTTGCGACACATGTGCAAGCACTTGTTAGTTCGTATTCTAATACAGGGGACATTATTTTAATTGGGAAAAGTAAACGTGATTTGTTGTTTGCTTTTGAACGTATGAAACAAATCGGAGGCGGTATTGTCCTTTGCGAACACGGAGAAATCATTCATGAAATCCCGCTTCCTTTAGGCGGATTAATGTCGGCAAAACCGATGGAAGTGTTAATGGAAGAAGAAAAAACGCTCGGCGAACTGTTGCGAGCGCGCGGTTATGCGTTTGCGGATCCAATTTACACCTTGCTTTTTTTATCATCGACACATTTACCGTATATTCGCATTACACCGAAAGGAATTTACGATGTCATGCATAAAACAGTACTCTTTCCGACAATAATGCGTTAAAATATAAAAGGGAAGGAAATGAAAGGTTGGGTTCATGTTGCGGCGATTACTTTTTGGATTGATCATCATGACGGTGTTTATGTTCGGCACCGGATGTCAACGTCCACAATCAAATGTAGAAGAAAACGAGTCCCCACCAAAAACAGTTGAACAAGAAAATGGACAAAAAACAGAAGAAACAGCGTGGACATTTCCGTTAACAGGCATGCCAGCAAAAGAAAAAGCGATGCAACGTGCGGTTGCGGTGATGATTAATAACTATCCTGCCGCTCGACCACAGTCGGGGTTACATAAGGCAGACATCGTGTATGAAGTGCTTGCTGAAGGAGATATTACAAGGCTGTTAGCGATTTATCAAAGTGAACAGCCTGCTATTATCGGCCCTGTTCGAAGCGCAAGAGATTATTTTATTCAATTAAGCAACGGCTTTCATGCGCTATATGTATGTCACGGTTGGAGTCCGGAGGCACAAACGTTATTAAAGTCTGGTGCTGCAGATTACGTAAATGGCTTATTTTATGACGGAACGTTATTTTGGCGAGATCTTTCACGAAAAGCACCACACAATTCATATATTTCTTTTGAAAATATTAAAAAAGGGGCTGAAAAAAACGGCTATGCTTTCGAAGAAGAAGTCAAACCGCTACCTTTTTTTACAAACGACTTGACGAATGCTGTAAAAGCAACGAATATTGATGTGGTGTACTCTAAACGATCGTATGCTCACGTTCATTATGCATATGACGGAACGAAATATGTTCGTTCGAGTGGCGATGAGCTGACGGTAGATCGGGAGACGAATGCACCGATTGCGGTAGACAATGTGTTTGTGATTGAGGCGACACATCGAATTATTGATGACTATGGTCGGAGAGATATTGACTTTACATCAGGCGGAAAAGGATATTTATTCCAGAAAGGGACAGTACAGGAAGTGGAGTGGAAAAATGTTGAGGGGCGCCTTCTCCCTTACAAAAGCGGTGTTCCACTCGGATTTGTTCCAGGGAAAACATGGATTCAAGTCGTTCCAAATCTCGAACAAGTACAATATGAATAGGGGGACGTATATGCAAATTAATAAATTGCGAGGCAGAGAGCTTGACCAATTATTTCGAGCGATTTTGTCATTAAAAGATTTAGAAGAATGTTATCGTTTTTTCGATGACTTATGTACGGTTAATGAAATACAAGCGCTTGCGCAACGTTTGGAAGTAGCGCGCATGTTGCGTGAAGGATATACGTATCATAAAATTGAGACAGAAACAGGGGCAAGCACAGCGACGATTTCACGCGTAAAGCGCTGCTTAAACTATGGAAATGATGCGTATGCGATGGCACTTGACCGCATTTATAACGAACAACAGGAAGAGGCTGGCTCACAGTGAGTCAGCTTCTTTTTACGATGTTTTGGTATGATTTTTGTTATAATGAGATGAGGTGAAAAAACATGAATGAGATGACAACATGGCGACATGTGTTTAAATTAGATCCGAACAAAGCCATTACTGACGAACAGTTAGAACAAGTATGTGAATCAGGTACCGATGCGATTATCGTCGGTGGAACAGACGGTGTAACGCTTGAAAACGTTATTGACTTACTTGCACGTGTGCGTCGTTTTTCCGTTCCTTGTGCGCTAGAAGTATCAAATATCGAGGCAGTCACACCTGGATTTGACTATTATTTCATTCCCATGGTGCTCAATAGCCGCGATCTTACTTGGTTAATTGATTTACATCACGAAGCGATCAAACAGTTTGGTGATTTAATTAATTGGGAAGAACTGTTTGTTGAAGGGTATTGTATTTTAAATGACGAATGTAAAGCGGCATCATTGACGAATGCACGAACGAATATAACAGAAGAAGATGTCATTGCATATGCTCGAATGGCAGAACATATGTATCGTTTTCCGATTTTTTATATAGAATATAGCGGACGGTACGGAGATGTGACACTTGTAGAAAAAGTGAAACGGACGCTAGAACGCACCCGTTTGTTTTATGGTGGTGGCATTCATACACCTGAACAAGCGAAAGAGATGGCGATGTGGGCGGATACAGTTGTTGTTGGCAACGCTATTTATACAAATTTACAAATGGCATTACAAACAGTTGAAGCGGTAAAAGGAAAATCAACATAAATGGAGAATAAAAAAGAGAACATATGTTTTGGTGGTGGAAAAAATGAGTATGTCGGCACATATGCTGTTGGATGGATTAAATGAAAAGCAAAAAGAAGCGGTAAAAACGACAGAAGGACCGCTTCTAATCATGGCGGGAGCAGGAAGTGGAAAAACGCGCGTGTTAACGCATCGCATCGCTTATTTAATGGCGGAAAAAGACGTTGCTCCGTGGAATATTTTGGCGATTACATTCACAAACAAGGCGGCACGTGAAATGAAAGAACGCGTAGAACGCATCGTTGGAAAGCAGGCAGAAGATATATGGATTTCTACGTTTCACTCGATGTGCGTCCGCATTTTGCGACGTGACATTGATCGAATCGGGATTCATGCGAACTTTTCCATTTTGGATCCAACCGATCAATTGTCTGTGTTAAAACATATTTTGAAAGATCGCAATATTGATCCAAAAAAATATGATCCACGTGCGCTTTTAGGTACAATTAGCAGCGCGAAAAACGAATTGATGACGCCAGAAAAATATGCCGATCAAGCAGCAAATCCATACGAAAAGCTTGTAGCAGAAGTATATAAAGAATATCAAAAGCGATTGTTGCGCAATCATGCGCTTGATTTCGATGATTTAATTATGACGACGATCCAATTATTCCAACGCGTTCCGGAAGTGTTGGAATATTATCAACGAAAGTTTCAATACATTCATGTCGATGAGTATCAAGATACGAACCGCTCGCAATATTTGCTTGTGAACATGCTTGCTAAGAGATTTCAAAACTTATGTGTCGTTGGAGATTCTGATCAGTCCATTTATCGTTGGCGCGGTGCTGATATTAGCAATATTTTATCGTTTGAAAAAGACTATCCGAATGCGAAAGTGATTTTGCTTGAACAAAATTAC
Organism: Anoxybacillus sp. LAT27; assembly: GCF_022030075.1. Taxonomy (NCBI): domain Bacteria; kingdom Bacillati; phylum Bacillota; class Bacilli; order Caryophanales; family Anoxybacillaceae; genus Anoxybacillus; species Anoxybacillus sp. LAT27. The sequence goes on from NZ_JAIWYK010000003.1 coordinate 20,142, forward strand.
CGCTCAACGAAACGGATTTTACAAGCAGCCAATGCGGTCATTGAGCATAATACACAACGAAAACCGAAAAAGCTTTGGACAGAAAATAGTGAAGGACATGCGCTTGTGTATTACGAAGCGATGACGGAAGTCGATGAAGCACAATTTGTCGTTGGAAAAATTAAAGAATATGTTGATGCCGGAAAACGAACGTATAAAGATTTTGCCGTTTTATATCGAACGAATGCGCAATCACGCGTGCTTGAAGAAATGTTATTGAAGGCGAACATTCCATATAAAATTGTTGGCGGTTTAAAATTCTATGATCGAAAAGAAATTAAAGACATTTTAGCGTATTTACGCTTAATTGCGAATCCGAATGATGACATTAGCTTAACTCGTATTATTAACGTTCCAAAGCGCGGTATTGGTGCATCGACAATTGATAAAATTGCAGCATATGCTTCTAGTCAAGGGATATCGATGTTTGATGCGCTTGGTTCCATTGAAGAAATGGGGATTAGCGCTCGCATCGCTGCACCGCTCGTACAATTTCGCGAACAAATTCATCATTGGAGCCAAATGCAACACTATTTATCTGTAACCGAGCTTGTTGAAGATGTACTCGATCGTTCAGGTTACCGCGATATGCTTCGCGAAGAAAAAACGTTAGAAGCACATAGCCGACTAGAGAACATCGATGAGTTTTTATCAGTGACTCAACATTTTGAACAAGTAAATGAAGATAAGTCGCTCGTTGCCTTTTTGACAGACTTGGCGCTTGTAGCAGATATCGACCAGCTTGATAATAATAGCGAAGGACAAACAAATGATGCGGTCGTTTTAATGACGCTCCATTCA
>NZ_JAIWYK010000047.1:0-617 GCF_022030075.1 Anoxybacillus sp. LAT27
ATGCGGAAGTAGTTCAGTGGTAGAACACCACCTTGCCAAGGTGGGGGTCGCGGGTTCGAGTCCCGTCTTCCGCTCCAATATGCCATGCCGGGGTGGCGGAATTGGCAGACGCACAGGACTTAAAATCCTGCGGTAGGTGACTACCGTGCCGGTTCGAGTCCGGCCCTCGGCACTTCATATGCGCCCGTAGCTCAATTGGATAGAGCATCTGACTACGGATCAGAAGGTTAGGGGTTCGAATCCTCTCGGGCGCGCCATGTTTATATCATTATGAGGACGGGAAGTAGCTCAGCTTGGTAGAGCACATGGTTTGGGACCATGGGGTCGCAGGTTCGAATCCTGTCTTCCCGACCATTTTCAAGGGGCCTTAGCTCAGCTGGGAGAGCGCCTGCTTTGCACGCAGGAGGTCATCGGTTCGATCCCGATAGGCTCCACCAAAAAGTTATTGACAAAGAAAACAGTAAATGTTATATTAAAAAAGTCGCTCAAACAGCGACAAAGAGATGTTCCTTGAAAACTGAACGAAGCGAAAAGCGTAAAGAAGCTAGAGATATAAACTTTCTATGGAGAGTTTGATCCTGGCTCAGGACGAACGCTGGCGGCGTGCCTAATACATG
>NZ_JAIWYK010000048.1:0-1034 GCF_022030075.1 Anoxybacillus sp. LAT27
GCCACACCCGCATCATGGTGAGCCATGGAGGACTCGAACCTCCGACCCTCTGATTAAAAGTCAGATGCTCTACCTACTGAGCTAATGGCTCAAAAAGAATCTGGTGCCGGCTGCAGGACTTGAACCCGCAACCTACTGATTACAAGTCAGTTGCTCTACCAATTGAGCTAAGCCGGCACATTATATATATTTAGATAGATCAAATCCACATTATTCAAAATGGTGGCTCGGGACGGAATCGAACCGCCGACACAAGGATTTTCAGTCCTTTGCTCTACCGACTGAGCTACCGAGCCATACATGGCGGTCCCGACGGGACTCGAACCCGCGATCTCCTGCGTGACAGGCAGGCATGTTAACCACTACACTACGGGACCAACTTTGGTTGCGGGGGCAGGATTTGAACCTGCGACCTTCGGGTTATGAGCCCGACGAGCTACCTGGCTGCTCCACCCCGCGATGATAAAAGTAAATCAATGTTCATACATGGTGGAGGATGACGGGATCGAACCGCCGACCCCTTGCTTGTAAGGCAAGTGCTCTCCCAGCTGAGCTAATCCTCCATAAAAGATGACCCGTACGGGATTCGAACCCGTGTTACCGCCGTGAAAGGGCGGTGTCTTAACCACTTGACCAACGGGCCATATATTATTTCCAAAGTGGCTGGCGGAGAGCAAGGGATTCGAACCCTTGAGACGCTCATCACGTCTACACGATTTCCAATCGTGCTCCTTCGACCACTCGGACAGCTCTCCGTAAATGGCTCCGCAGGTAGGATTCGAACCTACGACCGCTCGGTTAACAGCCGAGTGCTCTACCACTGAGCTACTGCGGAATAACTCATGTTTTGCCCGGCAACGTCCTACTCTCGCAGGCGGTGTCCCGCCAACTACCATCGGCGCTGGAGAGCTTAACTTCCGTGTTCGGGATGGGAACGGGTGTGACCTCTCCGCCATCGTCACCGAGCAATAATGCTTTAGACAAATGTTATTATAACGGAATATTTTTTGTTGTCAAGCATTTTTTTATTCCTT
>NZ_JAIWYK010000049.1:0-915 GCF_022030075.1 Anoxybacillus sp. LAT27
TCACACCACGAGAGTTTGCAACACCCGAAGTCGGTGAGGTAACCCTTACGGGAGCCAGCCGCCGAAGGTGGGGCAAATGATTGGGGTGAAGTCGTAACAAGGTAGCCGTATCGGAAGGTGCGGCTGGATCACCTCCTTTCTAAGGATAAATACGAAAAGCGTAGGCGACTGTTTAGCCCCGACAAGCGCTGGAGGGCCTGCGAGGAGGCTGTTGCCGCCACAGCAGGACCGAAGTGGCTCGAGGGGCTAGGAGCCGGAGCTAGACATAAAGAAAAGCGGAGGATTTCTCCGTACATGTTGACAAACATAACAATCATATGATAAAATTCTGCTGTCTGTTTTGTTCAGTTTTGAGGGAACAGCCCCTCCTTTTTGAACAAAATATGTTTTGCGCCTGCGTCTGCGAGTGATGATTGCAAAGGTGATTGATTCCTCGGCGCATGGTACGAAGAAGTTGATCATGGTAGCGACCATGTTCAGTTTTGAGGGAATGCACCTCTAATAAAAAATATGATACGTATGTATGGGCCTATAGCTCAGCTGGTTAGAGCGCACGCCTGATAAGCGTGAGGTCGGTGGTTCAAGTCCACTTAGGCCCACCATACATGCCATGGGGCCTTAGCTCAGCTGGGAGAGCGCCTGCTTTGCACGCAGGAGGTCATCGGTTCGATCCCGATAGGCTCCACCATTTCTTTTATGAATAGGTATATGAATTGAAGAAGTGGTATGTTCCTTGAAAACTAGATAACAGGCAGTAAGAAAAGCGACAAACGGTTCTCGTTTGGAGCTAAACGATAAAGCCAAGCAATACAAAGTGTGTTTAGTTAAGTTAGAAAGGGCGCACGGTGGATGCCTTGGCACTAGGAGCCGATGAAGGACGGGACAAACACCGATATGCTTCGGGGAGCTGTAAGT
>NZ_JAIWYK010000050.1:0-647 GCF_022030075.1 Anoxybacillus sp. LAT27
CTTCATCGGCTCCTAGTGCCAAGGCATCCACCGTGCGCCCTTTCTAACTTAACTAAACACACTTTGTATTGCTTGGCTTTATCGTTTAGCTCCAAACGAGAACCGTTTGTCGCTTTTCTTACTGCCTGTTATCTAGTTTTCAAGGAACAATCAACTAAAACCTTGAGGGATATTCCCTCAAAACTAAACGAAGCGAAAAAGCGTTGTTATTACGTTATGTCTAGCGAGGCTAAACAGTCGCCTCCGCTTTTCTTTATGTCTAGCTCCGGCTCCTAGCCCCTCGAGCCGCTTCGGTCCTGCTGTGGCGGCAACAGCCTCCTCGCAGGCCCTCCAGCGCTTGTCGGGGCTGAACAGTCGCCTCCGCTTTTCTTTATGTCTAGCTTCGAACTAACATCCTCCTCCGCGTCCGCTTTCTCCATCGACGTGCACGCACGTCTCGTCGAAAGCTTGCGCTTCCGTCGGATGTTTTCTTGACTACGTCAAGAACCGTTCTTCGCCTTTCGTATTTATCCTTAGAAAGGAGGTGATCCAGCCGCACCTTCCGATACGGCTACCTTGTTACGACTTCACCCCAATCATTTGCCCCACCTTCGGCGGCTGGCTCCCGTAAGGGTTACCTCACCGACTTCGGGTGTTGCAAACTCTCG
>NZ_JAIWYK010000051.1:0-602 GCF_022030075.1 Anoxybacillus sp. LAT27
CAAGAAAACGTCCGACGGAGCCGAGAGCTTTTGACGAAGACGTGCGTGCACGTCGAACGGAAAAAGCGAAGGCGCAGGAGGATGTTAGTTCGAAGCTAGACATCAAGAAAAGCGAAGGCGACTGTTCTGTTATCTAGTTTTGAAGGAATCATCCTTCAACATATTGCTCGGTGACGATGGCGGAGAGGTCACACCCGTTCCCATCCCGAACACGGAAGTTAAGCTCTCCAGCGCCGATGGTAGTTGGCGGGACACCGCCTGCGAGAGTAGGACGTTGCCGGGCAAAAAATGAGCCATTAGCTCAGTAGGTAGAGCATCTGACTTTTAATCAGAGGGTCGGAGGTTCGAGTCCTCCATGGCTCACCATGATGCGGGTGTGGCGGAATTGGCAGACGCACCAGACTTAGGATCTGGCGCCTCTGGCGTGGGGGTTCAAGTCCCTCCACCCGCATGATGCGGAAGTAGTTCAGTGGTAGAACACCACCTTGCCAAGGTGGGGGTCGCGGGTTCGAGTCCCGTCTTCCGCTCCAATATGCCATGCCGGGGTGGCGGAATTGGCAGACGCACAGGACTTAAAATCCTGCGGTAGGTGACTACCGTGC
>NZ_JAIWYK010000052.1:0-655 GCF_022030075.1 Anoxybacillus sp. LAT27
GCGGAGGCGACTGTTCAGCCCCGACAAGCGCTGGAGGGCCTGCGAGGAGGCTGTTGCCGCCACAGCAGGACCGAAGCGGCTCGAGGGGCTAGGAGCCGGAGCTAGACATCAAGAAAAGCGAAGAACGGTTCTTGGTTCGAAGCTACACATAACGTAATAACAACGCTTTTTCGCTTCGTTTAGTTTTGAGGGAATATCCCTCGTTATTTTCGCTGATTGTTCCTTGAAAACTAGATAACAGGCAGTAAGAAAAGCGACAAACGGTTCTCGTTTGGAGCTAAACGATAAAGCCAAGCAATGCAAAGTGTGTTTAGTTAAGTTAGAAAGGGCGCACGGTGGATGCCTTGGCACTAGGAGCCGATGAAGGACGGGACAAACACCGATATGCTTCGGGGAGCTGTAAGTAAGCGTTGATCCGGAGATTTCCGAATGGGGGAACCCACTGTCCGTAATGGGGCAGTATCCATACGTGAATCCATAGCGTATGGAGGGCATACCCGGGGAACTGAAACATCTAAGTACCCGGAGGAGAAGAAAGCAAAAGCGATTCCCTAAGTAGCGGCGAGCGAAACGGGAACAGCCCAAACCAAGAGGCTTGCCTCTTGGGGTTGTAGGACACTCAATACGGAGTGACAAAGGAACGGAGTAGACGAAG
>NZ_JAIWYK010000053.1:0-551 GCF_022030075.1 Anoxybacillus sp. LAT27
GCAACACCCGAAGTCGGTGAGGTAACCCTTACGGGAGCCAGCCGCCGAAGGTGGGGCAAATGATTGGGGTGAAGTCGTAACAAGGTAGCCGTATCGGAAGGTGCGGCTGGATCACCTCCTTTCTAAGGATAAATACGAAAAGCGTAGGTGACTGTTTAGCCCCGACAAGCGCTGGAGGGCCTGCGAGGAGGCTGTTGCCGCCACAGCAGGACCGAAGCGGCTCGAGGGGCTAGGAGCCGGAGCTAGACATAAAGAAAAGCGAAGAACGGTTCTTGGTTCGTAGCTAGACATAACGTAATAACAACGCTTTTTCGCTTCGTTTAGTTTTGAGGGAATATCCCTCGTTATTTTCGCTGATTGTTCCTTGAAAACTAGATAACAGGCAGTAAGAAAAGCGACAAGCGGTTCTCGTTTGGAGCTAAACGATAAAGCCAAGCAATACAAAGTGTGTTTAGTTAAGTTAGAAAGGGCGCACGGTGGATGCCTTGGCACTAGGAGCCGATGAAGGACGGGACAAACACCGATATGCTTCGGGGAGCTGTAAGTAAGCG
>NZ_JAIWYK010000054.1:0-356 GCF_022030075.1 Anoxybacillus sp. LAT27
CAACTACCATCGGCGCTGGAGAGCTTAACTTCCGTGTTCGGGATGGGAACGGGTGTGACCTCTCCGCCATCGTCACCGAGCAATAATGCTTTAGACAAATGTTATTATAACGGAATATTTTTTGTTGTCAAGCATTTTTTTATTCCTTGAAAACTAGATAACAGAACAGTCGCCTTCGCTTTTCTTGACTACGTCAAGAACCGTTCTTCGCTTTTCTTTATGTGTTTAGTTAAGTCCTCGATCGATTAGTATCCGTCAGCTGCACGTGTCGCCACGCTTCCACCTCGGACCTATCTACCTTGTCATCTTCAAGGGATCTTACTCGCTTGACGCGATGGGAAATCTCATCTTGAGGG
>NZ_JAIWYK010000055.1:0-348 GCF_022030075.1 Anoxybacillus sp. LAT27
ATCCTCCTTCCTTCACTTGGGGTTGCATCAGGGCAGGTTGACAGCTACCCAACAACAAAAGTCATGCTTTTGTTGTTTCTTCAACGATGTACTCGATTCCTTTTCGTTGAAGATTCATCGCGCCAACTCGGTCGTCGTTTGATGTATATTGGCATGTTTGGCAACAAAACGTGTGCGTTTTCTTATTTCGGTTTGCTTTCTCTGTATGTCCGCATTTTGGACATGTTTGGGATGTGTATGTTGGGTCTACCACAATCACTTTGGCTTGGTGTTTGCGTGCTTTGTACTCGATTTTTTGTCTTAAATCATAAAACGCCCAAGATACCATTTCATACCGATGGTTAACGG
>NZ_JAIWYK010000056.1:0-329 GCF_022030075.1 Anoxybacillus sp. LAT27
ATCTGTCTCTTACATTTGAAGAAAGCCTCCGATATATGAAAGGAGAAACATTACAAACGAACGGAGATCGTGGATGGATATTAGTGACTATTGATGGATATCCGCTTGGTTGGGGCAAAGAAGTAAAAGGAGTTGTAAAAAACTTTTATCCTAAAGGATTGCGAATCAAATAGGATGTCCCAGCTTGTCGACAAAGTCGACAAGCTGTTTTAATATATAGGTATAAGGGTATAGGAGGGGGAAATCGGATGCTTCAACGTCATCAAGAAGATCGTAGACATGTGGAAACAACGGTAAAGATTGATGACCTTGTTCCTGAGGATCACCTT
>NZ_JAIWYK010000057.1:0-334 GCF_022030075.1 Anoxybacillus sp. LAT27
AAAAAAAAGACAGTCAATACATTTCACATTTTTTTCACTTTAAATCGAGCAGGAGGAGGTGATTAACCATACCCCTCAAGTTTAGTGGTTAAGCATCGATGTATCCATACACCATGTTTGTGATCATTAGCCGAAGAAAAACCACATGTTTTTAAGCATGCCAAATAACCCTCTTTGAGAGGGTTATTTCCAGACTGTTGAAAAACGATTTTGTCAAGGACAAAATCGTTTTTCTTTTGTTAATATGTTAAAGGAAAACTATGAAGAAGGAGAGGTAGAAGTATGTACCGTCCTTTCTCCAAGTCAGAATTGAAAAAGAACAGAAAAGCGTATG
>NZ_JAIWYK010000059.1:0-506 GCF_022030075.1 Anoxybacillus sp. LAT27
GTAGGCGATGGACAACAGGTTGATATTCCTGTACCACCTCCTCACCGTTTGAGCAATGGGGGGACGCAGGAGGATAGGGTCAGCGCGCGACTGGTTGTGCGCGTCCAAGCAGTTAGGCGCCTCAAGTAGGCAAATCCGCTTGAGTAGGCTGAGCTGTGATGGCGAGGGAAATGTAGTACCGAAGTGCCTGATTCCACACTGCCAAGAAAAGCCTCTAGCGAGGTGAGAGGTGCCCGTACCGCAAACCGACACAGGTAGGCGTGGAGAGAATCCTAAGGTGCGCGGGAGAACTCTCGTTAAGGAACTCGGCAAAATGACCCCGTAACTTCGGGAGAAGGGGTGCTCCCTCGGGTGAATAGCCCAGGGGAGCCGCAGTGAAAAGGCCCAAGCGACTGTTTATCAAAAACACAGGTCTCTGCGAAGCCGTAAGGCGAAGTATAGGGGCTGACACCTGCCCGGTGCTGGAAGGTTAAGGGGAGCGCTTAGCGCAAGCGAAGGTGCGAACC
>NZ_JAIWYK010000060.1:0-652 GCF_022030075.1 Anoxybacillus sp. LAT27
GAAGCAGCCACCATTTAAAGAGTGCGTAATAGCTCACTGGTCGAGTGACTCTGCGCCGAAAATGTACCGGGGCTAAACGTACCACCGAAGCTGTGGGACGACTTACGTCGTCGGTAGGGGAGCGTTCTAAGGGCGTCGAAGCTAGACCGGAAGGACTAGTGGAGCGCTTAGAAGTGAGAATGCCGGTGTGAGTAGCGAAAACAGAGGTGAGAATCCTCTGCACCGAAAGCCTAAGGTTTCCTGAGGAAGGCTCGTCCGCTCAGGGTTAGTCGGGACCTAAGTCGAGGCCGAAAGGCGTAGGCGATGGACAACAGGTTGATATTCCTGTACCACCTCCTCACCGTTTGAGCAATGGGGGGACGCAGGAGGATAGGGTCAGCGCGCGACTGGTTGTGCGCGTCCAAGCAGTTAGGCGCCTCAAGTAGGCAAATCCGCTTGAGTAGGCTGAGCTGTGATGGCGAGGGAAATGTAGTACCGAAGTGCCTGATTTCACACTGCCAAGAAAAGCCTCTAGCGAGGTGAGAGGTGCCCGTACCGCAAACCGACACAGGTAGGCGAGGAGAGAATCCTAAGGTGCGCGGGAGAACTCTCGTTAAGGAACTCGGCAAAATGACCCCGTAACTTCGGGAGAAGGGGTGCTCCCTCGGGTGAA
>NZ_JAIWYK010000004.1:0-19531 GCF_022030075.1 Anoxybacillus sp. LAT27
AGCCCTGGCATTGATGATGATGCCATTGAGGGAATTGATACAGTAGAGCCAGCGTTCGGATTACCAGCGAAATGGATTTCTGAAGAAATGAAAGAACGAGCAGAAATGTTTGGCTATACGGTCGTTGATCCACCATCTGTCGTATCTACGCATATTACTGAGCTGTTGAAGGCGCACGCACATGAATTGCTCGGTCGTCAAGAAACGAAACAGTTAATCGACCATGTGAAAGAGTCGTATCCGATTTTAGTGGAAGAAGTGACGCCAAATCCGTTATCCGTTGGCGATATTCAAAAAGTGCTTGCGAACTTATTACGTGAAAAAGTATCAATTCGCAATTTGCCGGTTATTTTTGAAACGCTTGCGGATTTTGGACGAATGACGACAGATCCAGATCTTTTAACAGAATATGTTCGTCAAGCGCTCGCCCGTCAAATTACGAGCCAATACGTTGTTGAAGGACAGCCATTACGGGTAATTACATTATCAGGAAAAGTAGAGAAAATGATTGCCGAAGGTGTGCAACAAACGGAACATGGCAATTATTTAGCGCTTGATCCGGTCGTCTCGCAAGCGATCGTTGAAGCGATTGCGATGCAAATTGAACAATTTCCGTTTCAAGATCAAACGCCAATTTTACTTTGTTCACCGGCTGTGCGCATGTATGTGAGACAATTGACTGAACGATATTTCCGTCACGTTCCAGTATTGTCGTATAATGAACTTGAAGCAAATGTGGAAGTTCAAAGTGTTGGGGTGGTGAATGTGGAATGAAAGTAAAAAAGTTTGTCGCTTCGTCTATGCCAGAAGCGATGAAAATGATTCGAGCGGAACTTGGCAATGACGCCGTCATTTTAAATTCGAAAGTTGTGCAAAAAAAAGGTTTTCTTGGATTATTTTCCCGAAAAAATATTGAAGTGATTGCTGCTGTTGATCCAAAACCAGCCACTCCGCCCGTTCAAAAAATAAAAGAAAAACGAAAAGAGCGCACAGAATCGATGCGTGATGAACAGTTATTAAAGGAAATCCATGAATTAAAAGCAACGATTCGTCAATTATCGCAAGGAGGAGGGGTTGAGCATTACCCTACTCCATTAAAAGCAATCGATGCGCATTTAATCGACCAAGAAATAAGCGACGATGTGCGAGCGATGCTGATGTCCACGTTGTTGCAGCGTTGGTATACATCGGAAAAAAACGCCACATATGACGAGGTGAAGCAATGGCTTCATGAAGAAATCGTTCGTGCATTATCTTCGCTTTCGTTTGGGGGAATTTCGTTTCAAAAAAAATTTATTAACGTTGTTGGACCAACGGGGGTTGGCAAAACGACGACGCTTGCGAAAATGGCCGCTGATTGCGTCATTAAACATCGGAAAAAAGTCGCATTTATTACGACAGATACGTACCGCATTGCCGCCATTGATCAGTTGAAAACATATGCAAAAATTTTAAACGTTCCTCTTGAAGTATGTTACAATCTCGACGATTTTCGTAAAGCGAAAGAGAAGCTCGCATCGTATGACATTGTATTTATTGATACGGCAGGACGAAATTTTCGCAACGCTCAATATGTGAACGACTTAAAAGAAATGATCGACTTTAATGAGGAAATGGAAACGTTTCTTGTGTTATCACTCACAGCAAAATGGAGAGATATGAAAGACATTTATACACAGTTTTCACTCATTCCGATTCATAAATTTATTTTTACAAAAGTAGATGAAACGAGCCGACACGGTGCGATGTTAAATATGATGATTCAATGCCGTATCGGCGCAGCGTACATGACGCACGGACAAAACGTGCCCGATGATATTGTTGAAGCCACTCCACAGCTTGTTGCAAATATGGTTACCGGGGTCGAGCTACGATGATGAGAGATCAAGCGGAAAGCTTACGTTTACGCGTGAAAAAAATGCAGCACGGAACAGAAACGAAAACGATTGCTGTATTAAGCGGCAAAGGCGGAGTTGGAAAGTCGAACGTTTCGTTAAACTTTTCATTGGCGTTACGCCAACGCGAAAAACATGTATTGTTGTTTGATATGGATATTGGCATGGGGAATATCGATATTTTACTTGGGCAATCGTCATCTTATACAATGATCGATATTTTTCGTCCAAACGTCACCATTCATGATATTATAAAGACAGGACCTGAACAGTTATCTTTCATTGCTGGCGGAACAGGGTTCACAGAAATTTTTCATATGGACGAACAAAAAGTCGAGTATTTTATTGAACAATTGCAACTCGTTTCCGAGCAATACGATTATCTTATTTTCGATATGGGAGCAGGGATGTCCGAAGATCGTCTGCAGCTGCTCAAAGCGGTTGATGATATTTTTATCGTAACAACTCCGGAACCGACCGCTTTGACAGATGCATATGCAACGATGAAATACATTCACTTAGCAGATCCGCAACTCCCGATTTATGTGTTAGTCAATCGCGCACGCTCGGATAAAGAAGGAGTAGAGACACTACAGCGTTTAAAACAAGTGGCAAAACGTTTTTTAGGAAAAGAATTACACGCATTAGGATATGTACCTGAAGACCGAACGGTAAGTAACGCTGTCATTCATCAAACGCCTTTCCTTTTATTTGATCCGAGTGCAAAAGCAAGCAAGGCGCTTATGCGAATGACTGATCGCTACTTAGCGAACGGGGAACACGAGGAGCAAACGAAACGTCCGTTTCACTTTTTTGCAAAGCTTCGCCAATACTTTTTGGAAAGGTAGGTTATCATCGCTGTGAATAAGGTGAAAGTGCTCGTCGTTGATGACTCTGCTTTTATGCGAAAATTAATTAGCGATTTTTTGTCAGAACATCCGCGTTTGCACGTCGTAGGTACAGCGCGTGACGGACAAGAAGCGTTGCAAAAAATTGAGCAACTCAATCCGGATGTCGTGACGTTAGATGTTGAGATGCCTGTCATGAACGGGCTTGAGACGTTAAAGCATATTATGCAAAAAAAGCCACTTCCTGTCGTCATGATTTCAAGTACGACGACAGAAGGAGCGGAAAATACAATTTTAGCGTTGCAATACGGGGCGGTTGACTTTATTGCGAAGCCTTCAGGGGCCATCTCACTAGATTTATATAAAATTAAAGACAAGATGATCGAAAAAGTGCTCTTAGCAAGCGAAGCGAATTTGCGAACAGTGAAAATAAAGCAAAAAATGTCTATGTTGCCACAAAAGCAATATAGTAAAATAGGAATAAGCGAACGGAACAACGCAATCGGAAAGAAAAAAATCATCGCCATCGGCACATCAACAGGCGGACCACGCGCGCTTCAACACGTATTAACGAAATTTCCAGCGACCATTGACGCGCCGATTTTAATCGTCCAACATATGCCGAAAGGGTTTACAAAATCGTTAGCGACAAGACTTGATTCGTTATGCAACATTCGCGTCAAAGAAGCAGAAGATGGAGAAGTGATTCAAAAAGGGACAGCATATATCGCCCCAGGTGGGAATCATTTATATGTGAAACGCGTAGGCACATCGTTAGCCATTCATTTAGATGAAGGAGCGCCGCGCAATGGGCATCGACCTTCTGTTGACGTGATGTTTGAATCGTTAAGCGCTTTAACAGATTACGAAAAAGTAGCTGTTATTATGACAGGCATGGGGTCAGACGGTACAGCAGGATTAAAACAGTTAAAGGCATCTGGCAACACGTTTGTCGTTGCTGAATCTGCTGAATCTTCCGTTGTGTTTGGTATGCCTAAGTCAGCCATTGCTGCAAACGTTGTTGATGAAATCGTTCACGTTGACGATATTGCTAAAGTGGTAATGAAACACGTACAAGTTTGAGGGGGATAGGAACAATGGACATGAGTCAATACCTCGAAGTGTTTATTGATGAAAGTAAAGAGCATTTACAAACGATTAACGAGCAACTGCTAGAACTTGAAAAAAATCCAGACGATGTGGCGATCGTTAATGAAATTTTCCGCTCTGCCCATACGCTAAAAGGAATGTCAGCAACGATGGGATTTGAGGACTTAGCAAATTTAACGCATCAAATGGAAAATGTACTCGATGGAATACGAAATGGGAAAATTGCGGTTACGCCTGAACTGCTTGATGTCATTTTTCGCGCTGTTGATGATTTAGAAGCGATGGTCGTCTCTATTTCAGAAGGTGGAGACGGAAAGCGTGACGTCACCGAAGTCGTTGCGCAGTTAAAGCAAATTGAAAAAGGGGATGTTGTTGCAGTCCCTCAAAAAAGCAACTCAACGTATGAACAAACGTATGATGAATTTGAATATACCATTTTAAAGCAGTCCGCTGAACAAGGATTCCACAGTTATGAAGTCACGATCAAACTACGTTCTGACTGTCTATTAAAAGCTGCTCGTGTATTTATGATTTTTGAAGTGATTGAACAAATTGGAGAAGTGATTAAATCTGTTCCGACCGTTGAAATGTTAGAGGCCGAACAGTTCGACGATCAATTTGTCGTGACCGTCGTGACAAAAGTGTCACAAGATGAATTACAAAAGCGCATTATGAAAGTGTCTGAAGTAGAAGAAGTAAACGTCCGATCGGTTGACCTACGTCGATCTGAGCCTCTAGTGGAGCAAAAAGAAGAATCAAAAGAGGAACAAAAAGAAGAGACGAAAACTGTTGAGAAAACAGTCGAGAAAAAACAAGAAGCACAAGAAGAAAAAACGACTGGCAAACAAGTGAGCAACAAAACGATTCGCGTCAACATCGAGCGGCTTGACGTACTCATGAATTTGTTTGAGGAACTTGTCATTGACCGTGGACGTTTAGAACAAATTTCACGTGAGCTAAACAATCCAGAATTACACGAAACGGTTGAACGGATGTCGCGCATTTCAGGAGATTTACAAAACATTATTTTAAATATGCGCATGGTGCCCGTTGAAACGGTATTTAACCGCTTTCCGCGCATGGTTCGTCAATTAGCTCGCGATTTAGGAAAGAAAATTAATCTTGAAATTATCGGTGCTGAAACAGAACTCGATCGAACAGTCATTGATGAAATTGGCGATCCGCTCGTTCATTTATTGCGCAACGCCATCGATCACGGCATAGAAACGCCAGATGTACGTCGCGCAAAAGGAAAACCGGAAGAGGGAACAGTCAAATTAAAAGCATATCATAGTGGCAATCATGTATTTATTGAAATTGAAGACGATGGTGCGGGCATTAGTCGCGAAAAAGTGCTGAAAAAAGCCATTAGTAAAGGCATTATTTCTGAACAAAATGCGGCGAACTTAACGGATAAACAAGTATATGAGCTTATTTTTGCTTCAGGTTTTTCTACAGCGGATAAAGTATCGGATATTTCAGGACGCGGTGTTGGTTTAGACGTCGTCAAAAATACAATTGAATCGCTTGGTGGATCCGTGTCGATTGATTCAGAGGAAGGAGTCGGCTCGATCTTTTCGATTCAACTACCGCTTACACTATCCATTATTTCTGTTATGCTCGTTGAAATTCAAAAGGAAAAATATGCGATTCCGTTGTCATCGATCATCGAGACAGCCATCGTGAAAAAAGAAGACATTTTACATGCCCATAATCAAAAAGTCATTGATTTCCGTGGAAAAGTTGTTCCGCTCTTATTTTTGAAAGATATTTTTGAAGTGCCTGTTGTGAAGGAAGACGATGATTTCTTATCTGTTGTTATTGTGCGAAAAGGTGAGAAAATGGCTGGACTTGTCGTCGACTCGTTTATCGGTCAACAAGAAGTGGTGTTAAAATCGCTTGGCAACTACTTAACGTCTGTGTTTGCCATTTCTGGCGCGACCATTTTAGGTGACGGACAAGTGGCGCTCATTGTTGATTGCAACGCGCTAATTAAGTAGGGACAAGCGAGAGGGGGAATTTGATGTGGCTGAGCTGAAAGTAATTGTGTTTCAATTAAAAGACGAAGAATATGCGATTCCAGTGCAACAAGTACGCTCCATTGAAAAAATTCAACATATTACACGCGTTCCTCGCGTTCCGAAATATGTGAAAGGTGTTATCAATTTGCGTGGAGTCGTTACACCAATTATTGATTTACGCATGCGTTTCGGGTTAGAAGAAGCGCAATTTTCCGATCATACGCGCGTTATTATCGTGGCGCTTGATGACATTGAAGTCGGCTTAATTGTTGATGCTGCAAACGACGTCGTTGATATTTCGACAGAAGCAATCGAACCGCCACCAGAAGTGGTTGATGCAACAACCGCAGATTATATTAACGGTGTTGTAAAAATTGAAAAAAGACTTTTCATTTTATTAAACTTAGAAAAAGTATTAAAAACAGAGAAAGGATAAATCGTCCATGTCATATTTTGAACGGATGGATGCCGTCCATATGGACATACTAAAAGAGATTGGAAATATTGGTGCGGGTCACGCAGCAACAGCGTTATCAAAGCTGTTAAATAAAAGAATTGAAATGACGATTCCGGATGTGCGCATCATTTCATTTGATGAAATGATGGACATTGTTGGAGGAGCTGACAATGTCGTTGCTGCTGTTTTTTTGCGCATTGAAGGGGATGCGCCTGGCAATATGTTTTTTGTATTATCGATCGAGCAAGCGGAACGATTTATCCAACAAATGATTGGTGACGAACAATTTAAATTAGAACAAGATTGTTCGGAATTATCGTTGTCCGCATTGCAAGAGCTGGGTAACATTTTAGCAGGCTCGTATTTATCATCTTTATCAGACTTTACACGTTTAAATTTATATCCATCTGTTCCGGCACTCAGCATCGATATGATCGGCGCAATTTTAGGTTATGGATTAATAGAAATGTCACGTGTCGGTGACCATGTCATCGTCGTTGATACGGCAATTCATGAGGAGCATCAGCCGAATGATCGAGTAAATGGCCACTTTTTCTTGCTTCCCGACCCTGAATCATTTCATATCATCTTTCGCGCTTTAGGTGTGGACCGTGATGAGTGAAATTGTTCAAGTTGTAAAAGTCGGCATTGCTGATATGAACGTTGTAAAGGCGCCACATGTCATCCGTACATGTGGACTCGGCTCGTGCGTCGGTGTTGTTGTATATGATTTAGTGAAAGAAGTGGCTGGCATGGCGCACGTGATGTTGCCAGATTCATCGTTAGCAAAATCCGAAACAATGAATGTAGCGAAATATGCCGATACCGCAATAGAAGAATTGGTTCGGCGCGTCATTGGGGCAGGAGGAAGAAACGGTCATTTGAAAGCAAAAATGGCTGGTGGTGCACAAATGTTCCAATTTCGTACAGGGACGACGGATATGATGCGTATCGGGCCACGCAACGTTGAAGCTGTTCGTGAGCAGCTTCAGCGCTTTCGCATTCCGATTGTCGCCGAAGATGTCGGGGGAAATAGCGGACGAACGATTGAATTTCATCCGAAAACAGGAATGTTGCTCATTCGAACAGTAAATCAAGGGGTACGGGAAATGTAATGGCTGGTACATGGAAATTTAACGTTAGCTTTGCTTTATTCGGCTGTATGATCGCCTTTTTCTCTTCGTTACTACAAAATAGTATATGGACTTCTACGATTCGAGCTTTCATCACATTTATCGTGTTCTTTGTTTTTGCATTTATGATTCGTTGGATGATCGCATTTATCCAACGAGATGAATCAACACCGAACGTTTCATTTACACAAACGAACGACATAGAAGTTGAACAGATGATGGAAAGCTTAAGCGAAGAAGAACAACAAAAAGTAGCCGAGTATATTCGTCAACTGTTAAATCACGAAGAAAAATAAATGCAAAAGCGTAGCTTAGGGGGGATGACATATTGTGCTGGCAAAAGTGGATAGATACTCGCGATCGTGAAGCGGGTGATCAACTTATTGAGAAGTACATGCCACTTGTCGATTATCACGTCCAACGCATCGCTTCATCCCTTCCAAAAAGCGTAAAAAAAGAAGACTTGAAAAGCTTAGCGTTACTCGGCTTGTACGATGCGTTAGAAAAATTTGATCCTTCACGTGATTTGAAGTTTGACACGTATGCTTCATTTCGTATTCGTGGTGCCATTTTAGATGGATTGCGCAAAGAAGATTGGCTTCCGCGCAGCGTACGAGAAAAAGCAAAAAAAATCGAAGCGACGATCGAGCGGTTGCAACAAATGCATATGCGTGACGTGAGCGCCAAAGAAGTGGCGGATGCGTTAAATATATCAGAAGATGAAGTGTATGCGGTCATGAATGAACAGTTTTTCGCGAATGTTTTATCGCTTGATGAACGGCCGTTTGACGATGAAGATGATCAACCGTCGTTTACGATACGCGACGATCACTCACCGTCACCTGAAGAACATATATTGCGGGAAGAACAAATTGCCCAATTGGCCCAAGTCATCCAACAATTGAATGAAAAAGAACAGTTAGTGATTAGTTTGTTTTACAAAGAGGAACTGACGTTCACAGAAATCGGGCATATTATGGGGCTGTCGACGTCACGAATTTCCCAAATCCATGCAAAAGCGTTGTTTAAAATGCGCAAATTGATTGAGCAAGCAGTATGACAGTCCTTCATCAATCTTTATGAAGGAAGTGAAAACGATGAGTTTAAAGTTAATCGAGTTACAAATAGCGTTACCGAAAACGCATGAGCTCGGGAAGTGGCAAGAACATATGCAACAGTACGGACAGCTTGCTCAACAACAGCTTGCAGCAGAAATGAAAAAACAAGACGAGCGCATTCGCCAACAAGTGACGAAAGCTGAACAAAGCGAGCGTGCTAAATGGAAAAAACAATCTGAGCAAAAAGAAAAAAGCAAACATCCTTACAAAGGAACGCATATTGATTTTATCGGATAAGAGGGATGATATGACGACGTTTTTATGGTTTGCTAGCTTCGTTTTGCACGGTATTTCGCTCTTTCTTATTATTCTTTTGTCTTTAAAATGGGTAAAAATTAAAGAGACGGAAAGAGAGCAAGCGGAGCTTATTCGTGAGATGGAAACGATGATGACAACGTATTTAATGCAATTTAAAGAGGAAAATGAGCGCTTTGTTAAACAAATCACATCATCGGCTGTTCGTCAAAAGAAAAGAGAAACTCCGCCTTCGCTTCGAGAAGAACAACCGTCGCTTCCGATTGACGACGTTGTTGACCGCATCGAGTTATCAACAACTACACCAAAGGGAGAGCAATCGCTCGACTCGCTCGTTTCGGAAGCATTAAAACTGCAACAACAAGGAAAAACGATCGATGAAATCGCAAAAATACTAAAACGTGGGAAGACAGAAATGGAGCTTTTGCTTAAATTTCACCAAAAGTAGTTGAATGTGTTTTTTAATTATGATATAGTTCTACTTGGTGTGAATACACACGCTCATCGATTTAAGCAACGGTGCTGCATCGCAGTCTTGCTTAAAAATGACATGAGCGGAGGAAAAAAACCGTGTAGGAGGATGAAAAATGTCTGTTATTTCAATGAAGCAGTTGCTTGAAGCAGGGGTTCACTTCGGGCATCAAACACGTCGTTGGAACCCAAAAATGAAAAAGTATATTTTCACTGAGCGCAATGGTATTTATATCATTGACTTGCAAAAAACAGTGAAAAAAGTAGAAGAAGCGTATAACTTCGTCAAAGAACTTGCGGCAAACGGCGGCAAAATTTTATTCGTTGGTACGAAAAAACAAGCGCAAGATTCTGTGAAAGAAGAAGCAGAACGTTCTGGCATGTTTTACGTGAACCAACGTTGGTTAGGTGGAACGTTAACAAACTTTGCAACAATTCAAAAGCGTATTAAACGCTTAAAAGAAATCGAAAGAATGGCTGAAGATGGCACATTCGATGTATTGCCTAAAAAAGAAGTGGTAAAACTAAAGAAAGAGTTAGAGCGTCTTGAAAAGTTTTTAGGCGGTATTAAAGAAATGAAAGAATTGCCAGATGCATTGTTTGTCATCGATCCACGCAAAGAGCGCATTGCCGTTGCGGAAGCTCGTAAATTAAACATTCCGATCATCGGAATCGTGGATACAAACTGTGATCCAGACGAAATCGACTACGTCATTCCTGCAAACGACGATGCGATTCGTGCTGTGAAACTTCTTACTTCTAAAATTGCTGATGCGATTTTAGAAGCAAAGCAAGGCGAAGAAGCTGTTGTCACAGCTGAGTAAGCATGCGAAAGGTGATAAGAGGGGGGAGCCTTTTATCACCTTTTTTTAAGAAAGTTGGGCATACTAAGCCTGCGAACCGTTTCGGTTTGTATACATACGAGGCACATAAAAAGGAGGATGTTTAACATGGCAATTACTGCTCAAATGGTAAAAGAATTGCGCGAAAAAACTGGCGCAGGAATGATGGACTGCAAAAAAGCGTTAACAGAAACAAACGGCGATATGGAAAAAGCGATCGACTGGCTTCGTGAAAAAGGAATGGCGAAGGCAGCGAAAAAGGCAGATCGCATTGCAGCTGAAGGAACAACATTAATCGAAGTTGATGGAAATGCAGCTGTCATTTTAGAAGTAAACTCTGAAACAGACTTCGTTGCGAAAAACGAAGGATTTAAAACATTAGTAAAAGAATTGGCGGATCATTTATTAAAACATAAACCTGCAACAGTAGAAGAAGCGTTACAACAAAAAATGGACAACGGTGCAACAGTAGAAGAGCACATCAACGCGGCGATTGCTAAAATCGGTGAAAAAATTACGTTGCGTCGCTTTGCTGTTGTAGAAAAAGGCGACAACGCAGCATTCGGTGCCTATTTGCACATGGGTGGTCGCATTGCTGTATTAACAGTACTAGAAGGCACAACAAATAGCGACATTGCAAAAGATGTAGCGATGCACATTGCTGCTATTAATCCAAAATACGTTTCTCGCGATGAAGTATCTGCAGACGAAATCGCTCGTGAGCGTGAAGTATTAAAACAACAAGCATTAAATGAAGGAAAACCAGAAAACATCGTTGAAAAAATGGTTGAAGGTCGTTTAGGTAAATTTTTCGAAGACATTTGCTTACTTGAGCAAAGCTTCGTAAAAAATCCTGATGTGAAAGTACGTCAATTTGTAGAATCTAATGGCGCAACTGTAAAAAGCTTCATCCGTTACGAAGTAGGCGAAGGCATTGAAAAGCGTCAAGATAACTTCGCTGAAGAAGTTATGAGCCAAGTTCGTAAGTAATGAAGACAAATAGGGAACACATACGTGTTCCCTATTTTTAAAGAACGGTATGGAGGTTTACAATGAAAAGCCCAAAGTATAAACGTGTCGTTTTAAAATTAAGCGGTGAAGCGTTAGCTGGTGACCAAGGATTTGGCATTAATCCGTCTGTCATTAAATCGATTGCTCAACAAGTAAAAGAAGTCGCGGAACTTGGAGTTGAAGTAGCGGTCGTTGTTGGTGGTGGGAACATTTGGCGTGGAAAAATCGGCAGTGAAATGGGCATGGATCGCGCCACAGCCGATTACATGGGTATGTTAGCAACAGTCATGAATTCGCTCGCTTTGCAAGACAGCCTCGAGCAACTTGGGGTACAAACGCGCGTACAAACATCGATTGACATGCGTCAAGTGGCAGAGCCGTACATTCGTCGACGAGCGATTCGTCACTTAGAGAAAAAACGCGTCGTCATTTTCGCGGCAGGAACAGGAAACCCGTACTTTTCAACGGATACGACAGCTGCGCTTCGTGCTGCCGAAATCGAAGCAGACGTCATTTTAATGGCGAAAAACAACGTAGATGGCGTATATAGTGCCGATCCGAAAGTAGATAAAAATGCAGTCAAATATGACGAGCTATCTTATTTAGACGTCATTAAACAAGGATTGGGCGTCATGGATTCGACCGCCTCATCGTTATGTATGGATAACGATATTCCGCTTATCGTTTTCTCGATTATGGAAGAAGGAAATATTAAACGTGCTGTATTAGGCGAAAATATTGGAACAATTGTAAGGGGGAAATAAGATGCAAGTATTAACGAACGCAAAAGAAAAAATGGATAAAGCTGTTCAAGCTTTTTCGCGTGAGCTCGCAACCATTCGTGCAGGTCGTGCCAATCCTGCGTTGTTAGAAAAAATTACAGTAGATTACTACGGCATGCCAACACCAATCATTCAATTAGCAGGCATCCAAGTGCCAGAAGCGCGTCTTCTTGTCATTCAGCCGTATGACAAATCTGTATTGAAAGAAATTGAAAAAGCGATTTTAGCATCTGACTTAGGTTTAACACCTTCAAACGACGGTTCAGTTATCCGCATCTCTATTCCGCCACTAACGGAAGAGCGTCGTCGCGAGCTTGTTAAACTTGTAAAAAAATATGCTGAAGAAGCGAAAGTTGCTGTGCGCAACATTCGTCGCGATGCAAACGACGAGTTGAAAAAACTCGAAAAAAATGGCGAAATTACAGAAGATGAGTTACGTGGTTATACAGAGGATATCCAAAAATTGACGGATGATCATATCGCAAAAATTGATGCGATTACGAAAGAAAAAGAGAAAGAAGTCATGGAAGTATAAGTCCCTCTATGTTTATAGAGGGTTTTTTGCTATAATTACGAAATAGGGCGCACAGCCTAATCATGTTGGATCAAAGCTGGAGGATACGCGCTAATGTTTGAAAAGATGAAAAGATGGAAAAACAAAGAAGAAGGGCATGAAAAAGAAACGATTTTACAAGGTCCGATCCCTGCGCATGTGGCAATCATTATGGATGGAAACGGACGATGGGCGAAAAAGCGTGCATTGCCACGCATGGCTGGGCATTATGAAGGGATGCAAACGGTTCGGAAAATTACGCGCTTTGCGAATGAACTCGGCGTAAAAGTGTTAACGTTATACGCATTTTCAACAGAAAATTGGAAACGACCGAAAACAGAGGTCGATTATTTAATGCAGTTGCCGGAACAATTTTTGAACACATTTTTGCCAGAGTTAATCGAGGAAAACGTGCAAGTACGCGTCATGGGACATAAAGAGCAATTACCTTCACATACGCTGCGTGCGGTTAATAAGGCGATTGAAGAGACGAAACAAAATACGGGGTTAATCTTAAACTTTGCGTTAAACTACGGAAGTCGTGCAGAAATCGTGCATGCCGTTCAAAAGCTCGTTGACGATGTGCAAAACGGAGCGATTCAAGCAAGCGATGTGAATGAACAACTATTCCATTCATATTTAATGACAAACGATTTGCCTGACCCGGATTTGCTTATTCGCACAAGCGGTGAGATTCGTTTAAGTAATTTTATGCTTTGGCAACTAGCTTATACAGAATTTTGGTTTACGGATATATTGTGGCCAGATTTCACCGAACAACATTTTTTACAGGCGGTACATGAATTTCAACAACGAAGCCGTCGATTTGGAGGCGTGTAATTTCATATGAAACAAAGAATTATAACAGCAATTATTGCAGCTTCAATCTTTTTACCAATCGTCATATATGGCGGATGGCCATTTTTCGTTTTAACGTATGTACTAGCTACAGTTGGTTTATTTGAACTCATTCGTATGAAGCGCATGTCCGTGTTTTCATTTCCTAGCGTTGTTAGTTTTCTTTCATTATGGCTCTTTTTATATCCACATGAACATATGATAAATATATGGATCTTGATCATCAGTCTCTTTTTGTTGCTCATTTATACGGTCATATCGAAAAATGCGTTTACGTTTGATGATGCAGCGTTTATGGTTGCCGCTTTACTATACGTAGGTGTCGGTTTTTACTCTTTTGTTCAAGTGCGTGAAGCCGGATTATCATACATTTTTTATGCCCTCTTTTTAATTTGGGCAACAGATAGTGGTGCATACTTTATTGGTCGTGCATTCGGAAAACGAAAGTTATGGGAGCATATTAGCCCAAATAAAACGGTTGAAGGGGCGATTGGTGGCATTGTATGTGCTCTTGTTGTTGTGAGTATTTATGAGTGGCTATCGCCGTTTTCCCCGTCTTTTCTCATGTTGCTCATTGCGACAGTCATTTTATCCGTTTTCGGCCAGCTTGGAGATTTAGTAGAATCCGCTTTTAAACGTCATTACGGAGTAAAAGACTCAGGAGCGATTTTGCCTGGACATGGCGGCATTTTAGATCGCTTCGATAGTTTGTTATTTATTTTGCCTATTTTACATTTGTTTTACCTTGTGGCTTAAAAAGGAGTGAATAGTTTGCGAGCAATTAGTCTATTAGGAGCGACTGGCTCGATCGGCATGCAAACGTTAGATGTCATTCGCGCCCATTCTAATGCGTTTCGTCTCGTTGCTTTTTCAGCCGGACGAAACATTGAGCAGGCTCGACGTATTATTGAGCAATTTTCACCAAATGTTGTATGCGTCGCGCAAAAGGAAGATGCTGAACGGTTACAAAGCGAATATAAGGGACGAGTACGCATCGTTTTCGGTGAAGACGGGCTCATTGAAGTAGCAACAGTTCAAGAAGCGGATATTGTTGTCAACGCAGTTGTTGGGAGCGTTGGGCTAGTTCCTACGTTAAAGGCGATTGAGGCGAAAAAAACGATTGCGTTAGCGAATAAAGAAACGTTAGTTACCGCAGGTCATCTTGTTATGAAACATGCTGCCGATTATGGCGTAACCATTTTGCCTGTCGATAGTGAACATTCAGCTATTTTTCAATGTTTGCAAGGGGAACAACAAAAAAATATCGAATATATTATTTTGACGGCATCTGGTGGGAGTTTTCGCGATCGGACGCGCGAACAACTACAGCATGTTACGGTGGAAGAGGCGTTAAAACATCCGAATTGGTCGATGGGAGCGAAAATTACAATTGATTCTGCAACAATGATGAACAAAGGACTCGAAGTGATCGAAGCACACTGGTTGTTCCACTTACCGTATGAACAAATTGACGTGCTGTTACATAAAGAAAGCATTATTCATTCGATGGTGCAATTTCACGACGGAAGTGTTATCGCTCAACTAGGAACGCCAGATATGCGCGTACCGATTCAATATGCATTAACATACCCAGACCGTTTTCCGCTACATATTGAACGGCTAAACTTAGCACAAGTAGCCACGTTGCACTTTCAAAAAGTGGACATGGACCGATTCCGTTGTTTACAATTTGCTTATGAAGCAGGAAAAATCGGCGGAACGATGCCGACCGTATTAAATGCGGCCAACGAAGAAGCGGTGTCGGCCTTTTTAACTGGACGAATATCGTTTTTAGCGATTGAACAATACATTGAACAAGCAATGAATTGGCACGTACCGATCGCTCATCCGGATTTGGAAACGATTCGTACAGTTGATCGCGAAACGCGACAATATGTAAAATCACTATACATGTAAAAGGTGGTTGAAACTTTGGAAACGGTTATTTCTTTTATTGTTATTTTTGGTGCGCTTGTATTTTTTCATGAATTAGGACATTTCATTTTTGCTAAGCGGGCAGGCATTTTATGCCGTGAGTTTGCGATCGGATTTGGTCCAAAAGTGTTTTCGATGAAAAAAGGGGAAACGACGTACACCATTCGTTTACTTCCACTCGGCGGTTTTGTGCGCATGGCTGGCGAAGACCCTGAAATGATTGATGTTAAGCGCGGTCAAGTTGTCGGATTATTGTTTGACTCGGAAGGCAAAGTGAAAAAAGTAATCGTCAATCATAAAGACGAATATCGAGATGCCAAAATCATTGAAGTGGAGCGCGCTGACTTTGAACATGAGCTATATATTGAAGGCTATGAAGGTGATGATGATCACTTACAACGCTTTGAATTAAGCGATCCAGCTTACATCGTTATTGATCGGGAAGAAGTGCAAATTGCACCGTATCATCGTCAGTTTGGTTCAAAAACGCTCGGGCAGCGAGCGATGGCCATTTTCGCTGGTCCGCTTATGAATTTCGTGCTAGCGCTTGTCATCTTCATTGTTATTGGACTATTACAAGGTTATCCTGTCGATAAACCGATCATTGGTGAATTGACGGAAGATGGGGCTGCGCTTAAAGCCGGATTAAAGCAAGGGGATATCGTTATTTCGATTGATAGCCAGTCGATGTCTTCATGGACGGATGTGGTGACAATGATTCGGAAAAGCCCAGAAAAACCGCTCCAGTTTCAAGTAAATCGCAACGGTCAAATAATTGATCTCATCGTTACACCTGAAAAGAAAACGATCGAAGGTGAGACGATTGGGCTAATCGGTGTGTATGGGCCAATGGAAAAATCGATTGCAGGTGCGATCAAACAAGGAGCGTTAGAAACGTACTATTGGACAAAAGAAATTATAGTTGGGCTAGGTCATTTATTGACAGGGAAATTTTCATTTGATATGTTATCTGGACCTGTTGGTATTGCGGTTTCGACTCACAAAGTCGCCCAATCTGGCGTGTATTACTTAATGAAATGGGGAGCTATTTTAAGCATTAACTTAGGGATTATTAACTTGCTTCCACTTCCGGCACTCGATGGCGGACGATTAACGTTTTTTGCGATTGAGGCGTTACGTGGAAAACCAATTGATCGCCAAAAAGAGGGTATTGTACATTTTATCGGTTTTGCTCTTCTCATGTTGCTTATGCTTGTTGTTACATGGAACGATATTCAAAAATTTTTCCTATAAATCAATGAAGTAAGAGGTGCTAAAAAAGATGAAACAAAGCATGTCGTTTATTCCTACATTACGTGAAGTACCGGCAGATGCAGAAATTAAAAGTCATCAACTTCTCCTCCGTGCCGGTTTTATTCGTCAAAACGCGAGCGGAGTATATAGCTTCTTACCGCTTGGTAAACGTGTATTACAAAAAATTGAAGCGATCATTCGTGAAGAAATGGAGCGAGCAGGCGCGGTAGAGCTACTAATGCCAGCGCTTCAACAAGCAGAGTTGTGGCAAGAGTCAGGTCGCTGGTATTCATACGGACCTGAATTAATGCGTTTAAAAGATCGCCACGAGCGTGACTTTGCGCTCGGTGCAACTCATGAAGAAGTCATTACGGCACTTGTGCGTGATGAAGTGAAATCGTATAAACGTTTGCCGCTTACGCTTTATCAAATTCAAACAAAGTTTCGTGACGAAAAGCGTCCACGTTTCGGTTTGCTTCGTGGCCGTGAGTTTATTATGAAAGATGCATATTCATTTCACGCTTCACACGAAAGTTTGGATGAAGTATACAATAAAATGTACGAAGCTTATGCCAATGTGTTCCGTCGTTGCGGATTAAATTTCCGCGCTGTCATTGCCGATTCTGGGGCGATGGGCGGAAAAGATACGCATGAATTTATGGTTTTATCCGATGTCGGTGAAGATACAATTGCATATTCAGACTCGTCTGACTATGCTGCGAACATTGAAATGGCTCCTGTCATTACGACATATGAGCGGAGCGATGAACCGCATGAGTCGCTTGAAAAAGTGCATACACCAGAACAACGTACAATTGAAGAAGTAAGTCAATTCCTTCAAGTGCCAAAAGAAAAATGCATTAAGTCGCTATTATTTAAAGTAGATGATCGCTATGTGCTCGTTCTTGTGCGCGGCGATCATGAAGTCAATGACGTAAAAGTAAAAAATATATTAGAAGCAACAGTGGTGGAGTTGGCGACACCAGAAGAAACGAAACAAGTGATGAATTGCGAAATCGGTTCACTTGGCCCAATCGGTGTCCGAAACGATGTGCTCGTTTTGGCAGACCACGCGGTAAAAGCGATTGTCAACGGTGTATGCGGGGCAAATGAAGCACACTATCATTATAAAGGGGTCAATCCGGATCGTGATTTTGTTGCGCAATACGCGGATGTTCGTTTCATTCAAGAAGGGGATCCATCACCAGATGGAAAAGGAACGATTCGCTTTGCGCGCGGAATTGAAGTAGGGCATGTATTTAAACTCGGCACGCGTTACAGTGAAGCGATGAATGCAACATACTTAGATGAAAATGGACGTACGCAACCGATGATTATGGGTTGCTATGGTATTGGTGTCTCTCGCACACTTGCAGCGATTGCTGAACAATATAATGATGAGCATGGACTTATTTGGCCGACAGCTGTTGCTCCGTTCCACGTCCACCTCATTTCTGTCAATCCGAAAGTGGACGAGCAACGAGAACTTGCTGATGAATGGTACGTACGTTTGCAACAAGAAGGATTTGAAGTGTTGTATGACGATCGTGCCGAGCGTCCGGGTGTGAAATTCGCTGACAGCGATTTAATCGGCTTACCTGTGCGTGTAACAGTCGGAAAACGTGCAAGTGAAGGAATTGTCGAAGTAAAAGTTCGCAAAACAGGTGAAACAGAAGAAGTACATGTGTCGCAATTAGTGGAGACTTTGCGCCGATATTTGTAAAAGGCAGAGAGGGGGATTCCCCTCTTTCTGTCGTCTATCACTCCCAACCAACGTACAAAAAAAGGGAGGCTTTTGACTGTTCATGATAAATGTATAAATATTTATAAAAATTTTGTAAAAATCTGATGATCATTTTATGTAAAAAAAGTCAAAAAGGGGCTGGAAGAAGATGATTCGCACGTACAAAGTCATGCTTCTGCCCAACAATAAGCAAAAGACGAGGCTTTTTCAATGCGCAGGTGTTGCCAGATGGGCGTATAACTTTGCATTAGCGCAACAACAAGAAAATGATAAACAAGGTGGCAAATTTTTAAGTGATGGCGAACTAAGAAAAAGATTAACACAGCTCAAACAAACGAAAGAGTACAGTTGGCTCAATCAATTCTCAAACAACATCACAAAACAAGCGATCAAAGACGCGTATCAAGCTTATAAAAACTTTTTCGAAGGACGGGCGAAGCTTCCAAAGTTTAAAACGAAAAAACGAACACGCCCAAGTTTTTATCAAGACACCGCCAAAATCAAAGTGACTGACACGCATGTGAAACTAGAGAAACTGACGCCTTCTAAAAAGAAAAATAGACAGAAATTCAATTGGATCCGTCTTGCTGAAAGGGGGCGTATTCCTCACGGCGCACATATAAAGTATGTCAATCCGCGCATCGTGTTTGACGGACTTCATTGGTTTTTAACGGTCGGTGTAGAGGAAGCGGAAGTGAAACATGGAACATACAACGAAGGCATTGGTATTGATTTGGGAGTAAAATCGTTCGCTACCGTCAGCAATGGGATGACATTTCCTAACATCCATCACATGCCTCAAGTGAAAAAGCTTGAAAAACAAATGAAGCGAATGCAAAGAAAAATATCGCGAAAATATGAAATGAACAAAATCCAAACAGAAAGGGGGGAATTCCGTTACAGAAAAACGGAAAACATCAAGAAACTAGAATTCCTTGTTTTGAAAAAACGCCGAAGGCTAAAAAATACCCAACTAAACTATACCCACCACATCACCACGACGTTGGTGAAAACCAAGCCAGCGTATGTCGTGATGGAAGACTTGAATACAAGTGGCATGTTAAAAAATCGGAAGCTATCGAAAGCGATTCAACAACAAACATTCCACGAGTTCAAGCGGCAAATGACGTACAAATGTGCATGGCATGGGATCGAGTTGATCGTCGTAGATCGCTTTTATCCGTCAAGCAAAATGTGTAGCCGTTGCGGTCATGTAAAAGAGAAGCTTTCTTTATCCGAACGGA
>NZ_JAIWYK010000005.1:0-19412 GCF_022030075.1 Anoxybacillus sp. LAT27
TTTTTTTTTCTGTTTCTGGCGGTAGTGGAGATTTTCCGTGTGCGATCCGATCTCGTTCAATCTCTTTTTCCAATTCCTCTTGATATGCTTTCGCTTCGACTTCTGCCACTTCGGTGTTGAATTTTCTTTTGTTTGCACTCGCCTTCACATGGGTAGAATCAACAAATACGACACTTGGATCCACCAGCCCGTGTTGAAAGGCTTCTTCTAAGATTCTTGAAAAAATCTTTTGAAAGACGTCCGTACCTGCAAAACGTCGTGCGTAGTTTTTGCTTGGAGTCGAATGATGTGGGACAGGATCATGAAGACTCAACCCTAAAAACCATCGATAGGCCACGTTTGTTCGAATTTGTTCCACCGTTTCACGCATCGAACGAATGCCAAAGATATAACGAATCAAGTACATTTTGAACAACACAACCGGATCAATACTTGGTCGTCCATGATCGGGTGAGTATAGATCTTTGACGATGTCATAAATAAAAGAGAAGTCAATCGCTTTTTCTAGCTTACGCACAAGGTGATCCTCAGGAACAAGGTCATCAATCTTTACCGTTGTTTCCACATGTCTACGATCTTCTTGATGACGTTGAAGCATCCGATTTCCCCCTCCTATACCCTTATACCTATATATTA
This sequence comes from Anoxybacillus sp. LAT27, assembly GCF_022030075.1. Classification (NCBI taxonomy): domain Bacteria; kingdom Bacillati; phylum Bacillota; class Bacilli; order Caryophanales; family Anoxybacillaceae; genus Anoxybacillus; species Anoxybacillus sp. LAT27. Next base: position 637 of record NZ_JAIWYK010000005.1, read on the forward strand.
AAACAGCTTGTCGACTTTGTCGACAAGCTGAGGCGATGTGTTCTAACATCGCCTTTTTTTCGGGAAATTTCCCCGGAAATCGACAACATTTGCACGTGTTGTCGATGAGAAGAAAGATCAATTTGTTTTTAAAAAACACTCTTTGTATTTTTTTGTATAATTAAGAAAGGAGATTTGACGTTTGATTTACATATGGCTCATCGCACTATTTTTCATTTATAGCATATTGCCAACGTTGATTGTCCGCATTTTCTCACTTCGTGTACAAAAGAAGGTGAAAAACGGTGTGGCATTAACGTTTGACGATGGTCCAGATCCGGTGTACACGCCTCAGTTGCTTGATTTGTTGAAAAAATACAATGTAAAAGCGACGTTTTTCGTTGTTGGGTGGAAGGCGAAAAAATACCCACATCTGATCAAACGAATGCAAGAAGAAGGTCATACGATCGGTTTACACCATTATTATCATACGAGCAACTGGTTTCTTCTTCCGCTTGTTACGGAATGGGAGCTTGAACGATCAGCACGTGTCATTGAGCACATTACAGGCGTTCGTCCGGTATACTATCGTCCGCCGTGGGGACATTTAAACATATGGGCGGTGCTGATGCAAAAAAAGTATAAAATCGTCATGTGGACATATATTCTTGGTGATTGGAATGCTTCATTAGGTGTTGATCGCCTTTATGAACGACTAATGAGCAGTATAGAAGATGGAGCCATTATCGTATTGCATGATAGTGGTTCAACAATTGGCGCAGATGAACATGCACCCGCCAACATGATCGCAACGTTAGAAAGACTATTCCAACATACAAACGTAAAATGGGTAAAGCTGAATGAAGAGTAAAGGGGAATGGGGAAGTGGAAGCGAACAGCGTGTTAACGTATATTCAATCTCATGGCTATATTGTATTATTTCTTTCTTTATTTTTCGGCATCGTTGGCATTCCTGCACCGGAAGAGTCGCTTCTATTTTTCGTCGGCATTTTTATTTCGCACGCCCAATTGCATTTATTTAAAAGTTTATTTTTTGCGATTTCTGGGGCAACTATTGGCATGGTTGTCGCCTATGTCGCTGGCTATACGTTCGGTTCTCCGCTCTTGTTTAAATATGGTCATTATATTGGGTTCCATCGTCGCCGTTATCGGTATGTGTATCGCCATTTCCGCAAACGTGCTTTTTTATTGATTCCCTTTGGTTATTTCGTTCCCGGTATTCGTCAATTGTCTCCATACATGGCTGGAGTTGTTCGCTTCCCGTTTCTTCCGTTTCTCTTTTTATCGTTTCTTGGGGCATCGTTTTGGATTTGCTTATTTATATTTGTAGGTAAGTTTCTTGGAGAACGTATTCATATCCCGCTTCATGTATTGCCATGGATCACGTTGTTATTTTTTAGTTTATTTTTCATTGCATTGTATGTGAAAAATAGAAAACAAAAATAAAAGGGAGTTCGCATAATGATGAACATTCTCGTACTACCTTTGTTTCAAATGCCGTCTGGTCATCACCAAGTGGCCGATGCGATTATGTATTCGTTGCAACATCGTTTTCCTAACGTTTCTTGCGAAAAGCTTGATTTTCTTAGCTATTGTAACGAACAAGTTGAAAGACGAGTCGCTGATTTTTATCTTCGCTGGATTTCGCTATCGCCACATTCTTATGAGTGGATGTATCGACGATGGATGAAAAAATTTGAACAACCAGCGATGGAACCGTGGTTGCTTTATTTTGAAAAGAAGATGAAACGTCTTCTTCAAGAGAAAAAACCGGATCTCGTCATATGTACGCATTCGTTTCCTTCACGCGTGTTGCAGCGATTGAAACAAAGAGGCGCTATAACAGTGCCTGTTATAAACGTATATACAGACTTTTTTTTAAGTGGCATTTGGGGAAAAACAGCGATTGATTATCATTTCGTTCCTCATAAAGATGCAAAGCGGTTGCTATGTACAATGTTTCATGTTGAGCCTCGTCGCGTCATTGTCACAGGCATTCCGATTCACGAACAAATTGTGCCTGTACAAAAAAGAAAGCGACGAAAAAATAAACGTATTTTAGTGGCGGGCGGCAATCAAGGATTAGGGAAAATAAAACAATTTTTAATGAACGCAACTCATACACAATTGACATATGACGTACTATGCGGAAAAAACGAAACATTATATCATGAGATAAAAAGTTGGAACAATCCGCGTATTCGTCCGTATCGATATATTTCCGATCCAGCGAAAATGAACGAATTATATGATAAAGTCGATGCCATTGTGACAAAACCGGGCGGTGTGACAATGAGCGAAGTGCTTGCAAAACGGTTACCTGCTTTCACACTCTCGTATTTACCAGGGCAAGAACAAATGAATTTACATTATTTAAGAAAAAAAGGACTGATTTATTTTCTTCGCGACAATGAACCATATGATCAACAGTTGCTGCGCGTATTAATGAACGAAGAAGAAATGAACGAATGGGAAAAACGGATTGACGGCTATTGGCTCGAGCATGAAAAAACAGCGCAAGAAGCACTTGCCGAATGGATTGAAGCGAATATATATGCAACGAAAAAGCGATGAGCTGCTCATCGCTTCTATTTTTTTGACTTTCCATATGTGTCGATGCTTAGTTTCACGTTGATTTGCGCTAACATATCTTTCGTTAGCGGAACTAATCCGTTTGTTGTATATTTACGCCAATCATTTACATTTTGACGATATAAAGCGTTTGATAGTTGCAACGTATCAACCCCTTCTTTTACTCCGAGCTCGAATAAGTTTTTTATCTCTTTTTCGACCGTTTTTGATGCGTATTCAACAATTTGCTTTTCCGACATGTGCTCGCGCAATTCGATGATGCTCCCTGTCGCTTGCACCTCAACGGTGAATACGGGGTGGCCGTCTTTTATTTTGTACGATATGCTTGCCTTCGGTCCGCGCACAACGAGCGTGCCAATCATTTTGCCGTTCGGTTTCATGTAAATCGGGGTGCGCCCGGTACCTTTTGTTACCCAGCGTAATCCGTCAAGTTTATGACGTGGGATACATGCTTGTTTATCGTAACGATGTAAAAAACAAACTCCATCTATTTTTAACATCGGTTTCTTTTTTTTATTTTCCGTCCAACTTTTCTCCTCGACAGAAAGGGAAGGGAGCGGAAACGTAACTGCTTTTTCATTAGAAGCGGCGATCAGCTCATTAATGCGCTTCGGTTGAATAAAAGAACTTTGCTCATAAATATCGGTCGGATTAGCAAGCAACGAAAAATATGGTGAATAGTCTAAAAACGGCGTCGTTTCAAAAATACGTTCAATTGGTTGTTTGGTAGTGAACGCCCAAATCGTATGGCGAATTTCGTTGTAGCGGTCGAGCACATCGATGACGTCACGCACGAGCCCTTTTTTGAGCGCTCGTTCTGTAAAAACGATCCCTTTCACATGTCCCCATGATACACCTTGTTGAATCGCTTGATACAACCGATCGGTTGCCACGTTAAACGTCTCCCCTTTTGCTTTTCCGATCGTCACGGTTGATTTTTGTCTTCCACCGCCTGCTTCCATTTTCGCAAGCCCTGTAAAACTAACGAGTTGGGCGTAGGCAATCACTTGTCCGTCTTCGTAGTCCACGCCGATTGCATGAATATAAGCAAGATGATCAATTTCTTTCATTCCCCAACAGCCCGTTAATACGAAACAAAAGAAACAACAAACAATCGCGCGAATCATGATTCGTCACCCGGCGTATTGTCGTTCGTTTTCAACATTTTTGGACGGCGTTTAAACTTTTTCCAGCCGCTCGTAATCACCACTTTCCATATGTCTCCTGTCACTGGAGAAATCGGTGCTAAATACGGGACGCCAAACGATGTTAAATTTGCTGTATAAACAAGAATAAAAAACATCGATGCAATGAAACCGAAAAGTCCGAGCAACGATGAAGCGGCAAGGACGATAAAACGTAAAATGGATACTGTTCCAGCAAGTGATTGATTCACAAGCGTAAATGTGGCGATGACGGAAGTGGCGATGACGACGAGTGTACCGGGGGCAGCAAGCCCGGCGTTTATCGCTGCCTGCCCGATAATGAGACCGCCAACAACCGATAATGTTTGCCCAATAGCGATTGGAAGACGCATACCAGCTTCTTTAAAAATTTCAAATAAACTCACCATAATAAATGCTTCAAGTGGAGCAGGAAGCGGTACTCCTTGTCTAGCGAGCGTGATCGTAGCCAGTAACGTAAACGGCAATTGATCCGGATGATATGTCGTAATCGCTACCCAAAGACCCGGTAAAAAGACAGCGACGCTTACACCGATTAGGCGAATAATGCGTTGAAATGTCACAAACACAAATGACGTGCTATTGTCTTCCGATGTATTTAATAAAAACGTTAAATTAGTCGGACCGATTAATGCGGTCGGTGAACCATCAATAAAAACAGCAAACCGTCCGCTAAGCAGGGCGTTCACGACAAAATCAGGACGGCCGGAGTAGGCGAAAACAGGAAATAACGAAATATACTTTTCACTTAACAATTCTTCTAGTTGATTTGTTCCTGTTAAAGCATCAATGTTGATTGTGCTTAATCTTCGCTTCAATTCAGCAATCGTTTCTTGATTAATAATGTCTTGAATATATAAAATATCGACTTTCGTTCGGCTTCGTTTGCCGATTAATACTTGTTCGACATGCAAACTGCTCGTTTTTAACCGTTTCCGTATAAGCGCTACATTTTTTGCTACTTCTTCAATAAAACCGTCTTTTGGACCACGAATGGACACTTCGGTGTTCGGTTCTTCTGGGTTGCGATTCGGCGGATTAGCGAGCGAAATCGAATACATCGCTTCCGCTTCGACAAAATAAATGACTAAATCGCCATTAAAAACGATAAAATCAAGCTGTTGAGCAGAAACTGATTTTCCGATTAAATGAAGTGGCATTTGTTTATATTTCTCAATGTCTGTAACGGAATATAGCGGATATTGTTGTCCCATGCGCGTAATGGTCGGGAAAACGAATTGTTTCAATAACATTGTGTCACATAATTCTTCGCAATAAATGAAAATAAGCGATAATGGCTTTCGCTCCTCTGAATAAATGGTGGCTGGCATTAATACGACGTCTTTACATTGCGCAAAATGTTCTTTTAACGTTTGCTCATCGACGATCATTTCAGCGTTCATGCGGATGCTCTCCTTTCTTTTATACGTATTGCTAGCGCAAGTACGAACAATAACATCGCAAGAAAACAAATGAAGAAAAACGACATCGGTAACACCCATTTTTTTAACATACGAAAAAACGTCTCATCGCTCATCGGTGTCATAGCAGCAAAGAACATAACGACATATACGAATATTAAAATCCACCGTCTTGATGCTTTATTCGTTATATCAAATAGCTCTGGGATAAGCGCAGTTGCCAATGAAATGCGAATAAATGCTCCGGCGAGCCATTGATACACGGATAAAAAATCAAAATGCTCTAAATACGTTCCTAAGTTCACCATGCGCCATTGTTCAAACGCGGGGTAGCGTAAATGGCTTGCTTCCGCTGGACCAAACTCCGTAATCGCTCCAACTGTCGGACCGATCGATAAACTAGCGGCGACAAGACCGAATAAAACGAGTTTCATAAAAGAAATGTTTGTTTTCATCTGTTGTTGCATAAATAGTAAAAGAACAATTTCTCCGTATCCAGCAGCGACATACATCACACCTTTCCAAACGGGCATCCATCCTTCTTCAAGTACCGGCTTTAGCAGTTCGTAGTTTTTGTGTGGCACCGTAGCTAAAGCGACAAATATGCCGAACAATACGACGAAAGGTAAAATAATGCCTGACGTTTTCGCGATGGATGGCAAACCGATCGAAGCATTATAAAAACAAATGATGCAAAGTGTAACGACAATCGCCCAGTTCGGCGTTCCTGTTAAATATGATGTCGTGGTAAACGTTGTTGTATCTTTTAATGTGACGATGCTAATGATGAGTAAATATAAACATGTGACGGAAGCGATAAAATAGGCAATTGGTGCGCCGACATTTTCTTTCAGCCATTGAAAGATGTGTGTTTGTTGCGATTGTTTTATCGGAAAATAAATAAGTGGGAGGAAAAGGACGAGAAGGATCAACCCAAGAACGGCAGAGATCCATGCATCTCGCCCAGCTACTTCAAGTAAGATTGGAATGATAATGACGTGATTCATAAGACCGATCGATAGCATTAAAACGAATAACATTTGTACCGTATTCATAAACACACACCTTTTCCCTTTTTGTATTTTTATCGTTTCCAAACACGGAAATGATATGCATTGTCACCATCTAGGCTTGCTTCACCATATAAATAACAAAGTAGTTGTGCTACAATAAATGAAGTGAATGAACAGTCGAGGAGGAAAAAACATGAAGATAACGTTAGGTATACTATACGGCGGAAAATCGCCTGAACATAAAGTATCTCTACAAACAGCACGTTCCGTCATTAATGCGATAAATAAAGAAAAATTTACGGTCGTGCCCATTTACATTACGACAGATGGACAATGGTTGCGCGGTAAAGCAATTGAAGGGGAAGTGCAAAACATTGAGCAACTTGCTTTTCAACAAGGTTTACCAGCGCTCGCGTCGATTGCAAATCGTTCGGAAAACAAAGAAGAACGCATTGATGTTATTTTTCCTCTTTTACACGGGCCGAACGGGGAAGATGGAACGGTGCAAGGCATGTTAGAATTATTAAACGTACCGTACGTTGGGAACGGCGTGTTAGCATCAGCTGTCGGTATGGATAAAGTCGTTATGAAACAATTGTTTGCGCAAGCAGGGCTAAAACAAGCGCGTTACGTCTTTTTCTTGAAAAAAGAATGGGAAAAACATAAAGAAGACGTATATGAAACGGTTGAACAAGAGATTGGCTATCCGTGTTTTGTTAAGCCAGCCAACGCCGGTTCAAGCGTGGGCATAAGCAAATGTAAAAACCGTGAACAATTGCAAGCGGCGTTTCAAGAGGCGTTTCGTTACGATCGGAAAGTCATCGTCGAAGAAGCGATTATCGGTCGTGAAGTGGAAATTGGGGTAATCGGGAACGATGAACCCATTTGTTCGGTTGTGGGGGAAATTGTGCCGAAAAAAGAGTTTTACGATTACGAAGCAAAATATGTTGATGGAAATACAGAATTAGTTATTCCAGCGAACATTACACATAAAGAATACGAAACAATAAAACAAATGGCGCTTACCGCTTTTAAAGTGCTCGATTTAGCAGGATTAGTCCGCGCCGACTTTTTCTTGACAGCAGATGGAGAGGCGTATATTAACGAAGTCAATACGATGCCGGGCTTTACGCCATTCAGCATGTTCCCGCTCTTATGGAAACATACAGGTGTATCGTATGAGGAATTAATTGAACGCCTCATTCAACTGGCGATTGAGCGATATGAAGAAAAACAAAACATTACGTATGTACTTTAAGGTGATCATATGATTATACGTTCATTAGCAGACATTCAAACGATGATTCCTGGAAGTATAATTGATGAGCGATATGCTTCTGTTATGATTCATGGTGTGTCAACAGATACGCGCACAATTGAGAGAGGGAATTTATATGTTCCGTTAAAAGGAGCAACGTTTAATGGTCATCAGTTTGTGAAGGAGGCGTTTGAAAAAGGAGCAGCCGCTGCGCTATGGAGCAAACATGAGTCGAATGCGCCAACGGATGTACCACTTATTTTTGTGGAAGATTCACTCGTTGCGTTGCAGCAGCTGGCTCATGCGTATCGAAAACAGCTGCGTGCGCGCATCATCGGTGTGACCGGAAGCAACGGAAAAACAACAACAAAAGATATGATTGCATCACTGCTTGGGACCGTATACCGCGTACAAAAGACAGAAGGGAACTTAAACAATCATATCGGTGTGCCGCTCACACTGCTTCGTTTAAAAGAAGAAACAGAGTATGCCATTGTCGAAATGGGAATGAGTGGGTTTGGTGAAATTGAGTTGCTTTCCACTTTGGCTGAACCAGATGTTGCTATCATCACAAACATTGGTGAATCACATTTGCAAGAGCTCGGCTCGCGTGAAGGAATTGCAACAGCAAAGTTTGAAATTATAAAAGGATTAAAACGCGACGGCTTATTTATTTACCACGGGGATGAATCGTTACTGCAAACACGTGTGGAAAACGCTAATCTTTCGCATGTTCAAACGTTTGGAATGGAACCGACAAACGATTATTATCCGCTAGACATTCGTGTTCAAGCGGACGGAACGACGTTTAAGGTAAATCGTTGGCCAAACGAAACGTTTCGTATGCCACTTCTTGGCCGCCACCATGTGATGAATGCTCTTGCAGCGATTGCAGTTGCTCGATTTGCTTCTGTGGACATCGATCATATCAAGGAAGGCTTTTTACGTTTATCTGTAACAAAAATGCGTACAGAAGTCATAAAGCGTTCTGACGGGGTGACGATCATTAACGATGCATACAACGCAAGCCCAACATCGATGCGGGCTGCGCTTGAACTGCTCGGACAACTGACAGGATACCGTAAGAAAATTGCCATTGTTGGTGATATGCTTGAATTAGGTGAACAAGAGATTGCTTTTCATGAACAAATTGGTGAGATAATCGATCCCCAAAAAATAGATTATGTGTTGACATATGGTGAACGTGCCAAAGCGATCGCTGAACGCGCAAGCAAGCGGTTTAGTGAGGGGTGTGTTCGGGCGTATGACGATAAATTCGAATTAGCAGCGGATGTACGAGGGATAATAGAAGCAGGTGATGTCATTTTACTTAAGGCATCTCGCGGTATGAAGCTCGAGGAAATCATTTCTTTGTTAAATAATTAAAAAGAAGCGTCCAATTTGTTGAAAACATATGCATAAAATGGTATGATGAACAAGAGCTGTTTACGGAATGAATTTCAACAAGGCACTTCCGTCCATACGGGAATGCCTTTTTTCGTAAGTTATTTGAAGAAGGAGTATGAAAACATTGGTTACATTTAACGAATTTGGATTAAGTCCAGAATTAATGAAAGCAGTTAGTAAAATGGGATTTGAAGAGGCAACGCCGATTCAAGCGGCCACTATTCCGCTTAGTTTGCAAAATCGCGATGTCATCGGGCAAGCGCAAACGGGAACAGGAAAAACAGCGGCATTTGGCATTCCGCTTATTGAAAAAATTGATATGAACAACGATGCGGTGCAAGCAATCGTTGTTGCGCCGACGAGGGAACTAGCGATTCAAGTATCTGAAGAACTATATAAAATCGGTTCCACAAAGCGTGTGCGCGTGTTGCCGATTTACGGCGGACAAGATATTGAACGGCAAATTCGTGCATTAAAAAAGCACCCACACATTATTGTTGGTACGCCTGGGCGCATTTTAGATCATATTCAACGTCGCACACTTCGCTTGCAACATGTGCATACAGTCGTATTAGACGAAGCGGATGAAATGTTGAACATGGGCTTCGTTGAAGATATTGAAGCGATTTTAAGCCATGTGCCAACAGAGCGTCAAACACTTCTTTTCTCGGCGACGATGCCAGAACCGATTCGCCGCATCGCTGAACGATTTATGAATAATCCGGAACTCGTTCGTGTGAAAGCGAAAGAAATGACTGTTCCAAATATTGAACAATATTATATTGAAATTCAAGAAAAGAAGAAGTTTGATACGTTAACGCGCTTATTAGATATTCAATCGCCTGAATTAGCAATCGTTTTCGGAAGAACGAAACGTCGCGTCGATGAGCTAGCGGAAGCACTCAACTTGCGTGGCTATGCGGCAGAAGGCATTCATGGCGACTTAAGCCAAGCGAAACGCTTATCTGTATTGCGTAAGTTTAAGGAAGGTTCCATCGATATTTTAGTCGCAACAGATGTAGCAGCGCGTGGTTTAGATATTTCTGGTGTCACACACGTATACAATTTTGATATTCCACAAGATCCAGAAAGCTATGTTCATCGTATCGGTCGAACAGGACGTGCCGGGAAAACAGGAATGGCGATTACGTTCGTTACTCCACGTGAAATCGGACAGTTGCACCATATTGAAAAAACGACGAAGCGGAAAATGGAACGGATGAAACCGCCGACGTTAGATGAGGCGCTTGAAGGGCAACAAAGGGCAGCGATTGAAAAACTGCTTGCGACAATTGAACATAACAATTTGTCATTTTATAAGCGTGCAGCGGAGGAATTATTAGAGGAGCATGACTCCGTTTCACTTGTTGCCGCATGTATTAAAATGTTAACAAAAGAGCCGGATATGACACCGGTGCAGTTGACAGAAGAGCCACCGCTTATGAAAAAAGAGAAAAAGCGACAAGTACAAACGCGTCAACGTCGCAATGAGACGCGCAGCCGCGGATCGAAAGCGCGCACAAAGCGATAGAAGCTGTCTGAAAAGATAGCTTCTTTTTCTTTACAGGAGGGATGTAGATGATTGTTGGTATTGGCATTGATATTGTCGAATTACATCGCATTGCAGAGCTAATGGAACGTCAGCCGAAATTGATTGAGCGCATTTTAACAGACAATGAACATATTCGGTTTCAACAACTATCGTCAAAACGGAAAATTGAATTTGTGGCTGGACGATTTGCGGCAAAAGAAGCGTATGCGAAAGCGTTAGGGACGGGGATTGGCACACATGTTTCTTTTCGCGATATTGAAATAAAAAATGACGAAAACGGCAAGCCGTATATTATTTCTCCATCCATGGATGAACGTGTGCACGTTTCGATTTCACATAGCGAACATTACGCAGTTGCGCAAGTAATCATTGAACGCTTGTCAAGCTAGTCTGCATATTCTCCCGTTTGACCTCATATGATGGCTTATGAAGGAAGTCCAAATGAGGTAAAGGGGTTGAAAACATGAGACGAACATGGCTTTTTTGGTGCCTGCTTCTTTTTGTTGTAGGCAGTTTGGCCGCTTGCGGAGAAAAGTCGCAACAAGATGTATTAAAGGCGCTCGATGAGAAAGTACAAACGATGTCTGGGTACAAAGCCGAAGCAAAAATGACGCTGCAAACAGGGACGGAGCCACAAGTATATGAAATTGAGATTTGGCATAAGTCTCCAAATTATTATCGCGTGAACTTGAAAAACGCCCAGCGTGATCAACATCAAATGATTTTGCGCAACGACGAAGGAGTATTTGTATTAACGCCTGCACTAAATAAAAGTTTTCGCTTTCAAAGCGACTGGCCGCAAAACGCAAGTCAAGTATATTTGTATGAATCGCTCGTAAAAGACATTTTAGCTGATACGAAAGCGGATTTTAAAGCGACAAAAAACCATTACGTGTTCCAAACGAAAACAAATTATGAAAACAAAAAAATGTTACCGAAGCAAGAGATTACGTTAAATAAAAAAGATTTAACACCGGTAAAAGTGACGGTCATGGATGTTGATTCCCAACCGATGTTAACGGTTGAATTTTCCAAAGTTGAATGGAATGCTTCGTTTGATGATAACGCTTTTGATGTAAGTAAAAATATGACAAGAGCGAAGTTGGAAAATGAACAAGAAGCGACGACAGCAGCAAACCAACAAGCAGCGCCGGTCATGTATCCGACATACGAACTCGATGGTGTGAAACTTGTTGAAGAAAAAGAATTTACAACGGCAAATGGCAAGCGGATGGTGATGACATTTGCTGGGGAAAAGTCGTTTACGCTTGTACAAGAAAAAGCGCATGCTGTACCGACAGCAAACGTATCGACAACTGTTAAAGGTGAGCCTGTTGATTTAGGGTTTGCTGTTGGAGCGATGGCAAATGGCACGTTGACGTGGACGTATAAAGGTGTCGATTTTATTCTCGCTTCACAAGATTTAACGAAAGAAGAAATGGTTGCGATTGCCCGTTCGGTGCAAGGGAAGGTTATGAAGTAAGACTCGCGCGGCGAGTCTTTATTTTTTTGTTGACATGATGCAAGGGCAAAAGAAATAATCAAACGTGAACATATTTTTAAAGGGGCTTTTGAAGGATGGAGAAAGCATTTTACCGCGATACATGGGCAGAGATTGATTTAGATGCGATTTTTTATAACGTACAGTCAATGAAACAGCATGTTGGATCTCATGTTGAAGTCATTGCTGTCGTGAAGGCGAACGCTTATGGACATGGGGATATTCAGGTGGCGAAAACAGCGCTTGAAGCAGGTGCAACACGTTTAGCCGTCGCTTTTTTAGACGAAGCGCTTGCTTTAAGAAAAAAAGGCATTTCTTTAGACGTACCGATTCTTGTACTTGGGGCAACAAACCCTCAATATGCGCCGTTAGCCGCTAGTCAAAACATTGCGCTAACTGTTTTTCGGGCGGATTGGTTTGAACAGGCGATCGTGTATGCCCCGTATGAACAACCGTTGAACGTTCACATGAAGTTAGATACAGGGATGGGGCGATTAGGAGCGAAAACAAAAGAAGAAGTGCAGCAAATGATACACGCAATCGAACAGCATCCTAGTTTCATACTCGAAGGAGTATACACACATTTTGCAACAGCTGATGAACAAAATATAGACTATTTTTCGTTTCAATATGATACGTTTCTACACATGCTGGAATGGTTGTCGATTCAGCCACCGCTCATTCATTGCGCCAATAGTGCAGCAGGACTACGTTATCCCGATCGTATATTCAATGCGGTTCGTTTCGGTATCTCAATGTACGGATTAGCACCGTCGCAAGAAATGAAATCATTGTTACCTTATCCGTTAAAAGAAGCGTTTTCGCTTCACAGTCGCTTAACGCATGTAAAAAAAGTGAAAGGCGGAGAAAAAATAAGTTACGGAGCGACATATGAAGCAGAGACAGATGAATGGATCGGCACAGTTCCGATCGGTTATGCTGACGGGTGGTTACGTCGGATGCAACATTTTTCTGTGCTCGTTGATGGAAAACGTGCCCCAATTGTTGGACGGGTTTGTATGGACCAAATGATGATTCGTTTGCCGTATGAGCTTCCTGTCGGTACAAAAGTGACGCTCATCGGTGAACAACAAGGGGACCGTATTTCCGTTGATGATGTTGCCGCGCATGTAAATACGATTAATTATGAAATTCCTTGTACAATTAGTTATCGTGTTCCCCGTATTTTTTTAAAAAACAAGAGTATAATTGAAGTGAGAAATGCGGTATTATAGTAGATGGGTGTAATGAGAATGGTCGTTTTCGAAAAATTTCTGCAAAATTTGGGCGAATGATGCTGGAAATGACTTTGCATCGCGAAGATGAAATGGTATGATGTAAATTGGGAGCAACTATGTGGTTGTAGTTTAGTTGGAGGTGTGTGTTTGTGTCTGAATCCAGCGCAACAACGGAAATTGTTATTCGGTTACCACAGGCGTTAGTGAGCGAATTAGATGGAATTGTGAAGCAAGAAAACGGCAGCCGAAATGAACTGATTTATCAAGCGATGAAAATGTACATCCGTGAGCGGAAAAAACGTCAAATTCGAGAAGCGATGAGACGTGGGTATATGGAGATGGCGAAAATTAATTTGTCGCTTGCGTCGGAAGCTTTTCTTGCGGAATATGAAGCTGACCACACCGTTGAACGCTTAGTTAGCGGGGGGTAATCTTTTGATTGTCAAACGTGGTGACGTGTATTTTGCCGATCTTTCTCCAGTAGTTGGATCAGAGCAAGGGGGCGTGCGCCCTGTGCTTGTTATTCAAAATGACATCGGGAACCGTTTTAGTCCAACCGTCATCGTTGCTGCCATTACTGCGCAAATCCAAAAAGCGAAGTTGCCTACACATGTTGAAATCGACGCAAAGCGCTACGGATTTGAACGGGACTCTGTCATTTTACTTGAACAAATTCGGACGATTGATAAACAACGTCTGACAGATAAGATTACCCATCTAGATGATGAGATGATGGATAAAGTAGATGAAGCGTTGCAAATTAGTCTCGGTCTTATTGATTTTTAATATGCTGGAAAAATAGCTACGTTGTGTAGCTATTTTTGTTTAGGGGAGGAATTTTGTTTGGAGCTACTAAAGCAACTAGCTGCGCAATTAAACATTCCATTTATACATGTACAACACGTCATTCAACTTCATGAGGAAGGGAATACGATTCCGTTTATTGCGCGCTACCGAAAAGAAATGACTGGTGCGCTCGATGAAGTGCAAATTCGCACCATTTTAGATGAATGGAATTACTTGCAAAACTTAGCGAAACGAAAAGAAGAAGTGATTCGTTTAATCGATGAACAAGGAAAGTTAACGGATGAGCTGAAAGAAGCGATTACAAAAGCAACGAAACTGCAAGAGGTGGAAGATTTATATCGCCCGTATAAACAAAAACGACGAACGAAAGCGACAATCGCAAAAGAAAAAGGGCTAGAACCTTTTGCAGAATGGTTATTAACGTTTCCTAGTGAGTCAATTGCAGAGCGAGCGAAATTATTTATTGACGAACAAAAGGAAGTACGTACGATCGATGAGGTCATTCAGGGGGCCAAAGACATTATCGCTGAAAAAGTGTCAGATGATGCAGCCCTTCGGCAATGGATTCGTCAACAAACGTGGCAAACGGGCACCATTGTTTCTTTTGGAAAAGAAACGGAAAAAGACGAAAAGCGTGTATTTGAAATGTATTACGACCACCGTGAACCGATCGCCAAAGCACCTGCTCATCGTATTTTAGCGATGAATCGGGGTGAAAAAGAAGGAATTTTACGCATTGACATTGACGTAGATGCGGACCGAATGACTGCATACATTCGTAAACAAATCGTAACGAACGAACAATCATCGGCCGCTCCCATTGTTGTGGAAGCGATTGAAGATGCATATAAACGTTTAATTGCTCCGTCAATTGAACGAGATGTGCGAAATGAGTTGACAGAACAAGCGGAAGAACGAGCGATTCACATTTTCGCTGAAAATTTGCGCAATTTATTGTTACAACCACCATTAAAAGGGAGAGTTGTTTTGGGAGTAGACCCAGCGTATCGAACAGGATGTAAGTTAGCTGTCGTCGATGAAACGGGAAAAGTACTTCATATCGATGTCATTTATCCACATCCACCGAAAAATGAGGTGGAGAAAGCAAAAGAAAAATTAATGCAATTACTTCATACGTATCAAGTGGAGTTAATTGCCATTGGAAACGGAACTGCATCGCGAGAGACAGAGCAGTTTGTAGCTGATACAATCTCTGAGTGGGAAGGAAACGTGTTTTATTTAATTGTCAATGAAGCAGGGGCAAGTGTATATTCTGCATCAGATTTAGCTCGTAAAGAGTTTCCACATCTGCAAGTGGAGGAACGAAGCGCTGTATCGATTGCTCGACGCGTTCAAGATCCACTTGCCGAATTAGTAAAAATTGATCCAAAATCTGTTGGGGTCGGCCAATATCAACATGACGTGTCGCAAAAAAAGCTAGAACAGTCGTTGCAGTTTGTTGTTGAAACAGTCGTCAACCAAGTTGGTGTAAACGTCAATACCGCTTCTCCAACGTTATTGCAATATGTATCTGGTCTAACAAAGACGGTAGCTGAAAACATTGTGAAATATCGGGAGGAGCATGGGAAGTTTACTAATCGTATGCAATTAAAGCATATCCCGCGCCTTGGAGCGAAAACGTACGAGCAATGCATCGGGTTTTTGCGCATCATAGATGGAGATGAGCCGTTAGACCGCACACCAATCCACCCTGAGCGATATGAAGAAGTGTATCAATTGTTACGACGTCTCGGTTTTTCGACAGAAGCGATCGGAAGTGAGCAATTGCGAGTTGCACTTGAAGGGATAAATATAGAAGAAGCAGCACAAGAACTGAACATAGGGGTATTGACGCTCCAAGATATTATCGATGCACTTAAGCGCCCAGAGCGCGATCCGCGCGATGATTTGCCGAAGCCAATCCTCAAGCAACATGTGTTGAAGATGGAGGATTTGAAAAAAGGTATGGAATTAGAGGGGACAGTACGAAACGTCGTCGATTTCGGTGTATTCGTAGATATCGGTGTGAAACAAGATGGACTTGTTCATATTTCGAAACTAAGCAATCGATATGTGAAGCATCCACTTGATGTTGTGTCGGTCGGAGATATTGTGAAAGTATGGGTTGATTCGGTCGATTTGCAAAAAGAGCGCATTGCTTTAACAATGGTTCCACCAACATCGGAAAACACACTGTCATGAGCAGTGTGTTTTCCGATAAAAAAACCAGCATTGATTGAGAAGTTTAATTTGTGCGCGATTTTTTTCATAATATGCACGCCGCATTTGATTTTTTAACCACATCGGCATAATGATCACCTTCAAATTGTTTTTTATTATGTTATGAGTAAAAGAGCCCAATGGTGAAAGGACGGAAGTAAAATGGATGAGCGTGAATTACAGGCGCTTGTTGAGCGGGTATCGTTATGTGTATTTCAGAAGCCATTTCGTCATCGAGCGGTATTTAATGATCGATTACGCACGACTGGTGGGCGATATGTGCTTTCTACACATCATATCGAACTAAATAGAAAATATTATGAGCAGTACGGAGAAGAAGAACTCATTCAAGTCATTAAGCACGAATTATGTCACTATCATTTGCATCTTGAAGGAAAAGGCTATCGCCATCGCGATCGTGATTTTCGCGAATTATTACAAAAGGTACAAGCTCCACGTTTTTGTAAGCCTGTTTTATTACCGAAGACAAAAAAAGAACATTATTACAAATGCACATCATGTCGCTATATGTATGTGCGAAGAAAAGCATTAGATACAACTCGATACGTATGCGGCTTTTGTCGAGGGAAATTGAAAAAAATAAAAAGAGAGTGTTGACAAGTCAAATCTTTCTGTGCTAAATTATAAAAGCCGTCGTTATTCGACATTCGGCGAAGAAATAAAATAAAAAAGATAGTTGACAGAACAAAAGAGAGTAAATATAATATAAACAGTCCTTATGATTTGATTGTTCCGCAGTAGCTCAGTGGTAGAGCACTCGGCTGTTAACCGAGCGGTCGTAGGTTCGAATCCTACCTGCGGAGCCATTGGAGAAGTACCCAAGTGGCTGAAGGGGACGGTTTGCTAAACCGTTAGGTCGTTCTTTTACGGCGCGCGGGTTCAAATCCCGCCTTCTCCGCCAGGAAGATGTTGAACATGGCCCGTTGGTCAAGTGGTTAAGACACCGCCCTTTCACGGCGGTAACACGGGTTCGAATCCCGTACGGGTCATCTTTTGGAGTGCTCATTTTTGTTCACTCCATTTTATTTCGGAGGATTAGCTCAGCTGGGAGAGCACTTGCCTTACAAGCAAGGGGTCGGCGGTTCGATCCCGTCATCCTCCACTCTTTGTGGTCCCGTGGTGTAGTGGTTAACATGCCTGCCTGTCACGCAGGAGATCGCGGGTTCGATCCCCGTCGGGACCGCCATTTAAAAACTTAATTTATTTAAAGTTGTTTGTTGTTGGGCTATAGCCAAGCGGTAAGGCAACGGACTTTGACTCCGTGATGCGCTGGTTCGAATCCAGCTAGCCCAGCCATGAATGTGATGAGCCATTAGCTCAGTAGGTAGAGCACGATCGATTTAGCTTCTTTGAAAAGGCAACAGCGTACCGCTCGAGCTGCTACTTGATTAAGCATACTGAGAGCGGGACGTCAAAAATCTTATTTAAAAACTTTTTTTTGAAACGAGCCATTAGCTCAGTAGGTAGAGCATCTGACTTTTAATCAGAGGGTCGGAGGTTCGAGTCCTCCATGGCTCACCATGTATGCGGGTGTGGCGGAATTGGCAGACGCACCAGACTTAGGATCTGGCGCCTTTGGCGTGGGGGTTCAAGTCCCTCCACCCGCACCAGTCGGTCGGTTTTTAATGAAATGCGGTCGTGGCGGAATGGCAGACGCGCTAGGTTGAGGGCCTAGTGGGGGCAACCCCGTGGAGGTTCAAGTCCTCTCGGCCGCATCTAAAAAAGGCTTGACTTTAGTTGATGAAATGTGATACGATAAAAAGGTCGTTAAAAATGCGCCCGTAGCTCAATTGGATAGAGCATCTGACTACGGATCAGAAGGTTAGGGGTTCGAATCCTCTCGGGCGCGCCATGTTTATAACGTCATGAAGACGGGAAGTAGCTCAGCTTGGTAGAGCACATGGTTTGGGACCATGGGGTCGCAGGTTCGAATCCTGTCTTCCCGACCATCTCGTTTATAATCATGCGGGTGTAGTTTAGTGGTAAAACCTCAGCCTTCCAAGCTGATGTCGTGGGTTCGATTCCCATCACCCGCTTTGATGTTCCTTGAAAACTGAACGAAGCGAAAAGCGTAAAGAAGCTAGAGATATGAACTTTCTATGGAGAGTTTGATCCTGGCTCAGGACGAACGCTGGCGGCGTGCCTAATACATGCAAGTCGAGCGGACGAATCGAAAGCTTGCTTTTGATTCGTTAGCGGCGGACGGGTGAGTAACACGTGGGCAACCTGCCCTGTAGACGGGGATAACACCGAGAAATCGGTGCTAATACCGGATAACACGAAATGTCGCATGACGTTTCGTTGAAAGACGGCGCAAGCTGTCGCTACAGGATGGGCCCGCGGCGCATTAGCTAGTTGGTGAGGTAACGGCTCACCAAGGCGACGATGCGTAGCCGACCTGAGAGGGTGATCGGCCACACTGGGACTGAGACACGGCCCAGACTCCTACGGGAGGCAGCAGTAGGGAATCTTCCGCAATGGACGAAAGTCTGACGGAGCAACGCCGCGTGAGCGAAGAAGGCCTTCGGGTCGTAAAGCTCTGTTGTTAGGGAAGAACAAGTA
>NZ_JAIWYK010000006.1:0-18039 GCF_022030075.1 Anoxybacillus sp. LAT27
CTTTGGTATTATGTCAAGAAAATAGACATGTAAAATCGAGAAAAACTTTAAAACCCTACTACCGCACTTCGTTTGGTGGCCTCTTGAGAAGGAGAACGGTTTGGTAAACCCTTCCCCTCCTCAAGAGGAAAGATGCCCCTTATATCGTGACTTTGTGGAGAGAAGAATTCACTGCTTTTTGCCTTGCTGATGCATCTTCTCATACGCCATCGGAGACATGTACTCATTAGCGGAATGAATTCGCTCGGCATTATAAAAACACTCAATATATTCAAAAATCCGATGTTTGGCCTCTTCCCTTGTTGCAAAGGTCTCGTGAAAAATCAGTTCCTTTTTGATGATGCTGTGAAACGATTCCGCACATGCGTTATCATAACAGTTTCCTTTTCGACTCATGCTGGTTTGCATTCCGTGCTGTCGTAAGATGGCTTGATACTCGTTCGATGCATATTGGCTCCCTTGATCCGAATGGTGAATCAGACCTGGTTGAGGATTTCGCCGATGGATGGCTCGTTGGAATGCTTTGATCACTAACTCCTTTGTCATGCGCTCGGAAAGATGCCATCCTACAATTTTACGAGAAAACAAATCCATGATGGATGCTAAATACAGCCAGCCTTCTTTCGTCCAAATATACGTGATATCCGCCACCCATACTTGATTCGGCTCATCTGCTTCAAACTGCTGATTCAATAAGTTGGGATACACAGGCAAATGATGCTTCGAGTTTGTGGTTGCCTTATATTTTTTCTTTGTTTTTGAACGAATATCACCATCTTTCATGATTCTGGCGACCGTTTTTTGAGATACCTTAACCCCTTGTTTCTGAAGGATTTTTGTGATTTTCGGACTGCCATACGTTTCTCTTGACTCGATATGAATCTTTTTGATTTGCTTTTTCAATGCTTCCTGTCTTTTCTTTTGTTGACTTTCTGGTCGTTTGGCCCATGCATAATATCCACTTCTTGAAACGCCTAAGACTTCACACATCTTCGCCACGCGAAACTCCTTTCTATGCGTATGAATGAATGCATAAATTACTTCTGATTTTTGGCGAAGATGCTCATGGCCTTTTTTAAGATCGCGTTTTCCTCCTCCAGATCCCGAATACGTTTTTGAAGTTCACGCTTTTCACGATCTTCTGGCTTGAGGTTTCCACTCCCCACAAAGCTATGCTCAGCATCTTTTTTATAATCTGCTACCCATTTATGAAGCGTTTTTGGCGAAATATCGAGTTGTCTTGCGGTTTGAGCGACCGCCTTTCCTTCCTCAACCACTAATTTTACTGCATGTATTTTGAATTCTTTATCAAAACGTCTTGTCATTATAGACACCCCTCATCATTGATAGATTTACTGTACATTTCTCTATTCGTTGTGTCTATAATCTAGACTAACATCACTTCTCTGAATCGGGGGATTATATTGTTCTCACTCCCGGAAATTTCAAAGAAAATGGGGGAATAAAATCTAAGGGAGAAAAGGAAAAGTTCTATAATGGTGATTTTCCAAAACAATATTTACTAAATGAAGGCGATTTATTAGTTGTGATGACAGATTTAGTGGCTGAAGCACCTTTGCTTGGCAGTCCTGCGTTTATTAACGAAAATGATAAATATCTCCACAATCAGAGACTAGGGAAGGTAATTTTAAAAGATGAAAATCAAACGGATATCTTCTATATTTATGAAACTTTAAACTCACCGTATGTTAGGAATATTATTAGAGCAGGGGCCTCGGGAACGACGGTTAAACATACATCACCTTCGAGAATTGAAGAAATCAAGGTTATTAATCCTCCAAGCGAGATTCAAAAACAATTTGGTCAATACCTATCAGGATTTTTTAACTTAATAAAAAATAATGAGAAAGAAGTAAGAGATTTACAGGCAACAAGAGATTTTCTCCTCCCTCGCCTTTTATCCGGTGAAATTGATTTATCTAAAGCAGAAAAGCAAGTAGAAAAAGTGCTTTAAATAGACTTACATTCGACTAGGAGGTGCAAGCAACATGACGAGACCTCTAGGTGAAACGGAATTTGAAGAAACGACGATTGAACGTTTAAAGAGATTAGGTTATGACTATCTTCATGCGCAGGAATTGTTTCAGCGTGGAGAGCGTAATAGTCTTCACGAAGTAGTTCTTTATGGTCGGTTGGAAGCCTTCTTAAAGAAGGCTTATCCGGCCATACCTGAACATGAAATAAAAGGACTTGCTCAAGTACTAACAGCGCCAGATGGTGTAAAATTGATTAACCGCAATATGCATTTTCACAAAATGTTGACGAAAGGCCTCGAATTCTCTTATGAGGTAAACGATGAAACATACACACCTCATGTTTTCCCGATCGATTGGGAACATCCAGAGAACAATGACTTTTTAGTGGTTAATCAATTGCCGATTGAAGGGCGCATGTCCCGTAGGCCAGATATCGTTATATATATTAACGGTTTACCGCTGATTGTATTTGAGTTAAAAAATCCAAACAACGAGCAAGCGACTGTTTATGATGCGTATACTCAAATTCAAAACTATACGTATGATATCTCACAATTATTTAACTACAACGCTTTTGTTGTCATTTCCGATAACGTGGAAACGAAGCATGGAATGCCGTTTGCCGATTACGATTTCTTTGCTTCATGGAAATCGATTGATGGACGAAATATTGATAACAACCGTGCCAATACGATGCGTACGCTGATTGAAGGATTATTCCCGAAAGATCGTCTACTAAATTATATTCGTAATTTCATTGTCTTTTTGGAGGAAGGTAGTAAAATTACGAAAGTTGGCGCGAAATATCATCAGTTTTTTGGTGTGAACTTCGCTGTTAATGAAGCGATACGTGCGACGCGGCCTGACGGAGACCGAAAAATCGGGGTTATGTATCATACAACGGGTTCGGGTAAATCGCTAAGTATGTTATTTTTCGCAGGAATTTTGTCTCGTCACCCAGAAATGGAAAATCCATCTATTGTTATTCAAGTAGATCGCAATGATTTAGATGAACAACTCTACGATACTTTTGTTCAGGCAGAATCATTTATTGGGAAGGTAAAACGTGCAAAGAATGTTGAAGAATTGCGTACATATCTCAGAGCAGAGGCAACTCCCGTTATATTCTCTACGATTGAAAAATTCCGTAAGAAAGAAGGAGAAACTAAGCACCCAGTTTTATCCGAAAGACGAAACATTGTTGTGATTGCTGATGAAGCACATCGCACCCAAGCCGGTTTTGCAGGTGGATTTGCTGCTCAATTGCGTTATGCTTTGCCGAACGCTTCCCATATTGGATTTACAGGAACTCCAGTCGATTTTGTTGATAACAATACGGAGGAGATTTTTGGACATATTATCCATCGTTACGATATGGCTCAGGCAGTGGCAGATAAAGCGACATTACCAATCTACTATGAAAGTCGCTTAATCCCGCTTGATTTATCGGCTGACGACATTGATGAAAAATACAAGGAAATTATCGTAGAGGCTGGTGGAGACGATGAAGAGTCAGAGAACTATAAAAGAAAATGGGCCGCTCTGGAAAAAGTCGTCGGTACTCCAAAACGGCTCCGTCGTTTAGCCAAAGATATCGTATCACATTTTAACCAAGTCGCCAATCCGTTTCAAAAAGCAATGATTGTCTGTATGAGCCGGCGAATTGCGGTAGATTTGTATAATTATCTAAGAGAGATTCCAGAATGCCCTCCTGTTGAAGTGATAATGACAGGAGATGTATCAAAGGATCCTAAAGAGTGGCGCGAAGTTCAGCCGGGAAGCAAATATGCGCATATTAAATCGAAAAAAGAACAAGAAGAAGTGAAAGCCAAACTTCGTGATCCAGAAGATCCTTTGAAATTTGTCATTGTCGTTGATATGTGGTTAACAGGAATGGACGCCAAACCGCTTTCTTATCTTTATATCGATAAGCCAATGAAGGGACACAACCTGATGCAGGCCATTGCCCGTGTAAACCGTGTGTTTCCGGGAAAAGAAGGCGGAGTAGTCGTTGATTATATTGGAATTGCTACTTTACTGAAAGAAGCAACTCATAAATATACGCAAAGTGGCGGCACGGGAAGTCCTACTTATGATATTTCAGAGGCCGTTAATATCTTCATGGATCATCTGAAGGCAGTAAGAGGATTTATTCCAAGCGAGATTGATGTGCAAAACTGGCGCACAAAACCAAAAATAGAACGAGAGGACTTCATTGCTGACCTTGTTAATGTCCTTTTAAATAGTGATCCGGAAGAATATATTCAAACAGCCACCAAACTAGAAAAATCGTATCAGTTGGTGAAACATCAACCGGAAGTACTTGAACTTGCAGATGAAGTTATGCTCTATTTCATGATGAAAGCACAACTTCGCAAACATTTGCGGCCACCAATTGAAAAACCGAGTGAAAATAAAACATTAGAAGAGCGATTATCAGAACTCATTGATAACAGTCTGTTAGCAAAAGAAACCGTTGACATTTTCCAAATAGCAGGAATTGAACGCCCAGATATCAGCATATTGGACGATGCGTTCTTGGCAGATTTAACAAAAAAAGAGCATGTAGACTTGCGTTTAAAGTTGCTGAAAAAACTTTTAGAGGATCAAATCAAAGTGACATTTAGCCAAGGAAGCCCACAGTCAAAGGCGTTAAGCGAACTTCTAGAGAAAACGTTAAGGGATTATCATAATCGGGTTATTCAGGCTGCCGATGTGGTCAGGGTTATGATTAAAATGCGCAAAGAAATGGAAGAAGAAATACGCAAGCGACACGACTTAGGATTGTCAGAGGAAGAAATTGAATTTTACAAAGCGATCACTGCTATGGAGCAGGAAGCGTTCTCAAACGAGTTTCTTGCTAGTTTAATCCATAAGGTGGTTAAAGCCTTAAAGAAACAATTAGCCGTAGACTGGACAAGTCCTCACCGTCGAGATGTCTACGCTAAAGTGAAATTAGCCGTCAAGCAAGTGCTCATGAAAGAGAAAATTACGGGGCAACAATTACAATTCTTAACAAATAAATTCATGGAACAAGCCGAACAACAATATAAAGACTGGCCAATGAATGCGTAACAACTAGAACAGATGTCTCTTATAGGGGCATCTGTTTTTGTATCCTTTTTCTAAAAAATTGTTGCTTTTGAGCAAAAACTTAAATAATTATTAAGTATATTAAAAAATTTTTGCGTTTTTTTACAAATATGATATAATACACAAAACAGGGTGTATTACAAAACGTCATATAGCATTTCTTCAAAACACGAATTAAAGCAGTCTCCCCTGAGAAAGAGATAAGGAGGAGATAGCGATGGAACAAACTATTAAGTTAAAAAATGTTACTTTGTTAAAGGAAATTTTAAGAAACGAGGGTTATAACAAAATTATTTTTTGGAAAGACGGGTCATGGGATCTCGTAAGCACTAGTTATCGTGGTGAGACAAGTGGAGAACAACCACTGTTTTCAATTCAAAGTGTTCATAATTACAATCTTACGTGGCGTCAAATCAATGAACTTGTCGCAAAGATTAAATGGAGACTTAATAACCCTAAAGAGTATTGGCACTTTTATGAGTAAATTACAAAAACACCCCAGTAAATGAAGATTACGCTTCATTCACTGGGGGTTTTCTATTTTACCCATAAATCACTTACTGCTTTCATCTTGTCCTCATCAGTTGGAGCAGAGTAACGCAGCACCATATCGGCTGAGGAGTGGCCGCTAAGGGCTTGAATAATGCTAATATCCTCGCCATTTCTTACCAGTCTGGTAATAAAAGTATGACGAAGGGCATGAACATTAACCCCGTATTTTTGGAATATGTGCTGAACAGTTCGAGGAGAAATTCGCTTATTTCTGTTTGATAAGAAAAGAGCAGAATTATCATCAGTGCGATGTTCTAGGTATTTTGTAATTGCTCGCCGGGTTTCAGAGTTTAATGGAATCTTCCGTTCTTTCGCTCCTTTTCCCTTTCTAATAATTACTTCTCCTTTGCGTTCGGATATGACAACATCCGTTTTTTCTAAAGCAACTAATTCGCTGAGTCTTATACCAGTATTAATGAGTAGTTGTGCAATTGCCATATCTCTAAGGTTTCCTGTTCGATCAATTTCTCCAAGTAGGCGATTAACCTCATTTCTTTCGAGAGCCTTCGGAGCCTCATGCAATATGTTTCTCGGCTTTACGACAGAGATGTCTTCAATAGTTTGTTCTTTATTCGCCCAAATGCTGAATTTTTTTATAGCATTCCAAATTTTATTAATCGTAGCCGCACTTTTCCCACGACTAGCCAAAAAATCAATATACTGTTGAACGTCCATGCGTGAGTAATGTTGTAAATCTGTTCCGGCACCTTCTAACCACTTTGAAAACTGTTCTAAAGCATGACAATACGTTTTAATGGTCTCTTTTGACTTTCCTCTCAATGCTTCTTGGGCAAACTGCTGTATCATGTTTCACTCTCCCAGAAAAATTAGGATAAATAATTCTACGACAAAATTTTCTTTTGTTAATGGCTAAAAAAAGAGCATAAAACCATGAAAAATGAGTCTAGAATGGCGTAGAATGCTAATTCTATGCCAGAAATCTACGCAATTCTCATCTCCTTTCTTTAGTAAAGTTATACTTT
Source organism: Anoxybacillus sp. LAT27 (assembly GCF_022030075.1). Classification (NCBI taxonomy): domain Bacteria; kingdom Bacillati; phylum Bacillota; class Bacilli; order Caryophanales; family Anoxybacillaceae; genus Anoxybacillus; species Anoxybacillus sp. LAT27. The sequence goes on from NZ_JAIWYK010000006.1 coordinate 6,626, forward strand.
ATGTACTTTATAATTCGGCATTCACAAATGATTCCCTTGAAAAAACTATTTTTGACAAATATATTATGAAATATCTATATTGCATATTGACTGACAATTCTAACTTCTATTAAAATCAAAACACAGTCCAATGATATGACAAAATATCTTTTGTTGAACCAATTTTTAAAACAGAAAGGAGAGTTCTCATAACACAATTTAAAAACATGTAATTAAAAGACCGATCATAGCATTATAACTCTCCCTTTTTAAGAAAAAGGGGGAATGTCGTATGTTAAAAGAAACATTACCAAAAGTGAAAATTAGTCTCGATTCACAGCGCTTTCAGCGAAAGCCTGAAAAATGGGAAACAGCGATTATTTCTAATCGCATTGCTAGTTTACCGACAGAAGTAACGATGCAAGAATTTGCGCAGGCTGTTGTCATTCCAAATGGAAGAAGTTTTGCACCTGCTGTTTTTAGAGAAGGGATTAGAAAAAATGCTTACTGGCTTAGTCAACAGGTTTTTGCTCTTGATATTGATGAGGATTTATCGGTGGCTGATGCTATAAACAGATGCGAGCGATACGATATCATGCCAAACTTTGTTTATACAACATTCCGCTCTACTCCGGAACATGAAAAATTTAGAATGGTGTTCTTGGTAAATGAAGAAATTCATGATATCCGAGTACGAGAGTTGATACAACGTTCGTTAATGACACTCTTCTCGGAAGCAGATATCCAAGCAAAGGATGCTTCAAGACTGTTATTTGGAGGCAAGGAACTGGTCTATGAAGCATATGACAACGTCATAAGCGTTCCAGACTTATTAAATGCTGTTATATTGCACATAAAAGCAGGTTCTAATCCATCACGTGATATGGAACGTTTCTGTCGAAATGTTGGCATTGATTTAATCAACGGTTACCCGAATTATAAGTTGATTGATGAGAATGATGAAATAGCATCAGAAGATAACTTGTTTATTTCAATGACTAAAAAGCGCACCAATCCTATTATATTTAATAGGGAACGCCCGAAAATTAGTCATGGTTCCTATATGATTAAGTTTTCTAAAGAAAATACCGAGGAGTACCATAGAAAAGACGAAGGGGAATTGCTTAAAGATCATTGTTTTAAGATTGATAAGTTGAAAGAAAGTTTTACGCAAATTAGAGACTTTCCATTTGAAAAACTAGAAGAGAACTGTAAACTTTATCGCCAGTCCATATGTGGAGAGTATTGGTTGTATCACAACGAGATGTTTGGAGTTATGACTAACTTGTTGAGAGTAAAAGGTGGTAAAACGAAAGTCGAACAGATCCTCAACAGCAGACCAGAATACGCACAAAAGAAAACGGAATGGAAGGTCATGATTAATCAAATACAGAAGTCGAATTATGCTCCAAGCCGGTGTGATTCGTACTGTCCTTTTGCTACGGAGTGTGAACATGCCCTCAACATGATTGAACAAGGGAAACTGTTCAGAGGCAGAATTCAAGTGACTCAAAAACCGAATTTTCAACCTTTGGAGGATGCGGAAAAGAAACTGAAGCAGTATTTTCACGAAGCGCTTAATTCTGAAGAAAATGGCGTATTTGTGATTAAAGCGCCGACCGGAATTGGAAAAACTCAGTTGTACGTCAACGCTGCTCAAACTCATACGTTTACGATTGCATTACCTACCCATCGGTTGAAGGAAGAAGTTTCACAGCGATTGAACCGCTTAGGCTGCAAGCATGTAAAAGTGCCACAACTACCGGATTTAGATATTGAGTTTGCTGAAAAGATTGAACGTTTGTACAACAATGGTGCATATAAAGCAGTGAATGCTTTTTTAAAGAAAATGGCTCGGCAAAATGAAAAGATTCAAGAGTATCTTCAGGAACTTGAAAACGTTCATAAAGCCCGAAACCAAATTATTTTAACTACTCATCAACGAATTTTATTTACAAAAGATGATACGAACGACACATTAGTCATTGATGAAGATATCATACCAAGTCTGTTGGCTGTTTCAAAAATGAGTGTTTCAGATTTTACGCTTGTGTGTTCCAAGTTAATGCAGAGTAAAGAAAATAGAGCCGCTATCTTTACGATTCAAAACATGGTCTTAAATGCACCTACCGACCTCGTTCAAGAGAGAGCGTCCTACTTGCTCCCCAATGCTAACGAGGTAGAAAAGATTATTGTAGAAGACAGCGCTATAAAATCAGACATTTTGGGCTTCTTAAATTGCTCATATTTTGTAAAAACAAAAGGTCCAAATGGAAATGAGTTCATCTACTTCATTCAACGTCATCAGTTGCCTAAAAAGAAAGTGATTATTCTCAGCGCTACTATCAGCGAAGCGATTGCCAAAATGATGTTTGGTCCAGAAGTTAAATACCGTGATATTGGATTAACGGAATCAAAAGGAGAAATTGTACAAATTCCCATCAAAAGTTTTAGCCGCTACGCGATAAAAGAAAACCAAGAACTCTTGGACTTGGCAAAAAAGTTAATAGACATGTACAATCCTAACAGCGCTATCATTACCTATAAAGGCTTTATGGAGCAAGATGAAACGATTCCTACGTTTGGAAATACAGAAGGGATCGATTCGCTCAAAGGGCAGAACATTACGGTGTTAGGAACGCCTCATGTTAATCCAATCACATATTTGCTCTATTCAGCCGTACTAGGGTATAAACTTGGATTAAATGACAGCGAAATGGAGTATCAACCCGTTCAGCGCAATGGATTTAGATTTTTCTTCAATACGTATGGAAGTAACGAAATATTGCAAGAAATCCAATTTTACTTGATAGAAAGTCAGTTGATTCAAGCCATTGGCAGAGCGCGAATACTTAGAGAAGACGCAAAAGTATTAGTTTTAAGCAATCTTCCGGTACAAGGTGCTCGGTTTATCCATTTATCTCAACGAGACATACAAAATTTATTGCATTCCTAAGTTTTAGAAAAAATGGAGTTACTGGTTGGCACGGAGGCCACTTTCAAATAATATTACGTTACATATTACTATTCATCATACATAACCACTTCACCTGCTTAAAGTTTTAACTACGAAACACTGCGTATTCCACTTCATACAGCACCATTTAGCACTACTACACAAACTGTCTCCTTAAATTGCAAATCCGCTTACATATTTTATCCCTTTGTATTTTAAACATTCATATTGATTATCGTTTATTAATAATGAATATGAACATTTATAATGATTAGTATTGATTAGATTAAATAGTATTCATTCTAAGTGATTAATAACAAAGCATAATCATTATTTACAATAAAATTTTTTCGTGAAGAAGATGAAAAAAATGATTTTTTTCATGTATGTGTCTCATACATAGGTAAATTAGTCTGAAGAAATAAGATAAAAAACGAATAAATTAGGAGAAAATAGATTTATAGCAGCATAAAATCATTTTGGCTTTAAAACGGCTCATATTGCCTAAAATGGTGGATTTCTCACTACTTGTAACAATTGATGAGAGAACGGAATTAGACACACGTTCACACAGTTGGCACGTAAAATTATTAGATTAACTTCTTAAACAGTTTACATTTTTGGCTTAAAAAACAAGGAAATCCCCCCTCCTATTTTGAATCAGATGAGTTAAAAGGGGGGATTTTTATGGTTAAAATTTTGCTTGAGTATAATTTGCTTATATTTCAATGTTGTTTTAAATATACCGTGTTCAAATTCACAAACATTGATAAAACGTATTATGCCGCTGTGGTGGAAATGTCTAATCGTGGGGGAGAATTTGAAATCATTCAGAGCAAAGTGCTGGATCGTTTGTCTGATGCAAAAAAATATTTGCTGGAGTTAAACGAATTCAACTTTCGAACGGATGATATTGATGAATTGAACGAGTTTATTCATTTTTTAGAGGAATAGAGTTTTCGATAAAAGCAATTCAAATGATGCAGCCGATTGTGGGCTGCTTTTTTGTTTAGATAAAAAAAGGAATGTATGTTCGGTGTCTAATTATAAATGTGTAAAATAATTAACAAATGAAAGGATTGAGCGTACTCATGTCAAATAAGGACAAACAACATGGATTAAGGGAAACAAGTTTTATTAAGTTTAGACATGATGATTATATGATTATCATTGCTAGGCATAGCCGCTTCGCTTGGATACAGCATACAGACAGTAAGTACATGTACTTTATGTACATCACACGTTTACAAAAACGTTTAATTGGAGACAACACATCCGAAGTCGCAGAATTTAACATTTTATGCTTTTTCGGTATGTATAACAGTTTTAGTCATTTAATTCAAAACGTGCAGCCGATTCTATCCGAATATATTTTAGACTCAAAAAAGATAGTGGAGATAGTGATGTTATGCGAAGAGTTGTATGACAATGAAGAAGATCATGTAGATGGAGAAGGAATACGGTAAAACAGCAAGGGGAGTCCTTGCTGTTTTGTATTTTATAAACATAAATGGAACAATCGTATAAATTAGGTCCTGTTTTTTGATTTTGGTCGAGATATAATCATATTAAGCGAAAGAGGAATCGTAGGAGAGTGATTAGGGTGGAAAGAATTTTGCCTAAAAAGCAGGAGAGGCTCGTCTTTTATATGTATAACTTTGTTTTAAGGATATTTTTAATCTTGCTCGCTGCTAAATTGAGTCAAAAATATTTTCTACATGGTTTTTGGCTATATGCATTCATTGCTTATCTTAGTATGACAGGGGGCGCTTTTATTTATAGGCGAATGTATATTCCAACATACCAGATGCTTGTTATACAAGATGGGAAAGAGAAAATACCAGTAATCTTCGTTTATTGTATGCTCACATTGATCATGATTGTTTGTATATTTGGTGGACTGATTTTATTTTTTCAACAAAAGGATATTTTTACGGTCATTTTTGTGCCCTTTTTCTTTTTTATGGGAGCGTTGATTTGGGAGATAACGATTAGCCGGATGATTACTCTTTTGGGCAGAACATGAGTGAAAAATCTTAATATTGCTACTAAAATACCATTACATTAAAATGGTTATTTAGTATAATTTAGTTATATTTATCTTTAATTTACCTTATCAGTAAAAAAGGGGTGCCAATAGTGGAGCAACTAGAACTAATAAGAAAAATACTCATGTGGGGGTCAATTGTACTACTCATTTTATCTGTTGCTTTTTTTAGAAAAGGTAAAAAAATGTCTAGACTTTATGGAAAAAATCATATGGGTAGGATGAACAAAGTCAACCTACGAGCGACAATGCCAGTTAAGTTTTCTGAAGACAGCATTATAAAGGCAGCACATGTTATAAAGAGTTTACCTAACTGCTATCTTGCTTTTGATACAAACATTTTGCTTGATTATCCGTACGTGCTTGTCAATTTGGTGGAAGATACCAAAATTTTAATTAGTGAGCAAGTTCGCAGGGAACTAGATAAGATTAAAGATAGTGGTTCAGAAGCGAGCGACGCCGCTAGAATTGCTCTAAAAAACATTTCTAATCTTCATAAAGACAACAGGCTCGAAATTGTCCAAGTGGATAAAAAGAAAGCGGAGGAATTAGGGCTTGATCCTAATTCGGGAGACGATTTGATTATCGGTTCCTATCTTGAAAGAGTAAAGAATGGAAGACAAGTTGTTTTTATTACGAATGACAATAATGCTAGAACAACCGCTAGAACAACAAAATTGAAAGTGCTAGAACTTGATTGGGAAGAAAAACTATTGAGAGAAAACAAAAAACGGAAAACGTCTGTATATCGCCCCGGATATGCCTATAAACTTTTTGCGATTATTTCGTTTTCTTTGTTTATTGGATTCTTAGCAGGAATGGGACACATAGAGAAAAAGATGGAGCAAGAAGCCCAACCAGCAATGGCCACCTCTTCTGGAAAAGGAGGACCAGCATATGTAAAAGGAGATTATCCTTATGTCATCAAGAATGAGTACGGAAACTCGTTTCAAGGAAAAAAAGCAGGGGATTGGGGCGCAAGCGCGATTGTAGATATTCGTTATTCTGACTCATTTTTTGCACGTACTCTCGGAAATTACAAAGTGACACTTGGGGTTTGGAATACAAAACAAGTTGAGGAAAAAACAAATAAGTTGACATATTTGATTGTCTTGAAAAATGGAAAGCAATATGAGCCGCAGTCAACAAACTTTTTTAATTATGATAAGAAGCAAGGAATTGAAATTCCTAGCGTTAACAGCCGTGTTAAGTTTGAAAACGTTAACGGATATGACAGCGTTGGTTTCAATATAGAGAAAACTGAATTGAAAGATTTAGAGAATGCTGAACTTCGTTTAGTACATAAAGTGACGAAAGAAGTCATCCAAACATTGCCGTTGAAAGTCTTGAAAAAATAATGGAAAGGACAGATACAGATGTCATTTTCGGACTGGTTATCATTGGCTTGGCACATCTTATACCCAAGTGTTGTGATTTTTGTTGTTTTGTTTTCCTTATGGAGAATTACCGCATTTTTGATGAATGGTTTTAATCGCTTAGTCCAAAAAATTGATGGTACTGATCTAGCAAGTGGAAGTAATCTGACAGGTAGATATAATACTAAACGATATCATGTATTTTCAAAAACAGACAAGTACGATGGATTAGATGAACTAATGGATGATATGGATAGGAAGTTTCAAGAAGATAGTTTGCGATTTAGCGAGGAAAGTTTAAGGGAAAGTATGCGGTTTCAAGAAGAGTCGCTGCGTTCGTTTAACGAAGATTCTATGCGCTTTAACGATCATCATGACCACCATAACCATCATCAGTGGTAGTCATGCTTTAGGAAAAATCACGCATTTTTTGCACCAAAGAGGTGAGTATCCTAGAAATGTCCGTGATAAAAGTTGTGCAAACAGCATTAAGATGGCTTTTCCCATTTTCAAATAAACATGAAATAGAAATTGTTGACCAGTTTCATGAACATTGCGCTGATGAGCGTATGCCAATCACAGTTGAAGACGTTAAATGGTATGTAGAGCAAGTCGAAAAAAAAGATCCGCACGCATTAAAAGGCATTAAATCAATCATCTTGTGCAATATGGAGCCTCAATTTCATCCGAATATTCGAGGAAGTTATACTCCTACAAAAAAAGGGGCAATTATTCGATTGTATGGAATGGCGTATTGTTCTAATGTTGATAAATATACGCTCGATTTTAATAATAGAGAAGAAATAAAATTAGGGTTTACACCTGTGCAAGCGAGAGACCTCATGCTTTCAACTTTAGGACATGAAATTGGCCATAATGTAGAATACAGAAGATCAGGCCGATTGTTTGGCGACGATGTTGAAAAGTTTTGCGATCAATACGCAGATGAATTGAATATTGTTGTAGACCCTGAGCGTAGTGGGCAAGGGAAAGTGGTTTACGTTGACGATATCCTCCTATCGCGAGTTTAGTAACGATTTTGGAAAAGAATGCTTAGAAGGAGTGACTCCATGTGAATATGATAAAGCGTGTAGCCGCCATTATTGTCACCTTATCTTTGTGTTTTACATTATTCGTAATGAATGGCTCAGCCCAATCCAAATTTAAAGACATTCCTAACAACTATTGGGCGAAGAAAGAAATTGAAGAACTAGTATCCAAAGGGATTATCAATGGATATCCAGATGGCACTTTTAAACCTAACCAATATGTTACGAGAGCACAAGCCGCCGTTATCGTTGGTAAAGCGATGCAAATCAACACGAAATACCGCCCAAATCCGGGATTCATAGATGTCAAATCGAAAGATGCTGCTTATCCATATATTGCGGCTTTAGTGGAACGTGGGATTTTTTCGAAAGGAAAGAAGTTTAATCCTAATAACTCATTAACACGGGAACAGTTGGCAAAGATTTTAGTAGAAGCATTTGCTTTACAAGGTACAACAAAAACAGAGTTTAAGGATGTTCCGAAAAATCACTGGGCATATAAATATATCAATACGCTAGTAGCAACAGGAATTACAACAGGCAAAACATCTGACAAATTTGACCCGACTGGAAAAGTAACAAGAGCGCAAATGGCGGTGTTTGTAAAACGAGCATTAGATTACCAAGAAAAACAAATTGCTAATCTAAATCCTTTTGTGAAAGAAGTAGTATCTTTGGTTAATAAAGAACGTGCAAAAGAAAAACGTCCTCCATTAAAGTTAGCGTTAGATGTAACGAGAGTTGCTCAATTGAAAGCCGAAGACATGAGAGATAACGATTATTTTGCTCATGTTTCTCCGAAATATGGAGATCCACGAGATATGTTAAGTAAATTTAATGTATACTATCAGTACGCTGGCGAAAATATTGCAGGTGGTCAAAGGACCCCAGAAGAAGTAATGACTGATTGGATGAACAGTCCGGGGCATCGGAGTAATATTTTAGACCCAGTTTATACAGAGATAGGTGTTGGAGTTGTTGAAATAGGAAGTATAGGAGAGGGGCAATCGGTATATTATTGGGTGCAAATGTTTGTAGCAAGATAATTATTCGCAATCTCCTATTCTTTATGTTCTTCACACGGGGCTTTGGCTCCGTGTTTTTGTTTTGCATATAACAACCGATAAAAAGCAGGATTGGGATCTTCAAAGTCTAAATGATGCTCAGTAAGCGAAATAGCGTAAGACAAAGGAGGAATTCTCATGTCAGCACTGTATTCACTGATTACATGGGCAGAAAAGGCTTCAGACGTTTGTTTGCTGCTGTTTGTTTTTATACTTATAGTTGCACTTGCTGATTTATTTATTAATCTTTGTTTTAAAAATTTGTCTAAAACGAAGGTTTACAGATACGTGAAGTATGTTATTGGGATTTTAATTTTATTATCGATTTTTTGCATAGTTATTTATTCTTTTTTAATGATTTGAGCAGAAGGAAAACGATAGAAGTGGAATTAAGTGTCTTATTAGTTTAATTACTTTGATCATTTTGTATTACATTCGAGATTTACTGAAATGACACACGAATTAAGGTAGAGAACAGTGGGCTTTTTAAGGCTTAACTGTTCTTTATTTTATTCATGAGGATATGATATAAGACTTTTGCGATAAAAACAGGTAATTTTCTATGAATATGTAAACATATAAAGTAAGAGATGAGTTATTAAGAGGGGAGGGAACGGACAATGAAGTACACAGTAGAAGAATTAATCGAAATTAATTTTCTGTACAAAAATTCTGCATTGAAAAGTGTTGTAGAGATTGAGCCGTACAAAAAGGTATCTTTGGTACTTAAAACAGTAGAAGGAACAGTTTTGCACTGGGTCTTGCCGTATTTTGAATACATACAGATTAGTAAGAATTTTTACATAGAGGAAATTCCGATGTTAATTGATTTATTTAAACAAGATATCATTTATGAAATCATAAAAATTCCAAAGTATAACTACTACAAATTAAATTTTCGGGAAATTAAAAGGGACTATATATTGCAGGAAAAAGTGTTTCGTTACGTCATGAGTAATTATTTAATGGAAACGAACCGTAATTAACAATAAGTGGTTCAGGCAGAGAGCGAAGACCAGAGCCGTTTGAGTTGAATTTAATGAACTTTATAAAATAAATTCCACTAATAAATGAAATGCATATCTATAACACAGAAGTTCTTCCTTTACATATGGAGAGATTTCAATAGTTTATTGTAATGTATAATTTCCAACCTAAACACTAAATACACTTTGATAAACAGTAGCAGTTCATCGTAACCAATAATTGTGATGAACTGCCTTTTTGTTTGTAAGAAAAGATTGAGTGTAAGTTCTCGCTACTTACTAATTGTTTAAAATGTTCTTTATTAGGAAAATTTAGTAATAAAAAGCATGCGGAGGAGTATGTATGAGGATACTCTCTAAAATTTCTTTTTATGTTTCAGTGATTTCTAGTGTAGTTCTTTTATCAGCAATTGTGTTGGATTTAGCAATTAATAAACAAAGATTGTTTAATGCTAAGGAGTATTTACAATGTTTTTTATTAATTCTGATTGCAATTACAATGAAGTTTATAATAATTCCCTATTATGAAAGGAAGAAGGGGACAAGGCATGTCTAGTGATTTTCATCTCAGTTAACGGTGCTTATTAGTTATGTAATTTGTCTTAACAACTTCAGATAATAGTCAACAAATAGCGATTGTTAGCAATTATTCACAATCATTTTAATTGTTGTAATGATTATTTTATTATTCGTGAAATAGTTCATGGAATTTTTTAACAATAAAAAGCGAAGAAATAAATCAAGAAGAGGTTGTTTAACGGAAGATTGAAAACGGGGCAATCGCTCCGTTTTTAATTTTTTATAGGAGTTGTCTTTTGCAAAAAGGACAAAATAAGATATGTGTTGAATGTAATAATATATAGTAAATACTACAAAATTTCGATATGTTATACATAAAGTAAGTTCTACTGTTATAATCGTATTTACGGAGGTGACGATATTGAATGAAATAGAACTAAAAAAATTATTGGATGAGTTTAGAAGCCTCCCCTCCGAAAATGAATGGGTAGAGTTTAAAGAAGCCAAGAGTAATTTCCATTTTGATGATTTAGGTGAATACTTTTCAGCGTTGAGCAATGAGGCTAACTTAAAAAATCAGCCTTATGGGTGGCTTATTTTTGGAGTAAAAGATAAAAATAAAGAAATTGTTGGAACACAATACAGAGAAAATAGAGCAGATTTAGATCGCCTTAAATATGAGATATCAAGGCATACAAACGATGGATTATCGTTTGTTGAGATTTATGAACTTTTTTATCCAGAGGGCAGGGTGATTATGTTTCAGATTCCTGCTGCGCCAAAAGGAATGCCAACATCTTGGAAAGGTCATTATTTTGGCCGAAATGGTGAGTCGAAAGGTCCACTCAACATACAAGAAATCGAAAGTATTCGCAATCAACGTATGAAAGAAGATTGGTCGGCTGGGATTTGCCCCGGTGCTACGATTGACGACTTAGATAAAACCGCCATTGAGAAGGCAAGAGAAGAGTATAAAAAGAAGAATCCGCGTTTAGCCGAAGATGTCGATAAATGGGATGATATAACGTTTCTGAATAAAGCAAGGGTAACGATTAACGGACAAATTACAAGAGCAGCCATTATATTGCTTGGTAAACCTGAATCCGAACATTTTTTGGCGCCGGCTGTTGCAAAAATGACATGGATTTTGAAAGACGAACATAATATTGAGAGGGACTATGAGCATTTTGGACCGCCATTTATTTTAAACACAAATGAACTTTTTGCAAAAATCCGCAATTTAAAATATCGCTATATGCCGGACCAAAGTTTGTTCCCTATTGAAGTGAATCAGTATGATCCTTATGTCATTCGTGAAGCGTTGCATAACTGTATTGCTCATCAAGATTACACTCTTCAAGGACGAATTAATGTTGTTGAAAAACCAGAGGAATTAATTTTTACAAATCTTGGTGAGTTTATTCCTAAAACGATTGAG